>DATJUS010000030.1:0-3339 GCA_035502175.1 Rhizomicrobium sp.
GGTGTTCGCCTATGACGACAACTACTTCGCGTCGGTCGCCTATACCGGCAGCCTTGTCGGGGCCACCGGCCAGTTCGACGAACAGCAGGCGCTGGTCGGCCGCGTCGCCTATCGCCCGATCGCATCGGACGATGTGAACTTCGCGTTCGGCGGCGACTTCACCTATGTCGTCAAGCTCCCGGACAGCGTTGCGGGCCCCAATTCGCCGCATCTCTTCTCACTGAGCGAGCGGCCGGAACTCAACGTCGATGACAATAACATCAAGCTGATCAACACCGGCTCGATCGACGCGAGCCATGTGTTCGAGTGGGGCGCGGAAGCGGCCGGCAACTACCACAATTTCTACGGCCAGGGCGGTTATTTCGGCTTCAGCGTCGATCGCCGCACGGCGGGCAATCCGCTCGATCTGTCCGATCCCGACTTCAACGGCTGGTATCTGCAGGGCAGCTGGATCCTCACCGGCGAAGAGAAGAAGTGGAAGGCGGATACCGGCTCCTTCGGTGCGCCGAAGCCCAACGATCCGTTCACGATGGATAAGGCCGGCATCGGCGCCTGGGAAATCGTGGCGCGCTACAGCGATCTCAACCTGAACTACCACGCGGGCGCGGCCGGCACGGCGACACCGCTCGACGGTATCCGCGGCGGCGACCAGCGCATCGGAACGGTGGGCGTCAACTGGTACCCGAACCAGGTGCTGCGCTTCATGCTCGATTACCAGCGCACTGATGTGTCCAGGCTTTCTGGAACGGGCACCAACGCGAATGCGCATGAAAGCGCCATCTCGCTGCGCACGCAGATATCGTTCTGAGCCGGAGACAACAGATGAAGAAACTCATTGCTACGACCCTGGCCTGCGCACTGCTCGCAACGACCACGGCGCAGGCAGCGAACGTGACGCTGCTGAACGTCAGCTACGATCCGACCCGCGAGCTGTACAAGGACATCAATGGCGCGTTCGCGGCGCAGTGGAAGCAGAAGACCGGCGACACGGTGACGATCAACATGTCGCACAACGGCTCGGGCGCGCAGTCCCGCGCCATCATCGACGGTCTCGATGCCGATGTGGCGACGCTCGCGCTCGCCTACGACATCGACGCGATCGCGCAGAAGGCCAAGCTGCTTCCCGCCGATTGGCAGAAGAAGCTGCCGCAGGGCTCCACGCCCTACACCTCGACCATCGTGTTTCTGGTGCGCAAGGGCAATCCGTGGAAGGTCAAGGACTGGCCCGATCTCATCAAACCGGGCATCCATGTCGTGACGCCGAACCCGAAGACGTCGGGTGGCGCGCGCTGGTCGTACCTTGCGGCGTGGGCTTATGCCGAAAAGGCGCCGGGCGGAAACAAGGACAAGGCGAAGGCTTTCGTCGCGCAGCTCTACAAGCATGTGCCGGTGCTCGACACCGGTGCGCGCGGCGCGACGACGACATTCGCGCAGCGCGGCATCGGTGACGTTCTGCTGTCGTGGGAGAACGAGGCACATCTGGCGCTGAAGGAAGCCGGCGGCGACAAGTTCCAGATCGTCTATCCGTCGAACTCCATCCTCGCAGAACCGCCGGTCGCGCTGATCGACAAGAACGTCGATCGTCACGGAACGCGCAAGGTTGCGGAAGCCTATCTGCAGTTCCTCTACACGAAGGAAGCGCAGGAGATCGAGGCGAAGGACTATTATCGCCCGCGCGATCAGGACGTGCTGAAGGCGCACCGCGCGCAGTTCCCGGACCTTCCGCTCTACACGATCGACGACGTGTTCGGCGGCTGGACCAAGGCGCAGCAGGTTCACTTCTCCGACGGCGGTGTGTTCGACCAGATCTACAAGCCGGGGCAATAAGTCTTGGCCAGTCTGGCGCTTCCGATACGAAGATTCCGAAGCCGGAGCGCGTTACCCGGCTTCGGCTTCTCTTTTGGCTTCACGCTCTTTTACCTGAGCGCGATCGTTCTCATCCCGCTGGCGGCGCTGATCATCCGTCCGTGGGAGCTGGGATGGAGCGGGTTCTGGGCGGAGATCTCGCAGCCGCGCGTGCTCCATGCGCTCAAGCTGTCGTTCGGCGCCTCGGCGATTGCCGCGCTGATCAACAGCGTGTTCGGCTTCATCGTCGCTTGGGTGCTGGTGCGCTATCGCTTTCTCGGGAAGAAACTGGTCGACGCCTTGGTCGATCTGCCGTTCGCGCTGCCGACGGCGGTGGCGGGCATCGCGCTCTCCGCGCTCTACGCCAACAATGGCTGGATCGGTGGACCGCTCGACAAGGCCGGCATCAACATCGCCTACACGCCCTATGGCGTGATGGTCGCGCTGGTGTTCATCGGCATGCCGTTCGTCGTGCGCACCCTGCAGCCGGTGCTGGCGGATCTGCATCGCGATTCCGAGGAAGCATCGGCCACGCTCGGCGCGACGCGCTTCCAGACGTTCCGCCGCGTGATTCTGCCGATGCTGGCGCCGACCTTGCTCACCGGCACGGCGATGGCGTTCGCGCGCGCAGTCGGTGAGTACGGGTCGGTGATCTTCATCGCCGGCAATCTGCCGATGGTGTCGGAGATCACGCCGCTGCTGATCATCATCAAGCTCCAGGAATATGATTACGCCGGCGCGGCCGCCATCGGCGTGGTCATGCTGGCGATTTCGTTTGTGTTCCTGCTGGCGCTGAATGCGCTGCAGGCCTGGACCTCGTCGCGCCGATGAGAAACATCCTCCGCCCGCGCGCCGCGACCGACGATCATCCGCTGGTGAAGATCACACTGGCGACCATCGCCATTGGATTCCTCATCCTGTTCCTGTTCATGCCGCTGCTCACCGTGTTCAGCGAGGCGCTGGCGCAGGGCTGGAAGATGGCATGGGACGCGCTGATCGAGCCCGATGCGGTCGCCGCGATCAAACTCACGTTGCTCGTCGCCGCCATCGCGGTGCCGGCGAACATGATCTTCGGACTCGCCGCATCGTGGTGCATCGCCAAGTTCGATTTCCGCGGCAAAAACCTTCTCATCACCCTGATCGATCTCCCGTTCTCGATCTCGCCGGTCGTGTCCGGTCTCGTCTTCGTGCTGATCTTCGGGTTGCAGGGATGGATGGGCCAATGGCTGCGCGACAACGACATCAAGATCATCTTTGCATTGCCGGGAATCGTGCTGGCGACGATCTTTGTGACCTTCCCGTTCGTGGCACGCGAGTTGATCCCGCTGATGGTCGACCAGGGCCGCGATGAGGAAGAGGCCGCCGTGTCGCTTGGCGCGTCGGGCCTCAGCACCTTCTTCCGTGTGACGCTGCCGAACATCAAATGGGCGCTGCTTTACGGGGTGCTTCTGTGCAATGCGCGCGCGATGGGCGAGTTCGGTGCGGTGTCGGTGG
>DATJUS010000031.1:0-28589 GCA_035502175.1 Rhizomicrobium sp.
TCCGGCAGCGCGGGATCGCCGGTGGTGGATCACGGCATCGTCTACGTCAACGACAACAGATCGATCACGGCACTCGATGCGGGCACCGGCAACAAGCTGTGGCAGACCGGCCTCGGCCCCAATCTGAACGGCTCGATCGCACTGGCCAAGGGCCACATCTACGGCGCGACGCAAGACTTCCTCATCTGGAACGTGAACGCGACGACAGGCTCGCTTCTGAAGACCACCGACGAAGGCTACGGCTTCTCGGCCGCACCCGCTGTTGCCAATGGCGTGCTCTACGCAGCGTCGTTCAATGTTGTCGGCGCCTTCGACGCGAAGTCCGGCAAACCGCTGTGGTCAGGCCAGATCGACCGGTTGCCCAATGTCTCACCGGTCGTCTCGAACGGCCGGGTCTATGTCGCGGACGGAACGCTCTCCGCGTTCGCGCTCCCCGACTAGATTCGCTTCCGGTCGCTGCGCGTCGTGGATTGTCGGATCAACGATCCTTGAGGCGCGCCGCGACCAAAGCGGTTTCAGGAAGCATTGGACGAATTTCAGCCTCCCGGCGCAGCCATTTGTTTGGCGCGGGCGGCGACACGGTGTGGCCGGATTGCCGCAAAGGGTTTGCGGCTATCGCTTGCAAGCCCTGTCCATATGGGACGCCGATGAAGGCGCTCAGCCGCTCCAGAACAGACGACGGATCGGCCAGGAAATCTTCGTAGCGCACGGAACACCAGTCGTCGGCCGGCAACTCCTCAAGATCATCCAGGATCATCGCGTTTGTTGTCGTCCATTGGCGAAGGGCAATCTGCGCAGGACCGGCGCCGAGCAATTCGCGCCATCCCGGGATCAGCAACAGCGACCACGGCGGCCCTTGCCAGCCCCTCAGCTTCGGATAGGTGACAAACGACCCGGAACTCCAGGCTTCCATGATCGAGCCAATATTCGCCGGCGCATCGCGGTGCAGGAAAATGAATTTCGCGTCTGGAAATATCGTCTTGAGAAACGGAATTCTCAGTGCGTTCTTCGGTGTCTTTTCCAGGAAGCGGACCGACTTTGGAGGGATACCGCCCATCTCTCGCAGCAACTGGCCTTTTGAATTTCCAAGCGCATGGAGATAATTGGCCCGCACCTGGGCCGCGACGCCTGGCGTTACGTCCGTTCCCGTAAGCCGATTGGAGTCAAAGTCGCGGTTTCTCGGCATCAGCGAGGCAATGGTCTCGATCTGGCCATGTCCCTCGCCGCCGATCGTCCAAAGATCCTCGCTCGCAGCCAAAGACTCAAACAGAAGCGAGCTGCCGGATCGCGGCGCCGAAACAATGAATACGGGCCGGTCGAATTTCGTCGACGGCATCTTGGTCACGGCAACTTCAGGCACGGTGTTCTTCTGGCTGATCAACTCCAAAAAGATCGTGGTTAGAATATCGCGCGCCGACAGGAAATTGCTCGACATCTCCATGTCCGCCGGAACAACCGCGAATATATCTTCCGATACCTTTTTCAGAAGCGCGGAGAACAACGGAACAGCCTGTTCCGTCGGCCCGTTGGAATACCACAGCATCTTCCATTCGGTATTCAGCGCGTAGAGGAGTCCTTCCAGCTTTGCCAAAGCCGCACGGTCCACCTGCGGATGCGCCGCGACATCCTGCATGAAGCGCACAAGTTCGTTTTCCAACTCGCTCGGAGACATCACCAGCGGGTTCGGATGCGTCTCAAAGACGAGCTTTGGCGTGGCGCCCGGCACGTAAGGAACGAATGCCTGCTCCACCTTTGCGCCATGTGGGCGCGCCATGCTCCAAAAAGCGGTGCTGCCATAGGTGTCGAAGGTCAGATGGACACGTCGCGTATCGGTGTCGTTGACCACCTTGTGCTGGCGCCAGTTGTCGAACGTCCAGGCCTCGCCGGCCGCCATATGCACGGCCTCTCTCCCGCAATGAAAGCGGATGTCCGGGTGCGTGATGATGGGAATGTGCACGCGTGTGTGCGTGCGCCAGTAATATCGAATGTCCATGTGACTGGGCACGCCCTTGCGCGGCTCAATGCGCATTAGCCGGGCACGGCCATGCAGCGTGCGAAATTGCGCCAACACCTGCGCTATGTAAGGCATGCGATCGAGAAATTCCGTGCGCTTCATCGGCGCGACGAAATCATCGTTGATACCGCCGTTCGTGGATATCAGGGGGAGTGCGGAGTTGCCCTCGAACCCCTCGGGATGCCACCGCCACTCCGCTTCGGTTATCGGTTCGATTTCCGCACGCATCCGTTCGACATCGAATCGAAAAGGAAACGTGTAGAACGCGTGTGCCAGCTTCATGGAAGGCCCCCCGGCCGATTGCGCTCTCAGACGAGAGCGGCCGAAGGTACCACCAATTCAGCGCGGCGGCATCAAACTTCGCTGGCGGTCTGGACGATGCGCGAAACGAGACCGTATTTCACCGCGTCCTCGGCGCCGAGCCAGTAGTTGCGCTCGGTGTCCTGGACGACCTTCTCATAAGGCTGTCCGGTCTCGGACGCGATTTCGCGGTTCAGGCGTTCGCGCATCTTGAGGATCTCTTCGGCCTCGATGGTAATGTCCGACGCCTGACCGCGCACGCCGCCCAACGGCTGGTGCAGCAGGAAGCGGGTAAATGGAAGACAGAAACGGTTCTCTTTCTTCGCGCCGAGATAGATGTGCGCACCGGCGCTGGCGACCCAGCCCGTACCGATCATCTTCACGCGCGGACCGACGAAGCGGATCATATCGTGGATCGTGTCGCCGCTTTCGACATGACCGCCGGGCGAGTTCACGATCACGCGGATGTCGCCATCGCTTTCCGCATAGGCGAGCAACTGTGCGCTCACGCGCTCCGCCATCTTCATGTCGACTTCGCCGAAGATCAGAACCGTGCGCGATTTGAACAGCGCCTGTGCGACCGGCGAGGATTGCGGATCGGGGGCGGTGCTCTTCTCTTCTTTGTCGTCGTCGTCTTCGTTGAACAGGCGCAAGGGAATGTCTCCGGCAGGCGGTGATTCGGCATTCAGTCTAGCGAACACCGGTTAAGCGTCCACATATCGAAAGAAGCCTTGTAAGTCCAAGATATTAACGCCTTCTGGCAAAAGGCAGCTTTTCCACACACGGGTTGCGGATTTGGGTGGCTGTTGAATCTATATCCCGTAAATCAATTTTGCGCGGTTGCGCGGGTCCAAAATCGCTCGTTCCATAAGGCTTCTTGTGGGGAGCGCCAGAGAGATGTTCCGGAACGCGAAGGCCGTGATCGCCGCGGCAGCCCTGACGCTGTTGCCGGCAGCCCTTCCCGCACACGCCGATCCCACCATCGTGCAATCCGCCATGGGCGGATCCATTCTCGGCTACGACGTCGATCGCGGTGGCACACTGGGCATCCTGAGCGAGTTCGTGCCCCACAATGACGGCACCAACGATGTTGCCGTCGAGACGTTCGATCTGGCGACCGGCGTGATCGTCAAGACGATCAGGAAGAAGACCGACACAAAAGACGACTATCTCGTGTTAGGCGTCGTCGGCGCAGGCGCGGGACTGGTGGAGACCGAATACACACGCGACATCTTCGTCGACAAACGCACTTACAACGTCATCGATCCGCTCAACAGCAGGAAATTCACCGGCGCATGGACACCGCCGACGAAGAAGAACGACATCCTTCTGAGCGCGAGCGTCAGCACCGGCGCCTCGACGACCGCGATCATGGGATTCAGCAACACGAGCAAAAGCCATACCTTCGTGTTCGCGTCCGATGTTGCGGGCAACACGTTCGGTCCGAAGATCAAGATCACCGACCCTCTGTTCGACTTCAACGATTCACCAGTGATGGCGTATGACAGCGTCCTCAATCTGGCGATCCTTGGCGCATCGCGCGGCTGCAATCCGGAGTGCACTGCCAATCTGCTGAGCGTCGATCTCATGGACGGCACGCAATCGAAACTCGGCGGGGTCGGTCACGGGTTCGTCAACGGGATTGCCGCCGACGAAGCGGACGGCATTGTCGCGACCGCAACGGAACTCGATTTCAGCGTCGAGTTCTTCTATCTGAGCACGCATCACGTCAATCGCGTCGTGTTGCAAGGCGCCACCAGCCAGACCAATAGCGGCACGGACGTCCAGTTCGACCCGATCCACAAATTGTTCTTTATCGGCCAGCCGTTTTCCAGCACCGGCCCGAACAGCAGCATTCAGGTCTACGATCCGAACGGCAATTTCGTGGAGTCGATCAACAACCTGCATCTTCCGACAAGTTCATCGCGCATCGCGCTCGATCCGGCGTTGAGAAAGGGCTTCGTCCAATCCTCGCAGGACGGCTCGCAGCTTCAGGTCTTTACATATTGACGGCAGCGCTCAGCGTCGGACCGATCTCGCGGTGCAGGACGAGATCGGCGATGTGGTCCTGATCGGTCGGTTCGCGGTTGATGATCACGAGCCTCGCACCGTTGCGCTTCGCCAGCGTTGGAAACCCCGCGGCTGGGTAGACCACCAATGACGAGCCCAGTACGAGAAATAAGTCGCATGCCAGCGTGGCATCTTCCGCACGCGCCATTTCACGTTCGGGCATCGCTTGCCCGAACGAGATCGTTGCCGTCTTGACGATCCCGCCGCAGAACGTGCACCCGGGCGGATCGCCATGCTGCTCGAAATGCGCGCGGATCGGCGCCAACTCCATGCGCGTGCCGCAGGTCAGGCATCTGGCATAGCGCGTGTTGCCGTGAATCTCGATCACCCGGTCGTCCGGCACGCCGGATTCCTGATGCAGATTGTCGATGTTCTGTGTGATGACATCGCTGACGCGGCCGTCCGCAACCATGGACGCGATGGCCTTGTGACCTGCGTTCGGCCTGGCGCCCGCAAAAGACTCTTCCATGGCGAAGCGCCGCCGCCACGCCTCGCGGCGCATCTCGGCCGAGCCGACGAAATCGCGGAAATCGATCGGCGCCATGCGCGTCCAGATGCCGCCCGGCGAGCGGAAATCCGGAATTCCGGACTCCGTCGAGATGCCTGCGCCCGTGAACACGACCGCCCGGCGCGACGCGCCGAGCAATTTCATCAATTCATCCAACTCGTTCATCGCGATATTCGAGACGAGAAGATCGATACGCGCAAGCGCCCGCCCTGCTTCGCCCGGATCACGCTGTCACGCAAACTATACAACGCTGGATTGCGCCAGCAAGGATACAATTATAGGTTTAATCCATTGGGGGACAATCATCGCAAAGGAGAAATCGGGAATGCGTAAGACATCTCGCGTTATTTGCGCTGTCATTCTTGCCTGTGCACCTCTTCAGGTTCTCGCCGACGGTCCGAACTGGATAGATCACAGCCAGCGGACACTGACGGAAAAGCAACGTCACCAGTTCCGGCAAAACGCGGAGCGCGCTGCTTGTGCTGCGACGACGCCGGTGGCCGTCGCCGCCACGGCGGCTATGGTCGGTTCTTCGGGTACCGATTCCGTCATCACCTACCAGACAACGGTCACTGATATCGGCGGCGCGTGGTCGTCGAACAACACCTTCACCGCACCCTGTCCTGGCATCTACACCTTCAGCGTGTCGTTCACGACGGACTCAAATTATCCTTGCCCGACCAACGTTGCCGGACAGGATGACGTGGACGAGTATTTCATGCTGTCGTCTTATCCGCTGTACAACGACACGCATCACGTGGGGTCCTATGCCCTTCGCGGCGAGTTGGCGGACGATGTCAAACGCGGTCAGGCGAGCTATACGCTGCCGATCCCACTCAACAAGGGCGACGTAATTCAGGTGATGGTCCATAGCGACGGCAACGGACTGCGCTGTCTGTATCTCACCGATTTCTCGGCGGTGCGCGAAGCCAAGCTGCCCAGTTAGGTCGGTTGGGCGCTGCCGCTTTTTTGGCGGTAGCGCCCTTCATTCCCAACGGCAGCATCGAAGCGCCGATGCCTGCATACTCTAGTGATCGGCCTTGCAATCGGCGGAGAGCCACTTCGCATCGAACATACTGGTCGAACTCATCGGATGCCCGTGGGCGACGACGTTCATCGACACCTTGCCGGCATAGTGCTCCGGCGAGTCGAAGCGGACCTGCATATGGCCGCTGCCCTGAACCTTGCCGGTGCAGACCATGTCGGCGCTCATGCCGTCGGGACCTGTCTTCAAGTTCTGCATGGAGCAATACTTCTGCCGGTCCTTGGCCATGGTTGGAATCTTGTCCATGGCCGCCTCGGAAGGCGTCATGCAATGGGTGACCGTGATAGCGTCACCGCCCACCGGAAGATGGATTCCCATCGCGCGCATCTTCGCGAGTTGTGCCGGCGGAATCTGCGGCAGGCCCGCCATGTCCATCTTCACGGTCACCTGCCATTCGCCCGGCTTTGCGTGCAACGCGAGCGCCTGGGTCGATACACCGATCAAAAGCGCCATGGAGGAACTCAGAACGACACCCCGTCTTTTCATCAAAATCTCCCGGATGGAACAGTGCAAATCGCGCGCAAAACTGACACGGCGGCGCGGGCAAGAAAAGCGGCGGCCGGTGCGCATCGGTACGGAAATTATTGCCGCCTCGGCGAGTTTGGCCGCGCTACTGAGCGCTCGCTTCTGAATTTTTCCGCGCAAAGCCAAGGAATTTGAAATGGCCCGCCCCTTGCTCACTCTCTTCCGAACGCAAGCCTCCTCACGAGGGTAAGACCATGACCATGACCGCATCGAGCATCTTTGCTCTGAACAACCATCACATCATATCGCCGAATTCCGGCTATCAGGGCCCGACCACGACCGGAGGCACTGGAAACACAGGCGACGGCAAGAGCAAAACCGTGAACGGCACAGTTGACGATACGCTCAACGGCTTCGGCACATTCTCCAAGGCCATGGAGGAAGTGAACGGTCAGAAGACGATCGACAAGACCGTGATGTTCGCCAATGGCAAGACGAAATCGACCGAGAGAGTCATCACGGTCAATGCCGACGGCAGCAAGACGATCTCCAGGACCGGCAAAAACGGCAACACATCGACCATTCAGGAATCGTCGACGTCGAACGCAGACGGCTCACGCACCGTGACCCGCGATATCACCAAAGCCAATGGCGCGACATGCGAAGCCACCAGCACGGTCACCAAGAACGTCACCGGCGCGACCGAGCATGCGATCACACGCACAAACGCGCAAGGCCAGACGGAGACGCTTGATCGCGAAATCACGACGAGCGCCGGCAGCCGCACGGTTACGACCACCGGAACCGGCTACAACGGCAATCCGGTCTATAACGAGACGACCTGGAACTCGCTCGCGTAATCGCAGCGACACAACCGTCATGCCGAAACGCCGCCGGTGCCACGCATCGGCGGCGTCATTTGTTATGCGGAACATTGGTTCCATCCCCGGTGATTAAGTTTTCTTGAGAGTTCCAGGTGTCACCATGAGGGCACACGCGCGTTGAATTTCGCGCTGCTCGTTTTGCAGCGCAAACTTTTTGTTCCTCACGGCGTTGTGGTTCGAGACCGTACGCGAATGCGCCGGTTCCCACCGCTTATGTGAGGATGTAATGAAGATCAGATTTGTTCTGCTCGCCGGTGCGGCGGCGCTGGCCATGGCGACGCCAGCGTTCGCGAGCAACGCGACGGGCTGGTACCTCGGACTCGGCGCAGGCTGGGATACGATGGAGCTGGCGCACTACAACAATCCGTCGTCCACGCCACCCGTTGCCATCAAATTGCCCTATCACGACGATGTGCTGGGCACGGCGGCGCTCGGCTACAAGTGGGGCGACAGTGGGTTCCGCACAGAAATCGAGCTCGGCTACGAGCAGCGCGGCATCGTCCATCAGGAAGTTTCCGGTGTCGGCGACAAAGGCGGGATGCAGCTTGGGTCTGCGATGTTCAACGCGGTCTATGACGTCCCGCTCATTTGGGGCATCACGGGCTCGGTCGGCGGCGGCGTTGGCTTCGGCGACATTCACAACCGCATCGTCATCAGCGATATCAGCGCCACATCGGGCCTCAACGGTCTGAGCTTCGTGCGCGGGGTCGATACCGGCTTCATGTATCAGGGCATTGCGGGCATTTCGATGCCAATCGCAGACAACATCGATCTCTTTGCAGACTATCGCTACCGCACGATGGGGAGCGGATCGCATCTCGCCTCGGACATTCCGGGCATCAGCCCGGTGCATCTGAAAGCGCCGGAAGAGAATGTCGGCCTTTTCGGTGTGCGCTGGTACTTCAACCCGCCGGAGCCTGCCGCTCCGCCGCCGGTCATGGCGCCTCCGCCGCCCCCGCCTCCTCCACCGCCCCCGATGCCGGCAGCCGTGAAGACGTTCATCGTCTTCTTCGACTTCGATAAGTCGAACCTGACGGACAAGGCGCAGGAAGTCGTCTCCGAAGCCGTCAAGGCCGCGAAGACGCAGGGCATGGTGAAGGTGGTTGTGACGGGTCACACCGATACGGTCGGTTCCGACACGTACAACCAGGCGCTCTCGGAACGTCGTGCGCAGTCCGTGAAGGACGAAATGGTTCGCGAAGGCCTCGACGGCGGCTCCATCGCCATCGAAGGCAAGAGCTTCCACGATCCGCTGGTGCCGACTGGCCCCGGTGTGCGCGAGCCGCAGAACCGCCGCGCGGTGATCGATCTCGGCGGCTAAGGGAATAAAAGGGTGATGGTGAAAGGGCGGGCTGCGAGGCCCGCCCTTTTTCGTTTGCGGAACCTGTCAGGCCGCGGGATGTTTCCCACTGAGGAAACGCCATGATCCGCAAGCTCAAATCCGGCGAATACCGTCTCTATTCGCGCAAGAAAAACCCCAAGACCGGCAAGCGCCGCAATCTGGGAACCTTCAAGACGCGCGCCGCCGCCGAGAAGCACGAGCGCGACGTGCAATATTTCAAGCGGCACTGATCGTGGTCACGCGCAAGCTCTCCACCTATCGCAAGAAACGCGATTTCAAGAAGACGGCCGAGCCGAGCGGCGACAAGAAGGTCGCAAGATCGAAACGCCGGCGCTTTGTGATTCAGAAACACGATGCGACGCGATTGCACTACGATTTCCGGTTGGAGCTCGACGGTGTGTTCAAATCCTGGGCGGTGACGCGCGGGCCTTCGCTCGATCCCGCGGACAAGCGCCTCGCGGTGCAGGTGGAAGACCACCCGCTCGACTACGGCGATTTCGAAGGCACGATCCCGAAAGGCCAGTATGGCGGCGGCACAGTGATGCTGTGGGATCGCGGCTATTGGGAGCCCGAAGGCGACGCCGAGGCGATGCTCAGGAAAGGCGATCTCAAATTCACGCTCGACGGCGAGCGGCTGCACGGGAGTTGGGTGCTCGTGCGCATGCGCAACGACAAATACAAGAGCAAGCGAAACAACTGGCTTCTCATCAAGCATCATGACGATGACGTCAAAGAAGGTGATGCCGAGAAATGGCTCGCCAGGAACGACACCTCCGTCGCTTCTGGCCGCGAGATGGAAGATATCGAGGCCGGCAAGGGCAAAAAGCCCAAACCCTTCATGAGGAAAGCCCACAGCTTCAAGAAAGACGCGGTCTGGAATTCCAACAAGGGCGACGCCGCGAAGGCGCGCAAGCTTGCCAAACTTGCGATCGCCGAGCCCAAACGCAAGACCGCGAAGATCAGACACGTCGCCTCGATGCCGCGCTTCATCGAGCCGCAGTTGACGAAGCTCTACGACCGGCCGCCATCCGGCGAGAGCTGGGTGCACGAGATCAAGTTCGACGGCTATCGCATGCAGATGCGCGTCGACAACGGCAAAGTCGTGCTGCGCACGCGCAAGGGTCTCGATTGGACCGAGAAGTTCGAAGCCATCGCGAAAGCCGGCGGGAAGCTTCCCGATTGCATCCTCGATGGCGAGATCGTCGCCCTGGATCACAACGGCGCGCCCGATTTCGCGGCGCTGCAGGCCGCACTCTCCGACGGCAAGACCGATCAGCTGATCTATTTCGTCTTCGATCTCTTGTTTGCCGAAGATGAAGACCTGCGCTCGCTGCCGCTGTCCCAAAGGAAGCAGCGGCTCGAACAACTCCTGAAAGACAATCTCGCGAAGAACCAGGCGAATATCCGTTTTGTCGAGCATTTCTCCAGCGGCGGTGACGCGGTTCTTCAGTCGGCCTGCCGGATGTCGCTGGAAGGCATCGTCTCCAAGAAGCTCGATGCGCCCTATCGCTCCGGCCGCGGCGATGACTGGACGAAATCGAAATGCCGCGCGGGGCACGAGGTCGTTATCGGTGGATGGGACGAGACCGATGGCCGCTTTCGCTCCCTCCTCGTCGGCGTCCATCGCGGCAAGCATCTCGTCTATGTCGGAAGGGTCGGCACGGGCTATGGCCGCGACACCGTCGCGCGCATCTTTCCGCGCTTGAAAAAAGCCGAAGCGAAGCAAAGTCCGTTTGGTGGCGACAACGCGCCGAAGCGCGGCAGGAATGTCCACTGGGTCAAGCCCGTCCTGGTCGCGGAGATCGAGTTCGCGGGCTGGACCGGCGACGGCAACGTGCGCCAGGCAGCGTTTAAGGGCTTGCGCGAAGACAAGCCGGCCGATGAAGTCGAGGTAGAAAAACCCGCGGCGCCAACCAAGACGGATTTGGCCATGCCCAGAGCAAAGAAAGCATCAGCGAGGAAACCGGCCGCAAAGGCCGGTGCAAGTGTCGTCATGGGCGTACCGATTTCTCATCCCGACAAAGCGCTGTGGCCGGACGCGGGCGACAAGAAGCCTGTGACCAAACGCGAACTCGCCGAATATCTTGAAGCCGTCGGCGGATGGATGATGCCGCACATCAAGGGGCGGCCGTGCTCTATCGTTCGCGCGCCGGACGGCATCGACGGCGAGCGTTTCTTCCAGCGCCACGCGATGAAGGGCACGTCGAACCTGCTCACGCTCGCCAAGGTCTCCGGCGACCGGCAGCCCTATCTGCAGATCGACCGCGTCGAGGGGCTGGCCGCGATCGCACAGGTGGCAGGCCTCGAACTGCATCCGTGGAATTGCGCACCCTTCAAGCCTGACCTGCCCGGCCGTCTCGTGTTCGATCTCGATCCCGCACCGGATGTGAAGTTTGACAAGGTGATCGCAGGCGCGCTCGAAATTCACGACCGGCTGAAGGACCTCGGCCTCGTCAGCTTCTGCAAAACGACGGGCGGAAAAGGGCTTCACGTCGTGACACCATTATCGGTGCCCGCGAAAGACAAGCTCGGCTGGAAGGAAGCCAAGGCTTTCGCGCGCGGCGTCTGCGAACAAATCGCCTCGGACAGTCCCGACAAATACCTCGTCTCCATGGCAAAGAAGGACCGCGGCGGAAAGATTTTCCTCGACTATCTGCGCAACGATCGCATGTCGACTGCCGTGGCGCCGCTCTCGCCGCGCGCACGCCAAGGTGCGACGGTATCGATGCCGCTGACCTGGACACAGGTGAAAAAAGGGCTTGACCCCAAGAAGTTCACTGTCCAGACCGTGCCCGCGCTGATCAAGAAGAGCGCGGCGTGGAAAGACTATTGCGTGTCTGAAAAGTCACTGCTGCAAGCGATACGGAAGCTAACCAAAACATAGTTCACCCTCCCCTTGAGGGAGGGTCGACAATTTTCGCAACGCAGTGAAGCGAATTTCGGGGAGGGGCCAAGTGGCGGCAGAAAACCCCTCCCCGAAAAATGCTCTGCATTTTTCGACCCTCCCTCAAGGGGAGGGTGGACGCGCTAGCGTTTCGCCCGCTTCTTCACGCGCTTTTCGGTCTCTTCCGCGCGGCCCTTGTGCTTCAAGCTCTTCTTGAGCGCAGCCATCAGATCGATGACGTTGGTGTCCTCGACCGGTTCGGCCTGGACGATCTTCTCGCCCTTTTCCTTGCGCTTGATGAGATCGCGCAGCGCATTCTCATAGCGGTCCTGGAATTTGTCGGGATCGAACGGGCCTTCCTGCTGGTCGATGATCTTGGTTGCGATCTCGATCATCTGTTTGTTCGGATGGCCCTCGGGAATATCCCGGAAAGCATTCTTGGGCTCTGCCACCTCGTTCCGCATGCGCAGCGTATAGGTCACGATTCCCTTGTCGCGCGGCTCCAATGCCACCAGCCGCTCACGCGTATGCATGACGACGCGGCCGAGCGCGATCCGTCCCGTCTCGCGCAACGCATCGCGGATGACGACATAGGCATCCACGCCACTGTCCTCGTTCGGCACCAGATAATAGGGCTGGTTCCAGAACAGGCGGTCAATGTCATCGGCGTCGACAAACCGCTCGATTTCCATCGTGTGCGTGGTTTCGAGCTTGACCGCCTCCAGCTCCTTCGGCGTCACCACGACGTAGTTGTTCTTCGAGACCTCATAACCCTTCACCAGATCGCTGCGCTCGACCGGCCCAGTATCCGGATCGGTGGGGACCATGCGGATGCGGTTGTTGGTTTCCGGGTTGAGCAGATGGAATGAGATATCGCCTGAGCGCGACGTCGCGGTGAAGAGCGCAACCGGACACGACACCAGCGACAGGCGCAGATGCCCCTGCCAGATCGGCCGCGTGCTGAGCTTGGCCGCACCCTCGTCGCGTGCGGCGCGATGCGCCGGCGCCTTTTTCTTCCTTTTGGGAGCAGCTTTTTTCTTCTTCGCGGCGGCCATGGCGTTCCCTCGGGCGGACTTAAGGAAACGATCTTACGGGAAGAAGTTTCCTCACCACCAGCCACGGTATTTGAACCAGGCCACCGGCAGGATCGTGCTCAGCGCGATGATCCCGAGCCCGATCCAATACCCATAATGCCAGCTGAGCTCCGGCATGTTGTGGAAATTCATGCCCCACATGCTGGCGAAGAACGTCGGCGGAATGCCGACCACCGACACGATGGTCAGCACCTTGAAGATGTCGTTCTGCTCGGTATTTATGAAGCCGAGATTGGCGTCGAGCAGGAATTGCGCCTTGTCCGACAGGTGTGTCTCATGCTCGATCAGCGATTGCAGATCGCGCCGCGCGGTTTCAAGCCGCGCAAGGAACGCCTTGTCGCGCCAATGTGCGCAGCTTTCCATCGTGTAGGTGATGATACGCTGCAAGCCGAGCAGCGTCTCCCGGATCTGCGACAGGTGCTCGCCTTCATAGCCGATGCGCGTGAGCATCTGGCGGAGGAGCTTCGTCATCCGCTTAATATTCTGCATCTCCGGCGCTTCGGTGCGGCGGAAGACGCGCTGCGAAATCTGCATCAGCTCCGCCGCGATCTTCTCGAGCTGGTCGGCGCTGAAATCAACCATCGCCTCCATCATCATCGCAAAGACATCGGCGCTCGTGGACGGATTGGGATCGCCTTTGAGGCGGTCCAGCACCGCGCCCGTCGTATGCAGATGGACGTAGTGGATCGTGACGAGAACCTTCTCCGAGAGAATGAACCCCATGGGCGTCGGCGTCAGGACGCCGTCGCCGTCCGCAGTCGTCACCGGCAGATTCATGTGCAACACATCGCCGTCTCGCGACAGACGGCTGGAGGATTCGATTTCTTCCAGCTCCGCGCGCGGCGGCACACGCAGGCTGTGCTCTTTCCTGACCTGGTCCACCTCATCCGGTGTGGGGTCAAGCAGGTCGATCCAGAGCCCGCGCTCCGATTTGTGTTCTGTCAGCATAAGGAAGAGATACCCCGCAATGTGGGCAGAGGAAACGCGGGAATGATGGGAAAGTGGCGCGCCCTAGGGGAATCGAACCCCTCTTGCAGGAATGAAAATCCTGAGTCCTAACCGATAGACGAAGGGCGCAGAGCGGGCGGGTTTAGCGGGCCTCGCCGGGAATGGCAAGCGGCGGGTTAAACCCCTGCGGGCGCTGCATCTTCGAGCTGTAACTGGACCCGAATCCGGCCCTGCCATTCGTCGATCTTGAGGCGTCCGGCAGCATGGATTGCCTTGCCGCGGGAGGCCATCAGCCCCTTCCCCAGATCAGTGTCCGCGGCCCGGAACGCGATGGCGTCCAGCCGTGTGCCGTCTCCGCCCGCGAGCCGCAGACGAACATGGTCCTTGCCGACCAGATCCGCGAACACCACGCGCGCATCGGCGATGGCGACCAGCGGCTCCGGATTTCCCGCGCCGTAGGGACCAGCCTGCGCAACTTCACGCACCATCTCCTCGGTCGCCCCCGATGGCGAGACCAGCGTGTCGATATGAAGATCGAGCGCACCGGCAAGCGTTTCGTTGCCTTCCGCGAACCGCTGCGCGAGGAATGCGTGGAACGGTGCTTCCTGTTCCGTGGTGAGCGAGAATCCCGCCGCCATCGCGTGGCCGCCGCCGGACGCGATGACGCCGGCCTCTTTCGCAGCGCGGACAATGGCGCCGATGTCGATGCCGGGAATGGAGCGCGCAGAGCCGCGCGCCAGTCCGCCTTCAAACCCTGCAACGAAAGACGGCTTGCCGAAGCGATCTTTAAGGCGTCCCGCGACGATGCCGACGACGCCGGCATGCCAGCCTTCCTTGGCTGCGAACAGGAATGGCGAATTGTCCTGCGTATGCGCCATGGCGATGGCTTCTTCCAGGATCAGTTTCTCGATCGCCTGACGCTCCTTGTTGTGATTGTCGAGCGCGAGGGCGAATTCCTCCGCCTCGCTGCCATCGTGTGCGGTGAGCAGGTCGGCGCCGAGCGTACAGCGCCCGACCCGCCCACCGGCATTGATCCGCGGGCCGAACACATAACCCATGTGATACGGCGTGAACGGCGCCGTTACTTTGGCGATGTTCGCGAGCGCCATCAGGCCGATACGCTTCGCGCCGAACAGCGCCAGGCAGGAGCGAACGAACGCACGATTGACGCCGACCAGCGGAACGACATCGCAGATCGTCGCCAGCCCCACGAGGTCGAGAAGATCGCGCAGATCAGGCTCAGGGATATTCTTCCCGGCGTAATAGCCCGCATCGCGTAACGCACGGTTCAGCGCCACCACGAACATGAACGTCACGCCGGCGGCGCAGAGATAGGTCAGCCCTGAGGTGTCGCCCGGCTGGTTGGGATTTACCTGGGCCAGTGCCGGCGGCGCATCCTCAACGGCATGGTGGTCGAGCACCACGACGTCGAGACCGATATTGCGCGCGGCGCTCAGTGCATCCTTCGCCGTGGCGCCGCAATCGACGGTGATGACCAGGCTCGCGCCTTCGTCTTTCAGCGTGCGCATCGCGTTGGCAGAAGGCCCGTAACCTTCTGTCATGCGATCGGGGATGTAGATGCGCGGCTTGATGTCAAGAGCCGCGAGGAAGTCGTGCAGCAACGCGGACGAGCACGATCCATCGACATCGTAGTCGCCGAAGATTGCGATGTATTCGCCGGTTTCGACGGCCGCTTTCACACGCGCGACGGCCTTGTCCATGTTCAGCAGGACGAGCGGGTCGGGCATCAGACGCTTCAGCGTCGGATTGAGTGCGTCCTGAAGCTCATCCGGTTTGACGCCACGCCCGACGAGCAGCCGCGCCAATGCGAAGGAGATACCGGAACTACGCGCCATCTCGCGCGCAGCCTCTTCATCGGCGCGGTGCAGAATCCATTTCCGGCCCGAGAAGGAGCGCGCGACGCCGAACGCCGCTTCAGACTCCAGGGCGCGGGCGCTAGCCGACATCCTTACGGCGATGGCGGGCGCGGATCCAGCGGACCGTGCCGGTGGCGGAGCGCATGACGATGCTCTCGGTGAAGATATGCTCGCGCGTGACCTTCACGCCCTTGAGCATCGAACCGTCGGTCACGCCGGTCGCGGAGAACACGACGTCCCCGGACGCGAGGTCCATCAGCGTGTACTTCCTGTTGAAGTCGGTGATGCCGAGCTTTTCGGCGCGGCGTTTCTCATCTTCCTTTTTGAAGACGAGACGCGTCTGGATTTGCCCGCCGACGCAGCGCAACGCGGCCGCCGCCAACACACCTTCCGGCGCACCGCCCTGGCCGATGTAGATGTCGATGCCCGTCGATGGATCGCTGGTCGCGATCACGCCGGCGACATCGCCATCGGTGATCAGTTGGACGGAGGCGCCCGTCGAGCGCACCGCCTCGATGATCTTCTCGTGACGCGGCCGATCGAGGATCAACGCGGTGATCTCATGCGGCTTCACGCCTTTCGCTTTTGCAAGCGAGCGAACGTTCTCCGCCGGGTCGGCATCGAGATCGATCGTGCCTTCCGGATAGCCGCCGCCTATGGCGATCTTGTCCATATAGGTGTCGGGCGCGTTGAGCAGCGTGCCGGGCTCGGCCATCGCCATCACCGCCAGCGCATTCGGCAGGGCTTTCGCCGTCAGCGTCGTGCCTTCGAGGGGATCGAGCGCAATATCGACTTTGATGCCGCCGCTGCCGACCTTCTCGCCGATATAGAGCATCGGCGCTTCGTCGCGCTCACCCTCGCCGATCACCACGGTGCCGTCGATCGGCAGGATGTTGAACGCAGCGCGCATCGCCTCCACGGCGGCAGCGTCGGCAGCCTTCTCATCGCCGCGGCCGATCTGGCGCGCGGCGTTGATGGCGGCGGCTTCCGTGACGCGCACGGCTTCCAGCGAAAACGAACGATCGAGATGACCAGTCATAAAATGCTCCGAAAAATACGGCTCAGCCCGCTTCCATGGGAATCATGACGGGCGGGGCCAAGACCTTGTCCGAGGCGCCGATGGCCTTCAAGGCGCGCGCGACGGCTAGCTGTGGAGTGTCATGGGTGATCATGACAAGCGATACCGGCTCTCCCGGGTTGCGGGAGCGCTGCAGCATGCTTTCGATGGAAACCTTGAAGTCGGCAAGGCAGCCCGCGATCTCGGCCAGAACGCCGTGGATATCGAGCACCTCGAACCGCAGATAATAGGCCGATGACGTCGCTTCCGGCGTCGCGGGAACCAGCGGTATCAGCGTGTTCGCGGGCTTGCCGAAGGCGGGCTCGAAGGAACCCAGCGCGATATCGACGAGATCGGCGATGACGGCCGAGGCTGTCGGCCCCTCGCCCGCGCCGCGGCCTTCGAAGAAAAAAGGCCCTGCCTCGCCGGCGTTGACCGAAACCGCGTTGAATGCCGCGTCAACATCCGCAAGCGGGGTTTCCGCGCGCACCATGGCCGGCTGAACCCGCTGATCGATACCGCCATCGATGCGGCGCGCGATGCCGAGCAGCTTGATGCGGTAGCCGAATTCGCGCGCATACTGAATGTCGTCCAGCGTGATGTGTTCAATGCCTTCGACGTACATATTCTTGAGATCGGGCGCGGTGCCAAAGGCCAGACACGCAAGGATCGCGAGCTTGTGTGCCGTGTCGCCGCCGCCGACATCCAGCGTCGGATCGGCTTCGGCGTAGCCGAGCGCCTGCGCTTCCTTCAGCACGTCTGCGAAAGAGCGCTCCGTCTTTTCCATGTTGGTGAGGATGTAGTTGCAGGTGCCGTTCAGGATTCCGCGCACCGATCCGACGCCATGCGCAATCAGGCTTTCGCGAAGCGCTTTCACGATGGGAATGCCGCCTGCTGCGGCAGCTTCAAATTTCAGCGCGAGGCCGCGATCTTCCGCGAGTTTCGCGAGAGACGCACCATGATGCGCCAGGAGCGCCTTGTTCGCAGTGACCACATGCTTGCCGGCAAGCAGCGACGCTTCGACCAGTTCGCGCGCCGTGCCCTCCTCGCCACCGATCAGTTCAACAACGACGTCAGCATCCGTGCGCGCGAGTGCGACAGGATCGTCGACCCATCTGAATCCGGAGACATCGGCGGCGCGAGCCTTGTTCTTGTCGCGCGCCGACACGGCGACGATATCCAGTCTGCGTTCCGCGCGCTCCGCCAACTCGTTGCCGCGTGCGTGCAACGCCTTCAGCACACCGCCGCCGACGGTGCCGAGGCCGGCGATTGCGATGCGCAGAGGGATTTTCATCAGTGTCGGCGGACGTGTCCCTGCTCAGCTCTGCAGGAAAATCTCGGCGCGGCGATTGCCGTCTTCGCCTTGCGGCATGGACTCGTAATAGACGGGCTGGCTGTCTCCCACCGCCTCCACGAGCACGCGGCTCGCCGGGACGCCTTCTTTGATAATCTCCTTCGCCACCGCGTTGGCGCGGTCCTGGCTCTTGTTGAAGATCACCTCCAGATGCTTTTCGAGCGGCATGTTCGACGTGCGGCTGGAAGCGTGTCCGACGATGCGGAGGTAACCCTGCCCGCCAGCGGCCTTGAAAGCTTCGACGGCCGCGCGAACTTGCGCGCGCGCGGATGCGTTCAGCAGCGTGCCGTCACCGGGGAAGAGAACGACCGATGTCGGCTGCACGCCTTGCATCGCGGTGTAGGTGCTCGCCTGCGCGGGCGCTTGCAGCGCCTCGAGGTTGGCGACGACGGCACCACTCATCTTCTCGGGACCGCCCATCGCCTTGCCGGATTTTGGCGGGGTGGCATAAGCCATGCGCGGCGGTGTCGTGCCGGACTGGCCCACTGTCTGGTTATAGCGCGCGACGAGCGGCGGCGGCACGAACTGACCGACGCTTGCATCCAGCGGCGGCGCGGAAGAAGGCTTGAATCCGAGCGCTGCATCCGACGGCGATACGGTTGCCATAGCGGTGGGCGCGGGCGCCGGAGGCGGCGTATAGGAGGCAGCCGGCGGGGATGTTGATGCAGACACGGTATTGGCCGGAGAAGGTTGCGCGGGCGGCAAATCGTTCGCAGCCGGCGCGGGCGGCGGCACGGTGACCTCACCACTAGCGTCCTGCGCAGGAGTCGGTGGCGGAGCGCTCGGCTGATCGTTGCTCGCGACCTGCGTGCTCGGCGCTGGCGCGGCCGCTGCCGTGGTTGCCGTCGATGAAGCCGGCGCCGGGGCTGTATCGTTGGCGGCCTCTTCAGTTGCAGGTGGAGGCGGCGCAGCGGCCGCTTCCGTGCCACCCCGGAGCGCGTCTGAACTGTATTTGGCGCGCGCGCGGTCCGCGGCAAGCGAGTCCGCGACCTGCTTCTGCTCGTCCGAAGTCGATGCCGGAACAGGACGGTCCGGGATCGATGCCAGATCGGGCGTTTCGCCAGGCGTTGCTTCGGTATCCGAAGGGCCGCCACCGAACCAGTTCGTGGGATCGACCCAATCCGGCGCGCTCGAACAGGCGGTCGCACCGAAGGCGACCATTCCGATCACCACCATGCGCGCACAAATCGTCTTCACGCCGCCGAACTCAACCGTCATTGAAAAAGCCTCCGTCGCCCGCGGCGAACCGCAGGACCAGCGGGAATCCATATACAGGGCCACCGCCCGCCTTCCAAGCGGATCGGGGGCCAAATCCATGAAATCTTGTAATAACTTGGCTTTGTGGCCACTGAAATCGTGCCGTCTTGCGGCAGTGCAGCATGAAGGGGTATCAAAAGGTGAATTTCCCCCGACGGTACTCATGAACAAGAAGACCCAGGACGCCGAAGCGACCAAAAGCGACTATTCCATCGCCGACCCGGCCCAGTTCGCACGGAACATGGTGCAGGTGGGTCAACAGTCGCAACGCCTGCTCACCGACTTCATGAAGCGTCAGGCGAACAACAAGAGCAATTCCGGCCCGGCCGACCCGCTCAATCTGATGGGCACGTTCTCGTCTCTGCTGAAGAGCATGGCGGCGCATCCGACCGTCATCATGGAAGCGCAGTTCCAGCTGTGGCGCGATTACATGAACCTCTGGGAGAACACGGCGACGCGCATGCTGGGCGGTGCGAGCAAGCCGGTCGTCGCCCCCGCTTCCGGCGACAAGCGCTTCAAGGACAAGGACTGGGAAGAGAACCAGGTCTTCGATTTCATCAAGCAGAGCTATCTGCTGACCGCGAACTGGATGCAGGACACCGTCGCGAAGGTGAATGGCGATCTGGATGAGAAAACGCAGAAGCGCATCGCCTTCTACACAAAGCAGTTCGCCGATGCGATCGCGCCGACGAATTTCGTGCTGACCAATCCGGAAGTTCTGCGCACCACGATGCAGAGCAATGGCGAGAACCTGGTCAAAGGCCTGAACAACCTGCTCGAGGACATGGACCCCGAGAGCGGCCAGGTGATGATCCGCCAGTCCGCGGATGCGTTCAAAATCGGCGAGAACATCGCGACCGCACCGGGCAAGGTCGTGTTCCGCAACGATCTGATCGAACTTCTGCAGTTCGATCCGACGACCGACGAGGTTTACGAGAAACCGCTGCTGATCTTCCCGCCGTGGATCAACAAGTTCTACATCCTCGATCTGAAGCCCGAGAATTCCTTCATCCGCTGGGCCGTGAGCAAGGGCTACACCGTGTTCATCGCCTCGTGGGTGAACCCGGACCGCAAGCTCGCGCAGAAGACTTTCCAGGACTACATGCGCGAAGGTATTTTCGCGGCGCTGGATGCCGTCGAAGCCGCGACCGGCGTGAACAAGATCAACACCATCGGCTATTGCATCGGCGGCACGCTTCTTTCCGCCACCCTCGCCTACATGGCCGCGACGAACGATGACCGCGTAAACTCCGCGACCTTCTTCGCGGCGCAGGCCGATTTCAGCGAGGCCGGCGATCTTCAGGTCTTCATCGACGATGAACAATTGGAGTCGATGCGCCAGCAGATGGAACAGGCCGGCGGCGTGCTCGAAGGCAAGAAGATGGGCACGACGTTCAACATGCTTCGCGCCAACGATCTGATCTGGTCGTTCGTGGTGAGCAATTATCTGCTCGGCAAGGAGCCGGCGCCGTTCGATCTGCTCTACTGGAATTCCGACACGACGCGGATGCCGGAGGCGACGCATCTGTTCTATCTGCGCGAGTTCTACAAGAACAATGCGCTCAGCCAGGGCAAGATGAGCTTCGACAATGTGAAACTCGACCTGTCGAAGGTGAAGACGCCGATCTATCTCCAGAGCGCGAAGGAAGATCACATCGCGCCGTTCCGCTCGGTCTACAAGTCCACGCACCTGTTCGGCGGACCGATCCGCTTCATCATCGCGGGAAGCGGACACATCGCCGGCGTGATCAATCCGCCGAGCGCGAAGAAGTACCAGTTCTGGACGAACGACAAGGTCGGCGCGCAGCCGGACGGCAAGGTCAAAGGCGCCTACCCCGCGACTGTCGAGGAATGGCAGTCCAACACAAGCGAGCACCCCGGGTCATGGTGGGGCGATTGGGATGCGTGGCTGTCGAAACTTTCCGGCAAGAAAGTCCCCGCCCGCAAACCGGGCGACGGCAAGCTCAAAGTTCTGGGCAATGCGCCGGGTACATATGTGAAGATCAAGGCGTAACGGCGCTACGGCGTTTCGATTTTAAAGACCGTGCCAACGCCGTTCGCGCCGCCAAGTTCGGCTTCGCCATAGAGCGTGCCGTTCCCGTCGATGACCAGATCACGGGCGCGATATCCATCGGCGCCACCGGTGAAAGCGTAGATGACCGAGTAATCCCAGTCTTTGCCGTCTTGCGTGAGCTTGAACACGACGCCGCAGCCATATTTCTTGTCCGCGTCACATCCAGGGCCGCCGATCGTTGTCGTTCCGTAGAGCACGGTCTTCGCCTGGTTCCAGATCAACCCGCCTTCCGATTGACCTGAATTGGCGCCGATCAGTTTCGAGATGACTTTGGCCTTGGTATCGCTCTCGGGCAGCATCGTGAAGACGGTGCCGCATGTGGTGTGATTTTTTAGCTTGCACTTATCCAGCGGGAAGGCGCCGCCTTGGCTGAGACCAAAAATGTTGGAATTGTCGTCGAGCAACAGCTCGCCGTAGGAGAAGTAGACCGGCTGCTTGGTCGTGAAGGAGGGTAGCAGCAGGAAGTTCGCCTCTCCGGTTGCAACATTCACGGAAAATACTGTCCCACACCCGGGAATGAATCCTCCGACACCGTTCGTGAAACAGCTGTCGTCCTGCGCGCCGCCGCCGAGAGTCGTGCCGTAGAGCAAGCCGCCGCTGCCAAGCACCAAACCCGCTTCGGGGAACGCGCCGTTCCCCTCCATGGCGGTGAAATTGTAGTGAAGCGTTTCCGACCAGTTCTTGTGTTGAATGTCCGGCGTGTAGCCGAACACTGTGCCGAAATCGCCGGAGCCCGAATTGCCGTAAGCCGTTCCGTAGATCGCGCCGGTTGCGGGATCCTGCACGAGTCCGTCATACGGAAAACCGCTGTCCGTACCGCCCTTAAAGCGGTGAAGAATTTGTTCGGTCCACGGGTTGCCGTCGTGCTTTGGCGGCGCGAGGCGGAAGATCGTGCCGATGTCCCCGTGACCGTCATCACCCGCCGTGGTGCCGAGCAATGCAGCGGTGTTGCCATCGAAGATCAGCCGCGTCCACGGATACGCGCCGTCCTTGCGGCCTTGAAAGGCATACAGGTTCGTCTTCGTCCAGGAAGCGCCGTCATGGACCGGTGGAGAGAGTTTGAACACCGTGCCGAATGTGCTCTTCACATCGCCGCCTTCGGTGGTGCCGTACAGCGAACCATCCGCGCCGCGCAAAAGACCGATCGTCGGATATGCGCCGTCGGTGCCGCCGGTGAAGGTATGAATAACGGAGAATTGCGGAGCCGCCGAAGCGGCCACTGCCGCCGCGACACATGGCGCGATCAGACACGTGATGCCGAGAAGCCAGCGCATGCATTATCTCCCGCCGCAACATCACAACCATAACCTGCGCGTCACGGAACGACAATCGGCCGGCTTAATGCAGGCTGGCTTCTAACAGCCGCACAAACTCCGCCTTCTGCGCGTCATCAATCCAGCGGACAACCGCCACGACATCGTGCTCGTAGTCGATGAAGACGATGTTGTCGCCGTTGCCGATGAACATCACGCTGTCTTCGCGCGCGGCCGGCGCAAGTTTGCGGTCGGTGTTGAGGAACCAGTTCATGTAGCCGTAACCCGGGTTCGGGCCGGTTGGTGTTTTTGATAGTTTGATCCAAGCTTCGGACAGGATCTGCTTGTCGCCCCACTTGCCGTTGTTCAGAGCGAGCAATCCCATCCGCGCAAGATCGCGGGCAGAGATGAACATGCCACCGCCCCAGTGGCCGCCGCCCGGCACGACATGGATACGCTTGCCGTCAATCTCGATCCATGAATTGTCGTAACCCTCCCAATGCCAATCGTGCGATGCCCCGATGGGATCCATCACATAGTCCTTGAGCACATCCGGCAGCGGCCGCTTCCATAGATGCGTCAGCGCAAGCGCAAACGCATTCACGCGCACATCGGAATATTTCCATTCCTTGCCGACCGGCGGAGGACCGGCCGCGAGTTCGTCCCACGGGTTCTTGCCGGGACGATCCGCCCACCACGGCTTGCCCCACATCGTGCCGATCCAGCCTGAGGTCTGACGCAGCATTTCATCCCAAGTGATCGGTTGATTGTGCGGCAGTTCGAAATCCGGCGATGGATGAACATAGCCGAGCACACGGTCGTTCACGTCGCGGATCATGTGCTTGTCAAAGGCGACACCCGCAGTCGCCGACAGAAACGTCTTCGTCACCGAATGCGCCATGTCGACTTTGTGGGTGTCGCCCCACTCCGCAACGATGTAGCCATGCCGGATGATGATGCCGTTCGCCGGCGCATGCGGCGCGAGCGGGCCGATGGGATCGGAAAACGGTCCAGCGAATTGGATCGGAATCGTGATGCGCAGATCGCGCTGATCGATCACACCGTCGAGCGACGATGATACTTTCGTTTCATGGGCAACGGCAAAATCGATCGCGGCCTTGAGTTTGGAAGCGTCGAAGCCTTCCCGTGCAGGCTTGTGCGTTGCCCACGCATCGCCCGGTGGCGGGAGATAATCCGCGCCCTGTGCGGAGGAAGCGGCAAGCAATGCGAAGGCAGCCAACCACGCCTTCATGTCCGCGTCCTTCGCATCGCTCTGGCAACAGCGCGGCTCGCGGGGTCGCCGTGCGCGATCATGCCGCGCATCACGCCTTCGGCGTCCTCACGCGTGACATTCTGCGAAAGCTTGAACTTGCCTTCGAGTGTTTCGAAGCGGACGGAGAATCCGACGATGGCCTTCATCAATCCGCCCAACTTTTCCTCTGGCACCTTGTCGATAGTCCAAGGTTTTTTCGGCAACAGCTTGTCCTCTTCTTCGGCGGAAAGATCGATGAGCAGTTGTTTGAGTTGTTCTTCATTCAGGCGCTGCGTGGCGCCTCGGCCCTCAACCGCGATATAATTCCACGTCGGCACGCGACCTTTGGTGTCGTACCAATCCGGCGACACATACGCATCCGATGCCAGGAACGACAGCACGGCCGGGGTTCCGTCTGGAATACTTGCGACAGGATTGTTGCCGGCGAGATGAAAACGGACACCGCCCCGAGCACCTTCTCCCGCGTCGAGGACGACCGGGGCATAAGCAAACTCGATTGCGCCGCCGACGACACATGCGACCGAGGCGAACACGCGCGCGCGGATCGTTTTGTGAAGCGCCGCGAGATCGTCCGTTGCGAAAGCGGGCGGCCGGTACATCACACCAGTCCCGCCGTCTCCGGAAGGCCGCACATGATATTGAGGTTCTGAACCGCGGCGCCGCTCGCCCCCTTGCCGAGATTGTCGAGCACCGCGATCAGACGCGCCTGCTGTGTCTTGTCGTTGCCGAACAGGAACAGCTTCATGCCATTAGTGAGTTTGAGCATCTCGGCATCAATGCTTTGCGGCAGCGCACTGAACGGCGGCACCTGCCCCGTTTGCACGGCACCTTTCATCAGAATATCCATCTGGTCGAGGCCAGAGACCTCTATGAGCTTCTCGCCCCGATAGGCGTCTGCAATCTCCCGATAGAGGTCGAACACATTCGGCTTCGAAGGTAGCGCCCAAAGCTGCAGCGGCACTTCGACAATCATGCCGCGATAGAAGCGCCCGACGTTCGGCGAGAACACCGGCGGATGCGCGAGGCCAGCATGCACGCGCATCTCCGGCAGATGCTTGTGCGAAAGCGTCAGCGCATATGTTCGCGACACGGTCTCCACATAACGCGGCGACTCCTTCGCTTCGAATTCCTCGATCATCGATTTGCCGCCGCCCGAGTAGCCGGACACGCCGGTCACGGTCAGCGGAAAATCGGCCGGCACGATCCCGGCGCGCACCAGCGGTCGCACCAGCGCGAGAAAACCGGTCGGCCAACAACCCGGATTGCTGACGCGCTTTGCCGACGCAATCTTCGCGCGTTGATCTTTCTCCAGTTCTGGAAAGCCGTAGGCCCACTCAGGATTAGCACGATGCGCGCTCGATGCATCGATCACACGCACCGCCGGATTGTCGATCAATGCCACCGCGTCGCGTGCCGCTTCGTCCGGCAGGCAGAGGATCACGACGTCCGCATCGTTGAGCGCCACGCGGCGCGCGGCAGTGTCTTTCCGGTCTGCGTCGCTCAACTGCATCACCGAAAACTCGCTGCGCCCCGCCAGCCGCTCGCGGATTTCGAGGCCCGTCGTGCCCACGGCCCCGTCGATAAAGACTTTCGCTACCATAAACCTGTTTGTTCCCGGGCGGTTCGCCTGCACGACATTGACAGAAGATTACGTGGCCTTTTAGCTCAATGTGAGTGCCGATTCCGAGTCTTTCGAATCGTGCCGCCGCAACCAGGGACGAGGCCTTGCGCCTCGCGGGGAGAAGCAAAAATGGATTTTAACAAGCTTTGGGCGAATTTCATGGATACCGTCCAGAACCATTACATGGATTTCAACGGACGCATTCCGAGAGCGCAGTTCTGGTATTACATCCTCGTCGTGGTGATCATCGGCGTTGTCGCCGCCATCCTCGGCGGTATCGTCGGCACCACCCTCGTGAGCGCCGTGGTGAGCCTCGGCCTTCTTCTTCCGAACGCGGGCATGGCGGCGCGGCGCATGCAGGACACCGGTCGCAGCGGCCAACTCGTCTGGATTTGGGTGATCGTCGGCGCCGTCTACGGCGTGTTGAACCTGCTCATCGGCCTCACCGGCCCGCTCGGCGCCTTGGCGTTCCTGGCGTTCTTCTTCACGATTGGTTGGCTCATCAGTTTGGCGATGCTCGTGGTCTCGATCGCGATCATCTATTTCTGCGCGCAGCCCGGCCAGGCCGAAGCCAACGCCTATGGCCCGCCGCCGCCGGCGTGGACTCCGAACTAGCCTTCGACGAAGCATTCGTCTTGGAAGCGGCTCGCGCTTTACGGCGCGGGCCGCTCTCGCTTCAGGCCGCCATCGCGCGGAGTTGATAGACGGCGGCGTTCAGGATGCAGTCCACCGAACCCGCCGATCCGAAGGGCAGATAGGCCGTCTCGAACCACACAAAGCGGGTGGCCGCATCGTCCGTGCCGATCGCGCCCTGAAACGCGTGCGGATGGCCGGAGATGCGGACCAGATCGTAAGATGCCTTCAGCTGTTTTCCGAAGCGCGGGGACAGACGCGCGATGTCGCTGACGCGTTGCCCCTGGTGATTGTTGCCGTACGCGCGAACATGCGCGTCGCCGATGAATTCGAATTCGT
The DNA here is from genome assembly GCA_035502175.1 of Rhizomicrobium sp. Taxonomy (GTDB): domain Bacteria; phylum Pseudomonadota; class Alphaproteobacteria; order Micropepsales; family Micropepsaceae; genus Rhizomicrobium. The sequence continues at coordinate 26,293 of DATJUS010000031.1, forward strand.
AGTCGTGGCCGCCATCGATCACGCGCGCCATGCTGGCGTGCTCGAGATGATCGCCGAGATCGCCTTCCAGCCAGGTGCGATAGGACGGCATCGCGTGCCAGCCGCGCCATTTCTTCCAGGCCTGAACCAACGCGCTGGTTTCCGCGCACATGACGTCTGCGATGCCAATTGCGGATACCGTTGTCTTCTGCATGGGTTCGGAGTTCGAAGTGTGCTGAAGGTCTCTCAACATGACGCGCCTGCCTGATGGTGAAGGTGGATCCGCGCTTTGCGGAGCGCATGCGCCACCGTGTCCGATGCCGCGTAGCCGACCGCCTCGATCTCGAGTTGCTCGGCGCCGCGCCGGAAGCGGCTGCGGTAGCGCATATCCGCCGTCTCGTGCGCGAAACCTCTCAGTTTCGCAGCAACTGCAAGCAATTCGGCCGCCTCTTTCGCGCGCTTCGACATGACAGACGAACGGCGCCATCGCCTGAAGGTTGCAATACGGATCAAATCGCTCAAAACCAGGTTAGCGCCTGGTAAACAGGACCGCGACAATTGTCAGAAGCGGTACTTCGTTTCCACGAAAACGCTGCGGTCCACCTCCATGCCGGTGATCGCTCCGGCGAGTTCGTATTCCAGGTGATGCGCGTGCAGAAGATTGAAGCCGGAAACCGCCAGCTGCCATTTGTCCGAGACATTCCAGGCAAGGCGCGAGTTGAGCTCGACATACGCGGGAACTTTCGGATCCGGCAGCATCCCGATCCAGCGCAAGTCCGCGTCCCATGTCAGATCGCTGCCCAGATTCATCGCGGAGCGGAGCGATGCCTGGTGGTTTGGATCGTCGCCGGCCGTGGCAACGCCGCCGAGGCCGCTCGATGAAGGCTGGAACTTTCTGTCTTCGTGCTGAATGTTGAATCCGGTCGTCAGCTTCCACCAATCCGTCACGCCGTAGGTTGCCCAGACTTCGACCCCGTAAGTGTCGGCCGTCATCTTGTTTCCCCACTCCCACTCGATCGGCAGCGGCGTGGTGCTCGCGACTTCGACGCTGCGCAGATCGCCGTAGATGTTGTAGAAGGCCGACACCGAGAAACTGAGCGCACTCGTCGGCGAGAAGCGCCCCCCGACTTCGTAGGCGGTAAGCTTTTCGGTATCGAAATCCGGATTGCCGTTCAGCACCAGAACCCCGGGAACGATCGTATCCTGAAGGTCCGTATCGAAACGCGTGGGCGCGCGAACCGCGTAGGAAATAGACGCCCATAGCAAGCTGTTGTCGCTCGGCTTCCACGACAGTCGCGCGTTCGGAAGTGGCGTAAGACTGGAAAATGCATCGGCTTCGAGCTTGAGACCCAGCACAAGCTTCAGCGAGGGATCGAGCGTGATTGTGTCTTGCGCAAAGACATTGCCGAGATTGGTATCGCGCTGCGGCGGCAGATATTGAACGGCGCCGGTGAACGCGAACCAGTCGTGATACAGACGATATCCTCCGCCCCAGACAACATCGTTCCAGCCGCGCCAGGAGAAAGAATGCTGAAGCTCGACGTCATAGGTGTCGAGGCCATAACCCTCACCATCTGCAAACCGCCGTGTCGCATCGAAATAGGTGAGCAATTGCAGCGCTGCACCGTCGCCCAGCGGGTGTTGCCAGGTCGCCTGCAGGTTTCCGCCATAGATGTCGCTGTTCACTGCGGGAAGATCGTCCTCGACGCCGCTATAGAGACTGCCCTGGAAGCTCACTTTGTCGCTTGAAGGTGTCCAATCGAGGCGGAAGCCCGCCTGCCCCTTCGTCCATCCATCTTCCGCGCGTGCGCCGTTCGACACCAGATCGTGCGGGATGGAAAACGCTTCGCCGTACACGCGATAGGAGGCATCATCCCCGACCTTGCCGCCATATTGAAGGCTTGCGCGCGCCTCGCGGTCGCCATAGCCGATGTCGGCAAAGCCGCCTTGCGTGTCGGCAGCATCCTTGGTGATGATGTTGATCACGCCGTTGACGGCGTTCGCACCCCACATCGTGGCACCGGGGCCACTGATGACTTCGATGCGCTCTATGTTTTCCGGCAGAACATCCTGTTCATCCCACTGCACGCCGCCGAAAAGCGGCGTATACACGCTGCGCCCGTCGATCAGGACAAGCAGCTTGTCCGCGGCGTTGCCGTTGAATCCCCGCGCCGTTATCGCGTAGCTGTCGGCACTCATCTGCGCGACCTGAAGGTTTGGTGCGAGGCGCAGCATTTCCGGAATGCTTGTCGCGCCGGAGCGGATGATGTCGTCGTGGCTGATGACATAAATCGCCGCCGCTGCATCGCTCAGCGGCT
>DATJUS010000032.1:0-7651 GCA_035502175.1 Rhizomicrobium sp.
CTCTTTTGCTTGGTCAATATATCGGTCGGGTCGAGAACGGCCATGAGCGTGGCCGACGGCACTTTGCTACTGAACCGCAAGCTTTCGCAGACGATCTCGCGCACATAGCGGAACAGATATTCGTCCTTGAGTGCAGCCGTGCGCCCTCCGCTGGCTGCGAAGTCACGCCGTTCGCCGCGCCGGTCGTCGATCAGCTCATAGATGCGCGAGGCGAGAAATGATTCCCACAGGCCTTCCTGGTTGTCCGCAATCTGCCGTGGCTTGAGCGTGTGCGTGTCGAGGAATGCAATGTCAGGCAACGCGTTGAGATCGTCGAAATAAAGACAATTGGCGGGAATGGCGGCATGGTCGATCCAGCGGCTGAGGCCTAAGCTGCGTGGCCGGCGCGGCATCTCGCGCGCCTGGAGAAAGCGGCGCATGACTTGGCGCCCCGCAGGACGCGGCAGCAGGCTGGTCGGAACCGCCGCCTGCGCGTTGTCGCGAAATGGCAGCCCGAGGCCAACATCCAACCGATAACTAATATAGCGATGCGGATAGCCGCGCTCTTCGAGCTCGCGACCGTTGATGCGGAAGAGACGGCGACCGTACCAGAAGGATTCCAGCACTTGCTGCCGTAACCAATCCGGGATCATCGTATCGATGTCCCCTAGACGCTGAATTAGGAGAAAGTTCGCGGGATTGTGGAACAGTGCGACGAGCAGCCGTTTGGGCTCATGCTTCAGGTGTTTGGGCTCTCTGAGCATCCAGGAAAAGAAATCCCGGAATGTCGCAATCTGGCGCGGCACTTGCGGCGCGAGGGACTTGCGATAGCGATCGGAAAAAAACCACCAGGAAAGATAGGCCTCCAACGGCGCGATATCGGCTGGCGTCGGCACGTCGCGGCCGGCGATCTCGCGGTTGAGCGCGAGCCGGAATTTCACATCGAGAAAATCCTGACGATACCAGTTGTGTGCGGCCCAGACGAAATCGTCGAGCGATGCCGAGGCGATTTGCGAGAAATCGTCCTTAGGCTTCTTACTAGGTTTAGCGGTGTCACCCTCGATGGCCTCTTTGCCGGCCTTCGCGTTTTCGTCAGCATCGGCGATATCGGCTGTCGCAGCAGGCGCCGAGGGGCGTATCGTTCTCAAATAGAAACGGTTCGCTGGCGGCAGGACCTTGTCGAGATACTCCTCGACGAGTTGACGGTGGCCGCGGCGCCAGTCGCGTGCCGTGCGGCTGTCGGTACTTGCCAATGAGCCGATGGCCGACGACAGCTTGTCCATTGCCTGCTGGATCAGTGAACCACGCATGGAATCGAGGTTGCCGGCGATGATCGTGACGATACGCGGGTGGCTGAGGAACATGCGAGCGGATTGCAGAACGTCGGACGTCAGCTCTGCCCCGACATCGGAATCGTCGAGCATGACGACCATCATTTCGACGTTCAGGAAGTCGAGATATTTTCCAACATATTCATACCACTTCACGGCGCGGTGAGCCGCCTTGCCTGACTGCTTCTCGAAATTCGTGACGAGGTCGTCGTAATCGACACTGTCGCGGATGACAGCATCAATGCCGATCTGATGGCCATAATACCAGCCTTGGGCGATGTCTTGGCGCAGATTCTGCTTCAACGCTTTCGCGCCTTCGGCTCGCTTGTCGTTTTTGTCTCCTTCCAGCTTCTCAAGAGAATCGCGCACCCCTGTAAAGACCGCCTCCATCAGGGAATCGCCGCTCTCCATATCTCCCGGGAATATGATGCGCAGCACCTTGGCCACCGTGCCGCCGCGCTTCTCGTCATGCTGTAACTCGGTTGGAATCGACTGGCAGTCGCCCCACGCGCGCCATTCCTCGGCGCCAATATGCTTGCCCTCTGGCTCCGACAATTGTCTCAAAACCCTCTCAACCGTCGCTAGCGTGTAGGTTTTGCCTGCGCCGCGCGAACCGTCGATCAGAAAGGCATGATGGGGGCGCGCGTTTTCGACCTTTACGGCCGCATCGCTCTGCGTCCCTGCCTTGCGCAGCTCGCGGACGATCCCTGCCATTCGATCGAGGATCAGATCGATGGCCGCGACCTGCGGCTTGGTCAGATGATCCGGAAGCTGCGCACAGCCGCGCGAATGAGGTTTTTCTTCCACGTGCCCCCCCGAGGACTCTTTTGACGTGAAGATGTTGACCAGTGACATGATATTTGTCCAACATTAGTTGTGTCTTGCGGTGAAACAGCGAAGGATTGCAGGGGCTACCGGCTATGCTTGGGCCTATTCATACTTGGCAAGACCTGGCGGCGTTCTCCACGGTCTGCAGTCTCATAGTCGTGAGTGCCGCGTTGATGGTTGCTGCCACGCAGGCGCTCTTTCAAATGCGGCAGTTCGGCCGTGAAAGAGCGTTCGATCAGTACTTTCGCTTCACAAAGACGTTCGGCGAGATTTCTCTAGACTTTCACCACAGCGCCGTGCGGTTTCGGCAGAAAGACTTCACGTTAGACGAAAGTATGGCCATCAGCTACTTCCGCCGCTATTGGCAACTGCAATTGCAACAATGGGAATTCTTTGTCGCCGGCCTGATGCCGAACGAGATTTATGTGAATTGGATGCTATATGCGTTGGATTATTTTATGGATGGGCGAGATTTCCACTACTTCGACGACAAATCCAACGTATGCGTATTGACGTTTGACGATGCCTTCAAAACGATCGGGCGTCGCGTTTTGCGCAACCAGAAAAACTGCCTCGTTTTTTTTGAGAAGCTTCATGCGGCCGGGCAGAATGGTATGCTGACGGAAAATAGCGCTGATCGGCGCGAAGAGATAAAGCGGCTCGTACGATCGACGATGGCAGATGAGCACTTTACAAAACGTTGGAAACTCTAACCTCGATCAAAGCAAATTGCCTCAGGACCATCCGGAATCTTGGCGATGCAAACTCCACTTTCCATTTTCTGATCTCTTCTCAAGTTCAGGTGTATATGGTCGAGGAGACGTGTGCGCATGTTCAGCGCGAAAGCCTAAAGGCGCACGCGGCTCTCCTTAGGAGGCTTATCAACTCCCCGATTACCCATGTTTTCACCCCTGTTTACAGGGAAGATTCTATGGACACCCTGGGCTGGACTAGCCACAAAGTTGAAAAAATGACAGAAAATCAATTACTTAATGACCAATCTGGGCTTCGTTGGACGGCCCTAGATTCGGCCCAATCGGCCCCCGGCTCCGCCGGATCCATAAGAGAAGTTGCCTTGCGTGTCGCCGATCTCACTTCGATGGGCAACTCAGCGAACCGTTTCTTTCTCTTTTGGCGCTGAAACCCGGCGGGGCTTTTTTCCGGCTTTGGGTTTGGGCAAGAGGCGAAAGCGTGTCTGGCACCACGCGAAATCGACGCCGACGTCCAGCAACGCATCGGAACGGTTGCAGGGGCAGGCAAATTCCATGACTGCGAAAACACGGTACGTTTCTCCGGCGCGCAGAGGCACCGGCATTCCCGTCACGTGGTTCGGGGCGGCATTGACGCAGAGAACAAGATCGCCCGGACCGACAGCGTCGCTCATAGCCTTTCATCCTTCGCCCGTGAGAGATTAGCCCAAACCTCCGGTACGGCATACATCGTCATGTAGCGCCGGCGCCTCTTCGCCGCTATATCTCCGGGCACAGAAACAACGGGGAGTACGCAATGTTTTCGCACATCATGGTCGGCACGAACGACCTGGACAGATCCAAGAAATTCTACGACGCGCTGCTCGGCACGCTCGGCGCGGGACCGGCAGTGATGGATGGGCATCGCATGTTCTACATGATGCCCACCGGCATCTTCTGCGTCTCCAAGCCGATCAACGGCGAACCTGCAACCTTCGCCAATGGCGGCACGATCGGGTTTGCCTGCAAATCTTCGGAGCAGGCCGATGCCTGGCACACCGCCGGCATCCAGAACGGCGGAACGACCTGCGAAGATCCGCCGGGCGTGCGCGATGGCAATGTGGGCAAGATGTATCTCGCCTATCTGCGCGATCCGGATGGCAACAAGCTCTGCGCGCTTCACCGGATATAATCTGACACCAGGCTATCGGCATCGATGATGGAGATCTACGTCGATGCCGATGCCTGCCCGGTCAAAGCCGAGGTGGAGAAAGTCGCCACACGGCATGGCCTGAAAATGTATGTCGTCAGCAATGGCGGCATACGCCCGCGGCCAAATCCATTGATCGAGACGGTGATCGTTTCGGAAGGCGCAGATATCGCCGATGACTGGATCGCGGGCCACATTCAAAGCGGCGATATCGCAATCACCTCTGACATTCTTCTCGCCGGTCGCTGCCTCGAAAAAGGTGCGCGCGTGCTCCGGCCGAATGGCAGTGTTTTCACACCGGACAATATCGGCGTAGCGAAAGGGATGCGGGAGTTTCAGCGCCATTTGCGCGAAGTGACTGGCGGCCAGACCTACAATGCCGGATTTACGCAAAAGGACCGCTCGCAGTTCCTGAACGCGCTGGAAAACACGATTCAGACGCTCAAGCGGCTGAAATAGCCATACAAAAGCTTGATGTGGCGCCGATAGTGCTGGATACACCCCCAGCCCACAGACCCCAAAGGCAATCCCTTGGCTTTCCGCAAAGCACCGAACTCCATCGCGCGCGCGCTGAGTGAGCGTGGCTACACCGACGCCACGCCGGTGCAGGCCGCCGTGCTCGAAACGGAAGCCGAAGGGCGCGATCTTCTCGTCTCGGCGCAGACAGGGTCGGGCAAGACCGTCGCTTACGGAATAGCAATTGCGGACGCGCTGCTCGACGGCGCAGACACGATGGGGCCCGCGCATGAGCCGCTGGCGCTGATCATCGCGCCGACGCGCGAACTGGCGCTGCAGGTGCAGCGCGAATTGAACTGGCTCTATCAGAATGCCGGGGCGCGCGTGATCGCCTGTGTCGGCGGCATGGATCCGGGCAAGGAGCGCCGCCAGCTTTCGGATGGCGTGCACGTTGTCGTCGGAACACCGGGACGGTTGCGTGACCATCTGGAACGGCGTGCGCTCAAAGTTTCGGCGTTGAAAGCCGTTGTTCTCGACGAAGCGGACGAGATGCTCGATCTCGGCTTCCGCGAGGATCTCGAATTCATTCTGGAGACGACGCCGGAAGAGCGCCGCACGCTATTGTTCTCGGCGACATTGCCGAAAGCCATCGTCACGCTGGCCAGGAATTACCAGCGCGACGCGTTTCGAATTCAGACCATCGGTGAAACGCGTGGACACGCCGACATCGAATATCGCGTGATGAAGGTCGGTCATCACATGACCGAAAGCGTGATCGTCAATCTGTTGCGTTTTCTCGATCCGCCGAGCGCGCTTGTCTTCTGCAGCACGCGTCAGTCCGTGCGTCATCTCGAGGCGACATTGCTGGAACGTGGCTTTGCTGCCGTGGCCCTGTCCGGCGAACTCAGCCAGCACGAACGCAACCACGCGCTGCAGGCCCTGCGCGACGGGCGCGCACGCGTGTGCGTTGCGACCGACGTCGCCGCACGCGGCATAGATCTGCCGAACCTCGGTCTCGTCATTCACGCAGACCTTCCCCAGGACGCAGAGGTGCTTCAGCACCGCAGCGGCCGCACCGGCCGCGCGGGCCGCAAGGGCGTGAGCATTCTTCTGGTGCCCAACTCACGCCGCCGCCGCGCCGAGGAAATGCTCGGCCGCGCGCGTGTCGATTTTTCGTGGAGCGATCCACCGACAGCGGAAGACATCCGCAAACTCGATCAGGAGCGTCTGCTGCAAAGTGCGATCCTGACCGAGCCGGGGACCGAAGACGATCTCGCGATGGCCGACGCATTGCTCGCCGCGCATTCATCGCGCGATATCGCAGCCGCGTTCGTGAAGATGTACCGCGCGCAGCTTCCCTCACCCGAGGACGTGTCTGAGCCCGTCGACATGCGCAAACCGCGCGAACAGACACATCACAAAAAAGACCGTCGCAAGCGACCCGACAACGCGGATCGGCACCCGCGCGGCGACAACGCCGATCGCCCGCGTGAGAAACCCAAATCCTCGCCACGCGAGATGGCGAACGGTGTGTGGTTCAAGCTGACCGTCGGGCGCGAACGCAATGCCGATCCGAAATGGCTGCTGCCCGAAATCTGCCGCCAGGGCGAAATCACCAAGCGCGATATCGGCGCGATCCGCGTCTATGAGACGGAGACACGGTTCGAAGTCGATCCTTCTGTCGCCGTGAAGTTCGCGGAAAATGTCGCAGCACGTGCAAAAGGCGGCGTGCGTATTTTTCCAGCACCCGATGGCCAGCCCGCCGCCGGTGATAACGCTCCGCCACGTCGCGAACATCGTGATGCAGACAAGCATTCTCCGAAGCCGCACGGTGGAAAACCTCACGGCAGAAAGCCTTACAACGACAAGCCGCATGGCGGAAAGCCGCACGGCAAGCCGAAGCACTTCACGCCGCATAAAGGCAAACCGAAGAGGCACTAGCCGCGCAGATCGCGGCGGAAAGCCTTATCGCGCTTGAGATGCCATTCGCGGCTCATCGCTTCGCTGCGCGTCTTGTATTTCTCGGCATAGACCAGCGACCAGCACTGGCCGCGCGTCGATTTCGCGCCTTTTCCGGAATTGTGCTGCGCCAGCCGCTTCTCCAGATCCGTCGTCCAGCCGACATAGGTTTTCGAAACCTCGGGCGCGTTGTTGCTCAGGACGTAGACAAAGCAGGGCATCAGATACCGAACAAATGCGAAGCAAATAACTGCTTGATCATGACCGTCAATGGAGTCCGCAGACCAATTGAGAAACAGCCTCCGTTGCCGTATATGCCGCGCCACGTTCTGTCCGTCACTCGGAACATAATGGTCCGTGGGCAGACGCGTTTTTATTATCAGAGAGGACTATATCAATGTCATTCATTTCAACCATGGTCCGGCAGTGCCGGTCCGCACTACTCATCGCAAGCATCTTTTTTTCCGGGTGCGTATTTTCTGAATCCGCTTCCGCTGCAACGGAAACGACAATCTATAGTTTCGCGAACGCGCCGGATGCCAATCATCCCGCCTACGGCGTGACCCAGGGCCCGGACGGCAACCTCTATGGAACGACGCCGCAGGGCGGCGCGGACGGAGGAGGCGTCGGCAACGGTGCGATTTACCAACTGACACCACCCACCAAGAAACACCCGTCGTGGCAGGAAAAGGTGATCTACAGCTTTGCCGGCGGCAGCAAGGGCTACGCGCCACAGGGACCGTTGGTGTTCGACGCGGCCGGAAATGCGTACGGCACGGCGGAAAACGGCGGCGATATGACGAGCTGCCACAATCAGGGATGCGGCCTGGTTTATATGCTGAGCCCGCCGGCGCCCGGAGGGAAGAAGTGGAAGTATAAAGTCCTTCATAGCTTCACCGGCCTCGACGGCCAGAGTCCGACCGGCGCGGTGACGCTCGACAGCGCCGGAAATCTCTACGGCGCGACCCTTTATGGCGGCAACGACAACTACTGCACATTCGATTGCGGTGTGATCTTCAAGCTGTCCACACCGCCGGCCGGAAAGGTCAAATGGAAGGAAGAAGTTCTCTACGTCATGCAGCACGACTTCGGCGCGGTGCCCAATGGCGGATTGATCTTCAATGCCACGCAAAGCGCGCTTTACGGAACGACACAGGGCGGTGGAACGAACCTGCTCGATGGTGTGGTGTTCGCGTTGA
>DATJUS010000033.1:0-25163 GCA_035502175.1 Rhizomicrobium sp.
AGCTTCAAGGACAGGAGCCTTCCCGCTCATTTCGGCCCATTCAACGTCATGGTCGATGAGAACTCGGTTTATGTCGCCTTCGCGCAGCACAGCAAGGATGGCGACGAAGTCAAAGGCGCTGGGCTCGGCTACATCGATGTCTTCCGCAAAGACGGGCACCTGAAAACCCATCTCGTCGCCAACGGCGCCTTGAACGCGCCGTGGGGGATGGCGATCGCACCGTCGACCTTCGGGGAATTCGCCGGTGCATTGCTGGTGGGCAATTTCGGCGACGGCAAGATCAATGCCTATGACAGGAACACAGGCGAGTTTCTCGGTGCGTTGTCGGATTCAACAGGAACGCCGATCGTCATCAACGGCCTGTGGGGCATCGAGGCCCGGCCGCTCGGGAAAATCACGTTCGCAGCCGGACCCGGCGACGAGGCGCACGGCCTTCTCGGCTCGATCACGCCGATCACACAAACCGCACTGAAGTAGAAACCGCCGGCTACTTGAACCCCGCTACCGTCGAAATTGCGACTGTGGGGGCCAGCGCAGCCGTCGCGACCACCGGTCCGGACGGCGGCGGCGTGTCGTACTGGCGATAATCCGGAATCTGATCGACGCGGACGAAATTGTAGCCCTCTTCGACAAGCGCCGGCACGACATCAGCGACCAGCTCCGCCGACTGGTTGTGGATGCAGTGCATCAGCACCACGCCGCCGTTCTTGCGGCGAATTTCGCGCAGGTAGCCCTTGGCGCAGGTCGCGGGGCTCCACTTGTGATGCCAGCAATCCCAATCGGCCGAGCTCATGATGTAACCGTCGGAGTTCTTCACGATGTCACCGCCGATATCCCAGTAGACCGGCCCGACATAATTGCGCAGCACAGGATCGTCATTGAGGATCGCGGCATGCGCGGAACGCCAGGAGCCGTACGGCGCACGGAAGTAGAGCTTGTCGCCGGGCTTCATCAGCGGCGCGATCTGATCGTTCACATCGCGAAGCTGGAAGAGAAGCTTGTCCGGATCGGCATCGAAACGGCTGCTGAGCATCGGATGACTGGCACTGTGATTGGCGAGCAGGTGCCCTTCGGCGGCGATGCGCGCCAGAACCTCCGGGTGCTTGTGCGCCATGTTCCCGACGATGAAGAAGGTCGCCTTGACGTTGTTCGCCTTCAGCGCGTTCAGCACGCCGATCGTGTTCGCATTCGGACCGTCGTCGAAGGTCAGCGCGATCGTGTGCGTGTCGCGAAGGCCGGAGTGAAAGATGCTGCGCGCCTGGAACAGCGCGATCCGGGTATCCTCATGGCTTGGACCGGCATGTGCCGCGCCCCACCCGAAGCCTAGCCCGACCGCTGCCGCGACGCACAGCGCCTTGATCTTCATGGAATCCAGCCCTTTGTCAGCCGACCGAAGTCTAGAAGCCGTCCCGGAACGGGACAAGCCGATTCGAAGCAACAGTCCTCAGTTATGGCTAACGCCGGCCGCCGGGATTGCCGCGGAATGCGCGCGCTTTCCTGCAATCCAGGCGTCCACATTCCGCTGCAGCATCCAGAGCGGCATGGCCCCGTTCTCGAGGACCAGCGCATGGAACTCGCGCAGATCGAATTTGGGGCCAAGCTCCGCTCTGGCCTGCTCGCGCAGGCCGAGGATCGTCTTCATGCCGATCTTGTAGGCGCACGCTTGCCCCGGCCACACGACGTAGCGCTCGATTTCGGCCGTCACGTCGGAATTGGCCATGCCAGTCGTCGATTGCATGTACTGGATCGCCTGCTCACGCGACCAGTGCTTCGCATGCATGCCGGTGTCGACCACGAGACGCGTCGCGCGGAAAAGCTCCGCCTGCAGGCGGCCAAGATCGCCATAAGGATCGTTGTCGTACAGTCCGATGTCCTTAGCGAGATGTTCGGCGTACAGCGCCCATCCCTCGCCAAACGCCGGAAGGAACGCAAACTGGCGCAGCAGCGGCAGGCCTTTGATCTCCATCGCAGTCGCGACCTGCATGTGATGCCCGGGAATGCCTTCGTGATACGCAAGCGTCGGCATCGCCCACATCGGCGTCTCGCCGACATTGCGCAGATTGGCGAAGAAGATTCCGGGGCGACCGCCATCGAGCGAGGGCGGCTCGTAATAGGCGCCGGCCGAGCCTTTCTCGGAGAACGGCGGAACACGGCGAACGTCGAGCTGGGCCTTCGGCAAGCGCGAGAAATATTTCGGCAACAGTGTTTTCACATGGCCGAGCAGGTCCTTGTAATGCGCGAGCATCTGCACCCGGCCCTTGTCGTTGTCCGGATACAGGAAGCGGGGGTCGGCCATGAGCTTGTCGAGGCGCGCTCCCACTGTGCCATCGCGCATGCCGATGGATTTCAGAACGCCGTCCGCTTCCGCGGAGATGCGCGCAACTTCGCTCAGGCCATAATTGTGGATCTCGTCCGGCGTCATGTCGGTCGAGGTCAGCAGCTTCAGCTGATCGGCGTAGTAGGCATCGCCGCCCTTGATGTGCCAGAGGCCGGCATCATGCGTGGCGCGCGGACGGATCGCCTGCTCCTCCGCGATCATGCGGCGGTAGGCGGGATAGACGACGTCCTTCACGGCCGCCGTCGCATCGGCAAGCAATTGCGCGCGCTCCTTCGCATCCATGCCGAGTTTCGCGGTCTTGTCCGAGAGATTGACGACCAGCGTGTTCTTCGCCGGATCGGGTGCAATCAAGGTCTTCATCTGGTCGATGCAGTCATCGATGATGAAGTCCGGCGCGATCACGCCGAGCTTCCCCTGACGGTCGACATCGGCTGTGACGGCATCCAGCACGCCACCCATCGCGCGAAGCCGATCCACATAGTGATGCGCCAGCTTCGCATTCGTGATCTGGTGAGTGGAGAGGAGGAAATTCGGCAGTTCCTTCTGGATGCCAAATGCCTGGTTGATGGGGTAAGGATTGCCGCCCGCGCTGAGCCACGGATATTTTTCATCGCTCAGGCCGCGCTCATAGGTCCATAGCGCGATGTCGTACGACAACTGCTCCTGCGACGAGAGCTTGGAACGGTCCCACGACTTGATCTCGGAGATGTAGTTGCGGGCGCGGTCGTAACCGTCCTGACGCTCGGCCAGCGAATAAGGATCGAGCTTGCCGCTATGGAAATCGAACCACGTCCCGTCGATTGCGCCGATCTGCGTCAGCGCCTCGGGATGATCGAAAACATAGGAAACAGCCTGTCGGTTCAGAAGCCAGTTGAACTTGAGCGGCGTGCCCCAGATCGTGGTGTAGGCGAAGTACCCGCCTACGATGAAAACAAGCAGAAGTACGGTCCCAAGACCGCGCAGAAACAAACGCATCCCCTACCCCCAACTAAACTTTCAATGTGTGATTCTTGATTGGCAATTCCCGGATGCGCACACCCGTCGCCGCGAAGATCGCGTTGGTTACGGCAGGCGCGATCGGCGGCACGCCGGGCTCGCCGCCGCCGCCGACCGGTCCATCGTCTTCACGGATATGGACTTCGATCTGGGGGCAATCGGCAACGCGCAGCATCTCGTAGTCGGTGAAATTCGACTGCGCGACGGCGCCGTTGTCGAGCGTGATCTCACCTTTAAGCGCGGCGGTAAGCCCGAACAGGATTGCGCCTTCGACCTGAGCCTTGAACCCATCGGGATTGACGACCATGCCGCAATCGACCGCAGAAACGACGCGATCGACTTTCACCGCCCCCTTTTGACCGATGGTAATCTCTGCAACATGCACGACGATGGATTGGAAGCTTTCCACCATCGCAATGCCTCGCGCGCGACCGGCGCCGAGAGGCGTGCCCCACCCGGCCTTCTCCGCAGCAAGGTTGAGTGTCGCGAGATGACGCGGCGACTTGCTCAACAATGCACGGCGGTATTCCAAAGGGTCTTTGCCCGCGGCATGCGCGAGTTCATCGACAAACGACTCCACGAAGAAGCCGTGCCACGATGCCTCCACACTGCGCCACGCACCGGTCGGGACATGCGTCGGCACTTTCACGGCACCGATCGCCTGGTTGGGAATGTCGTAGACGATGTGCGCCTGTTCATTGGCGGTGTCGTCGGTTGTGTAATCATTGACCCACGCGACGGGCATGCCGTGGCCGTCAAGCGCGGCGCGGAAGCGGCTCATCACATTGGGACGATAGAAATCGTGCTGCGTGTCCTGCTCGCGGGTGAAGATCAGCTTGATCGGAACGCCCGGAACGGCCATCGCGGTCTGCACGGCATAGGTCAGGTAATTCCATTGGCCCGGAAGGCGGCGGCCGAAGCCACCGCCCATCGGCATGAGATGGAATTTGACCTTCCCGAGCGGAAGGTTCGCCGCCTTCGCACAGAAATCGCGGCTGCCAAGGCCGTCCTGTGTGCCCGACCACACTTCGAGTGCGCCGTCCTTGTAGATCGCCGTCGCGTTCATCGGCTCCATAGGCGAATGCGCGAGATACGGCACCTGATAGGTCGCTTCGACCAGCTTGCCGTTCTTCAGCGCATCGGCGCCGTTGCCGGTCTTCACATCCGACTTGATGTCACCGCCGTTCAACGCAGCCGCGCGGCGCGCGGTGATGGTTCCCGACGTGACCGCGCCATGGCCTTCCGCATCGAACACAGGCGACAGCGCGTCGGCCGCGTCGCGCGCACGCCAGAAGCGGTCCGCGACGACGACAACCGCATCGTCGAGCTTCACGACATGCTTGATGCCGCGCTGCCCCTTGATGACGCTGTCATCGACGGATTTCAGCTTGCCGCCGAACACCGGTGAGATTTTGATCGCGGCGTAAAGCATGCCGGGCTGCTTGACGTCGAGACCGTAGTTCGTCGTGCCGTTGACCTTGCGCGGAATATCGAACCGCTGCACCGGCTTGCCGACATAGGTGTAGTTCGCTTTGTCTTTCAGGCGTGGGCGTGAGGATGGATCATAGTTCGCGGCTTCTGCCGTCAACTCGCCATAGCCCAAGCTCTTGCCCGATGCCGTGTGGATCACGCGATTGGATTTGGTCGAACATTCTTCCGGCGAAACGTTCCAGCGCGCGGCTGCGGCCTTGACCAGCATCTCGCGCGCGGCTGCGGCCGCGACGCGGATCGCGTTCATGCCGGTGAAGCGAACTGCAGCGGAACCGCCGGTGATCTGTGGCACATAGCCGGCACCGGGAATCGAGATATTGGCGGCCATGAAACGGAAAGTGTTGGCGGCAATGCCGGTGAGGAATGGCGGGACTTTTTTGCCGTCGAGCGCGAAGCCCTCGATCATCGCGCCATTGGTGAAGACCACATCTGCCGGAGCCTGTTCCGCGCGCATTTTGCTCCAGTCGGAGTCGAGTTCTTCTGCTGCCATCTGCGAAAGGGAGGTAAATGTGCCGGTGCCCATCTCACAATGGGGAATGACAACCGTGATCGTGTCGTCGTTGGCGATCTTGATCCAGTTGGTGACGAATTTGTCGTCCGCTGCTCCGTCGATTCGATTGGCGGCCGCGATACGGCCATTGGGCCAAAGCGCATACCCGACGACGAGCGCACCGGCCGCGCCCCCGACACCGAGAAGAACTGTCCTGCGCGTGAGCATCGCCTAGCCCTCCACTTTCGCAAGATCTCGAACGGCGGCGCGGATGCGCGGGTAAGTGCCACAACGGCAGATATTCGTGATCGCTCCGGCGAGATCGTCGTCGCTCGGATGCGGATTCCTCGCCAGCAGCGCGCTGACGGCCATCAACATGCCCGACTGGCAATAGCCGCATTGCGGCACCTGGTGGTCGATCCAGGCCTGCTGAACAGGTGTCAGCCCTCTGGCACTGAGCCCTTCGATCGTCGTGATCTCTGCGCCCTGCACCGACCCCACGGGGGTCACGCAGCTGCGCTGGGCTTCGCCGTTCACATGGACGGTGCAGGCGCCGCATTGTGCGATGCCGCAGCCGAATTTCGTGCCGGTCAGGCCGATCTCGTCCCGGATGACCCAAAGAAGCGGTGCTTCGTCTTCGACGTCGAGATCGTGCTCGACGCCGTTCACCTTCAGCCTAACCGTCAAGATCGCCTCCAGCCGTGGAACCCCGCTATTATAGCATGCCTGACGCGGGCGTCACGAAGGCGTCACGCGCTGCGCACAGCCGCGATGTATCCGGCGCTGATCAATGGCAATGCGCCGGCAATGATGTCGGTGAACAAAGCCGCCGCTCGGCGCTGGATGCGATGTTCGCTCACCCGGCGCTCCAGGGTCAGGCAGACAGCAAGCAATGGCAGCACCGCGACCAGTGATGCCAACGATCCGAAAAGATGATACGGCACGCGACGCATCTGAAAATGCTCTACATTCGCGAGCTGCATCGTGTAGTAGCCCGTGATGATCTGCACCGCGAGCGCACCGACGGTGCCCAGCAAAATGTCGGAGCCGACCATGAAACTGCGGAGCGCGAACGGTTTCTCGCGGATCAGATTGGCCGCAACAAGGAGTGTGAATACCGCCACCACCGGGACGATGCTGAGCAGCAGGAAGCGGTGGCTCAGAATGGTGTCGAGCATCGATGGTGACATTGCGCACGCCCCCGTCCGCAGAATGACGCGCGGAGCATGCCACATCGTTAACACCGGGAACAGCGCTGGCACATTGCTTGCGGCGAAGGGACCGATAGTGCCGGAAATTCGTCGTTCCGGTTCGGATTGATACATCCCGGGTCAACCTCATGAGCGCTGCCACCGCACCGATTGAAGCCATTGCCGTTCAGGCCCTCAGCCTTATGCCAAAGGGCGCACAGACAAAACTCAAGGAATGGAAGGAGTTGCGCTACTGGCGCCGTAAGCAGGCGCAGGAGACGAACCTCACCAACGCGCACTATGCCTACTTCTACACCGAATGTTTCGGGCTGGGACTGGAGGACTATCGTGACCACCGCATTCTCGATGTGGGATGCGGCCCGCGGGGAAGCCTCGAATGGGCGACGACAGCGGCCGAAGCCGTTGGCGTGGATCCGCTCGCCGATCGCTACCGCGCGCTACAGACGCGCAAGCAGCGCATGACCTATGTCAACGCTTATGCGGAGACGATGCCGTTCGCGAACGGGTACTTCGACGATGTGTTCTGCTTTAACGCACTAGACCACACAGCCGATTTTCACACCGCACTGAAAGAGATCGACCGCGTGCTCCGCCCCGGTGGACGGTTCCTGTTGATCACAGAAGTCAATCATGAGCCCACCCTCGCCGAGCCGAACTGCATCATGCCCGACGAGCTCGCGGCGCTGCTGGAGTGCAAGTACGATTTCAAGAAGCGCGGGCTGTTCCGCGTGCGCGACGATCACAACGTGTATGAGAGCGTCAGAAGCGGCAACGCCGTGATCCAGTCATCGCTGGTCTTCGGCGTTCCCGCAATTTTCACCGCGAGTTGCGTTAAGCGCTGACACCTAGGCGTAGTGCCAGTGGTTGTAGCGGTCATAGTAGCCGCGGCGACCGTTCCGGTAAGAATAGTGACGGTGATACGTGCAGTTGCTCTTCGCGATCGAATGACCCGCGAGACCGCCGACCACCGCGCCGCCAACCGTGCCGACCACACTGCCATGCGTGATGACGTTGCCGAGAACGCCACCCGCGCCGGCGCCGACAACCGTACCCGTCGTCTTGCGACCTTCGCAGCCGGCATTCGCTGCCGTTGAAACGGCACAAAACGCCATCATCGAAATGGCAAAGGCTTTCGAGAGCATGTGAAACTCCTGCGATTTCTCAGTCCCCGGAGAAAACCACTGAAGCGGCCGAAAGTTCCCTAAGCCAGACGCGCGACCGCTTCCTTGAGTCGCGACGCAAGTGCGACGGCCTCGGCGAGCTTCTCGCGTTGTTCGGTGAGAACCTCTTCCGGGGCTTTCGAAACGAATTGCGCATTGCCGAGCTTCGCGTTGAACCGCGTAATTTCGTCTTCGGCCTTCTTCAATTCCTTTTCGAGGCGTGCGCGCTCCTTGGCAAAGTCGATAACGTCACCGAGCGGCAGCGCAACGGTCGCTTCGCCGAGGACGAATTGTGCCGAGCCTTGCGGCAGCGCGTCGGCAGCGTGCGCGCTGGCAAGGCGCGCGAGTGTCATGATCACGCCAAGATTGCGATCAAGGCGATCTTTCGACTCCCCACTCGCGTCTTTGAGAACCAGAGCGATCTTTGCCGAAGGCGGCACGTTCATCTCGGCGCGGATGGAGCGGACGCCCATGACCAGATCTATGATCCAGCGCATCTCCGCGCTGGCGGCATTGTTCCTGGGCAGCGAGGCGAACTCGGGCCAGGGGGCTTCGATCAATAAGCTGTCGCGAGGATCGGCGTGCTCTGCCGTACGCGCCCAGAGCTCTTCGGTGATGAACGGCATGAACGGGTGCAACAACTTGAAAATCTGGTCGCGGGTCCACGCCGCGGTCATGCGCGCCTCGGCCTTCGCGCCCTCGTCCGTGCCGTTGAGCAGCGGCTTGATGAGTTCGAGATACCAGTCGCAATAGATGTCCCAGACGAAGCGATACGCAGCACCCGCAGCGTCGTTGAAGCGCAGGTCCTCGATCTGTTTGGTGACTTCGGCGGCCGCTTTCGCGCATTCCGCAACGATCCACTTGTTGACCGTCTGCGTGACTTCAGCGGGATTGAACGACTTGCGCGTCTCGCAACCGTTCATCTCGCAGAAGCGCGACGCGTTCCACAGCTTGGTCGCGAAATTACGGTTCACCTCGACACGCGACGGTCCGATGCGCATGTCGCGCCCGGTACCCGCAGCAAGCGCCAGCGTGAAGCGCAACGCGTCCGCGCCGTAGGCATCGATAACTTCGACGGGGTCGACAACGTTACCTTTGACTTTCGACATCTTCGCGCCTTTCTCATCTAGAACGCGCGTATGGATGAAGGCTTTGCGAAATGGCACATCGTCCATGAAATGGATGCCCATCATCATCATGCGGGCAACCCAGAAGAAGATGATGTCGAAACCGGTGACGAGAACGGAGGTCGGATAGTAGCGCTTCAACTCCGGCGTCTTGTCCGGCCATCCGAGCGTCGAGAACGGCCACAGCGCCGACGAGAACCAAGTGTCGAGGACATCGACGTCGCGCCATAACGGTAAAGCGCAAGCATCTTTGTTTATCGTCATCGCATAAGCATCAGCGAACGGCATCGCGGCCTCTACGCTGCCGACCATCTTCAATCTGTTGTGTCCGTAGTGTTTTTTGGCCAGCGCCAGCGCCTCGGCTTCAGTTTCCGCTGCAAATTGCTCCGGTTCGTCAAAGTAGAGATTGCTGCCGCCGATCTTTGGTCCGTACCAAACAGGAATCTGGTGTCCCCACCACAGCTGGCGCGAGATGCACCAGGGATGGATGTTGCGCATCCAGCCGAAATAAACGTTCTCCCATTGCTCCGGGAGAATTTCGGTTTTCTTGTCCTCAACCGCCTTGATCGCCTTTTCGGCAAGCGGGGTGACGTTCAGATACCACTGCTCGGTCATGAACGGTTCGAGCACGACCGTCTTGGTCTTCTCGTCGTGCGGCACGGCGTGCGTGATCGGCTCGATCTTGTCGAGCAGTTCCATCGCCTCAAGATCGGCGACGATCTGCTTGCGCGCGGCGAAACGGTCAAGACCGCGATAGGCTTCCGGCGCCGTGTCGTTCAGCGTGCCGTCCTTGTTGAGGATATTGATGAGCGGAAGGTTGTGGCGCTTGCCGACTTCGAAGTCGTTGAAGTCGTGACCCGGCGTGATCTTCACCGCGCCGGTGCCCTTCTCGGGATCGGAATGCTCGTCGGCGATGATCGGGATCAGACGATCAGCAAGCGGTAGGCGCACCTGCTTGCCGATAAGATCCTTGTAGCGCGCGTCATCGGGGTGCACCGCAACGGCTGTATCGCCGAGCATCGTCTCCGGGCGTGTCGTCGCGACTGTGATGAAACGGCCCGCCTGCCCCTCGATCGGATATTTGAGGTACCAGAGGTGCCCCTTCATCTCGATGCTCTCGACCTCGAGGTCGGAGACGGCGGTCTGCAGGCGCGTATCCCAATTGACCAGACGCTTGTCCTTGTAGATCAGGCCCTGCTTGTGGAGTTCGACGAAGACTTTTAGCACCGCGCGCGAAAGCCCCTCGTCCATCGTGAAGCGCTCACGCGACCAGTCCGCGCTCGCGCCGAGACGGCGAAGCTGCTGCGCGATGGCACCGCCGCTCTCGTCCTTCCACTTCCACACCGCTTCGAGGAATTTTTCGCGGCCCATCGCAACGCGGCTCTGCTGTTTCTCGGCGAGCTGGCGTTCGACGACGAGCTGCGTGGCGATGCCGGCGTGGTCCATACCCGGCTGCCACAACACGTCCTTGCCGCGCATACGCTCAAAGCGCGCGAGCACATCCTGCAATGTATTGTTCAGCGCGTGGCCGATGTGCAGGCGGCCGGTGACATTCGGCGGCGGGATGACGATGCAGAACGGCTCGGCGTCCGGCCTGCGGTTCGCCTGAAATGCGCCCGACGCCATCCACTGGTCGTAGATGCGGGCCTCCACCTCTTTGGGTGTGAAGGTCTTGTCGAGCATGAAAGAAAATTCCCTTGTGTTCCGGCTGTTGGAGGCTTGGTGAAGCCCGGAAGCCTGAACGTCAAGGGCCATCCTGGGCTTATCCGCCCCGGTTCAGCCTACGATTGGACTGAGATCAGTGGCGGGCGCGCGCGACGCGTTCTACTTCGGCCCGTACCGCACCCTCGAGAAGCGCCGGGAAGTGCTCGTCCATCCACTCGCGGACAAGCGGCTTCAGCTTCTCGACCACGGCGTCGGAGTTGTCGCCGAGCCATTGATGGAGAACAGGGCCGAAACCGTCGCGGACGGCCTTTTCGAACACGGCTTGCACTGACGCGCCATCCGGCATCGTAGCAGGAGCCTCGGTATGCGCAGGCGCAGGAGCCGGCGTTTCGGCTTTTGGCGCCGGAATGCTGGCAAAGGAGTCTTCAAGAGCTTTACGGGTCTTGTCGGAGAAGATGCCTTCATGGGCGGGTGTGACGGCTTGCGCTTCGCTACTCACGGCAGGCTCCTCGATCGACTGGAACACAACATCATTATCCGGCTGCGCCTGCGGTTCGGGTTCCGGCGCAGCTTCATGGACAGGTTCTGGCGTCGGTGCGGGCGGCGCGGCGGCGATGACCGCGGGCGCCTGGGCTTCGTCGTGGACTTCCTGGGTCAGTTCCAGAACATCCGCCTCGGCTTCCGCGGGCGCTGCTGCGGCTTGGGGCGCAGCCTCCGTGGAATCCTCGGAAATGATCTTACGAATGGAAGCCAGAATTTCTTCCATTGTCGGTTCGTGCTGGGGACTTGACGCCATACTCATCGCTCCGGCCGCGCTTTCTCAGACGTTAAGTGACCTTAGGATAGTCGCTTTGGGAACGCAAAGAATCTCTTAACGTCACAAAAGCTTAGCCGCCGAAACCAACAAAAGCGGCAGCGTCGTCATTGTAGTGCTCCAGCGGGTCGTAGAGCTTGACCTTCAGACCCAGCGCTTTGGCGGTCAGCCCGCCGCCCGCCGCCAGCACCTGATAGGCGGTCACGACGGCGTTACGCTGAGAACTCACAAGCGCAACCTGGGCGTTGAGGAGCTCCTGCTCGGCGTTCAGCACATCCAGAACGGTGCGTCCGCCAACCTGTTGCTCCTTGCTGACGCCTTCGAACGCGATCTCATCCGCTTTCTGTGTGGCCTCGTTGGACTCGATCGTGCCGAGGGCAGACTGGAAGTTGCTCCACGCCGCCTCGACGGCGTCGCGAACCTGACGATCAGTTGCGGCAACGCTCAACTTCGACTGGGAATGAAGCTCGCGCGCCTGACGCACAGTCGCCTCTTCAACACCGGCCTGGTAGATCGGCACGTGGAGCTGCGCGATCGCAACGACGGCGTGCTGTGCCACGGATTCGGGATTTCCGCCGGCGCCGAAGCCCTGCACCGAGTTCAACACACTTTGTGAGTATTGATACTGGCCCTGGACGGACAGCGTCGGCCCCATCGCGCCCCAGGCGTCGTCGACCGCGTAGTCCGCTGCACGCTCGTTCGCTTGAGCCTGCAATAGCGCCGGACTTTGCTTGAGCGCCATGCCTAGAACGGCATCCTGATCTTGCGGCATCTTCGGAAGCGGGGGGCTGGCCTCAAGCGTTTCCGCGGGGCGCCCGATCGATTGCATGAAATCGGCCCGGCTTATCGCAAGCTGACCACGCGCGCTTGTCAAATCGGATTGCGCAACGGCGAGACGCGCTTCCGATTGCGCGACATCGGTGCGGGTCAGCGAACCCGCCTTGAATTCAAGCTGCGTGGAGTCCCGCTGGCGGCGAAGCACTTCGACATTGTGTATGCGCAGGTTCACGATCGCCGTATCCCGCACTACATTCATGTACGCCGTCACGGCATTGAGAAGGATCGTCTGCTCCGAAGCGGTCAGTTGTGCGCGCGCCACGCGTACCAAAGCCTTGGCGCGGCCGATTTCCGCAACCGTGCGGCCGCTGCGAAAGATCGGCTGCGTGACGGTGAGCTGCCCGTTGATGGGATGGTCGGTGATCGACGCGTTGACGATCTGCGATGTCGATCCGCTGGCAGAACTACCTGCCGTCGCCGCCGTGAACTGCGGATGCGTGGTGATAATTCCGCCTCCCGATATTGCGACCGGGAAGAAATATTTCTCGACGCCGTATTGACCATCGAAGCTGATCGTCGGGCGCCATGCGCCGTTGGCTTTGGCGACATCCTCGTCACTCGCGCGCAAGCCCGCCTGCGCCGCGGCAAGATCTGGATTGGTTTCGTAGGCGATGCCCAATGCCTCTTCGAGGGTCATACTGGGCTTTACCGGCTCCGGCTGAGCCGCGCCTGCCGGGGAAGCAGTGTCGGCCTGCGCCAGTTTCAGTGCCAGCCTCTGGGGCTGGCGCTTGCCATACCCAACGGCAGGGGACGCCGCAACCAAAACGGCTAAAGCGGCGAAAACTGCACCGCGATGGATCATGCCCATGTCCTAATCCCCTTCTTCTGTCCCGGATATGGGGTGTCAGAAGACGAATCCAACGGTCTTCGCGAAATCAACTAGTGCTGAATTGCGGATGCCGAGTCGACGTTTCCCAGATGCCGCGCGGCTTATACTGACGCGTCAGAATGCTGACAACGCGGCATTGGCTTCTGGTGCGACTGTCTGTTATAGCCCGCGTCCCTATCGAGGCCACGTGGCGGAGTGGTTACGCAGCGGTCTGCAAAACCGTTTACTCCGGTTCAATTCCGGACGTGGCCTCCACTTCCCCAAATCAAACAATGCGCCCGATCGCGCATAATTGCCTGGGGACTCCGGCGCTGTGCGGATCTCCATAACCCACTGATTCGGCTTTATTAAGCTTTTATTAACCTTATTGACGCAGACTCACGTCGTCTTCCCTTGAAGACACCCCACCATTACCCAACGCCTTGGGGCCGGGCTAACACCCGGCCTCTTTTTTTGTCCAAGGCGGGGGAGTTCTATGCCGGACGGGCCAAGTTCCAAACCAAGTCTGCCGCGGCAAAATTTGGTTTCTGGTGCCATCAGTTTGGTGTAGCCACGCATCGGCGGACAGGTTAGAGAACCGCCCGTGTTCCTCGGTAGCTCAGTGGTAGAGCGACGCACTGTTAATGCGTTGGTCGCTGGTTCGATCCCGGCCCGGGGAGCCACTCCTGCTCACGAAACCGAAGATGCCTCGACCTGAGAGCCTTCTATCGTGAGTGTGCCTGCGATCAGCATGATCCCCAGAAGGCGACGGTCGCCGGAAACGCCGTTAGCCGCCGGCGAAAAGTCCTGGTCCGCCGTCAACAGCAGATTTACGCCATCTTTGTTCGCGATTGCCGGCGGCAAAACCAATTTCCAATGGACTGGCGTATCATCGGTGATCTCGATGGAGCCGAGTTCTTTGCGATTGTGAAAGGCGGAGATGGTCCGCTTGCCCGTTATCTTTGTCCCCGCTACGCGCATGTGAAGCAAAAGCGTGGCGCCCCGTTCCGCGCAACCTTCCGGCAATGCGAAACGCAGATCGCCGACTCGGCCGTCGCTCCAGCGTCCTTGCGCATCACGCCTGTGCCAATTCGAGCCCAATAGCGATTCCGCGACCGGATCATTCTCGCTAAACCGCACCCCCACATTCGCCGGCCACACCGTGCGTGTGCGCGGCTGATCGCGCTTTGCCTTTGTACTCGTCGACTCGCGACGCGCCCATTCTTCGACACCGGACATCAAATCGTCCGAAAAAGTCTGCGCGTATTCGGCACTCGCGACGAATTCCAGAAGTGCTGCCGAGGGCAGCAGTCCATGTCGAATTCGCGTGACCCAAGAATCTCGCTCGCTCACACTGCTGTCGCGCTCGAGTACAGCCAAATACAACATGCGAACGAAGGCCTCGGGCTGCAGGCGTGTGGCTATGCTCCAAAAAGCGATGTCCGGAACGCGCTCGCAAAGAATCTCAACGTCGGGCTTCGGCACTTCGGGTTGCTCGCAAGCGCTCTGATAAAGGCGAAGTCTCGACATCAACCTGTAAAAGGACCAGCGGCCGAGTTTCTGTGCGTAGTCTGCGAGCTGAGCGGGCAAGCCGGGCTGGTTGGGCGCGTGCAGGAACACACGCGACGTGAACGCGATCAGGTCGTCCATTGGCCAGTTGAGAAATATCTCGGGCGAATGCGTGCCGCGGTCGCGATCGAGCAACTGAAGCGAGCGGCGTGCAAATGTAAGGTCGGAAAACCATCCCGCATCTTCAGCAGGGACGTCGGATTGTGTCCAGCGGAGACCTTCGCGCACAGGCGATATGAAGCGCGCGCGCCGACCCAAATCGCTCCGCATCTCCTTGACGAACTGCTTGACGCGCCGAACGTAATTCTTGCTGTCCAGCCCGCGCAGATGGGCGCTGGCCGCATTGCCGATAGCTATGCGCCGTTCGGGATTGCCCATCAGGCCTTCCATGGCACTCACAAGTCCATCGGGCCCATCGGCGCGCGCAATGAAAGAAACGGTGTCATCCGGCATGTCGGCATAGGCGCCAGCGCGATAGGCGATTACTGGGCGCCCCGCATTCATCATCTCTATCAGCGATCCGGACGCGCCTTCCGTATTCGGATAGCGTAGATTGATAAAGACATCGGTCTCTCGCTTTATCTCAAGAAGCCGATCGTTGGTCACGCCGTATTCGAATGTTACATGCTTGTTGAGCCCCAGCCTGTTCACGAGCATCTCAGTTTCGCGCACGTATTCCTTGTCGTCAGGTCGACCTGCAATGACCAGATTTGCGTGCGCCTTCAGTGCCGGCGACTGGGACATCGCCAGAACAATCGCGTCGAGGCATTTCGAACGATTGATATGGCCGAATGATGCGAACTGGCAGCGTTCCTTTGTGCCAGTTTCAGAACGCCAGCGCGCCAGATCGTCCGATGACGGTGCGGGCTTTTGATCGCTTGGCAGAAACAATCGCAGGATCGGGCCTTTGAAGACCTGCGCGACCCGTTCTTCCATGAACTTCGAGTGAACAATTACAGCGGACGCAAGCGTCGCGACAGGCTGGATCAACGGATAGTCGGAGACATTCTCACCGTCCCACGGCGCATAGAACGTGGCGTCGCGCGTAATCACACCGGACCTGAGTGCCATATTAAATCCGGCGCTGCCGTAATAGTCATGCACGAGACGGGCATAAGCGGCCGGCGCGCGAAGCTCTGTAAAGCATCGGTGCGCGAAGAAATGGTGATACGAGAAATCGTGCAAGACCGCGATTCCGGGGACGCTGCTGAGTGCCCTGACGATCTGCCCGTGGTTGCCGAAATTGTTCCCGAGATTGAAGAAGGCTGCATCATAGCGTGACAGGATTTCACCCATGTCGCCCGATACGGGAATTTCCATGGCCGGAACCGGGGAGTCATACGACGCGCCATTGCGATTTATGAAAAGATCGCAGTCAAAAGCGCCTTCCTCGGAGTTTCCGAAATGCGGAAGGAGGCAGCGCGTATAGGCACCGATGTCGGACAACGGCCCATAAGGAGACAACCAGGCGATGCGAGAGTCTGCAGTCATTGCAATATGGCTTTTAAGAGAGTGTCCCATTCCGCAGCAGGATCCACCCGGTGCCGAGCACTTCGCGCAACTGATCGCGCGGGCAACATATCGACAACCAGATCCGCAAGCTGCGATCTCAACTCGTCAACCGCTAAGCATAGCAATCCCGATTTTCCGTGTTCGACAACAATATCTGCAATCTGCCCCGCAAGGCGTCTCCGGCGCGATCTCAGATTCACCGGGTTTACAAGTTGAACGACGGGCACCCCGCCAGCCCAAGCGTCGCTCAAGCGTGCGCCCGGCAAGTTCGAACTTGGAAATCCAAGATGGAGGACCAATTTCCAGGTGCTGTCGAAAACCGTCTCGGCGTCGAACATCGCAATTTCCTGATCGCCATAGCACTCGGCGATCATGTCCAGCGCGTCATCCGCGAGACGATCATCGTCGTTTTTGACGATCAGCAGCGCGCTTCCGGACGATTGCAATGCCTTGCACGGCATTGCCCGCTTTTCTGAAGCGCCCGGGAAGAGCTGCGCCATGGCATTGGATGCGCTTTGACTGAGTGTGATGACCCTTCCCGCGGATAGCAGCGCGTCGTGCAACCGGATGCGAACGGTATCGACAGAAAGGCCAACCGATCGCGCGACGTGATCCAAATCGGCAAACGGATCGTTTGTCAGCAGGACGGTGGCGCGATAGGGGGCGTAAGCAAGCATCGCGCCCACATCAAGCAGAACAAGATTGCTGTCTAGAGACAATCGGTCGTGTCCAACCGGAAGCTCTTGAACAGAACGTAGAACTTCTTGCGGACTCAGATTTTTCAAAGTGACGTCGAACTGGCCTGAAATCAGGCTTGCCTTCGCTGCGTGATCGATAGAGTTCGCAATCGCAGAAGGCGCTTGCGGTCCGGCAATATCCAAATCCGCGTACACGATGGTGCTTTGCGGGGGCAATATAGGTACTCCGACTTGACTATAGCCGGTTCATACCCCGGCAACCGTAGATTTGGGAAGGCGCAGATGTATTGGCGGCTCACTTCTTTCCGAAAATAAAGGCTTTTACGTCCGCCAACGGCATTTCTGGAAGGGCATCCGGGAAGTTTGAAAAGTCTTCAGAAAATCCGGTGGCTAAATCTTTATCCACGTAACCATCAAAGAAATGCCTGTTGCTGTCTCGGAACCGTGCATAGAAGTCCTTTGCCTCGCCCTTCGTCACCATCGGCACGCGTGTTCCATTTCGCTTACGCCCCCGGGCAACCAGCTTCCTGCGAAGCTCCCTATTGTCTCTGTCCGGCGAGGCGTTGAGATAAAGCAACGCCGACATCGTCTCAAATGAAAGCGATTCGTTGGCGGAAACGTGAGAACTCCCAGTGCCCCGCTCCAGCCCAATAGCATGCGCAAAGTCATCCACAATATCTCCGCCAATCAGTTTTTCGCGCTCAAATATTCTACAGACCAAATTTTCACGGCCGAACTGGGCCGACCATAGATCGCAAACCGCCTGATGATCGAAGTAATAGTGCCCTTTTGACTCGTAGACCGACAACGCGTGAGGATCAGTCGTCCAGCCGCCCTTCACCGCCGTTGAGTGCATACTGGCAAGCATTTCGTCCTGGCGGCGCGCGTAGTAAATCAGTTGAAAGCTGTCGAAAAACTTTTCAAGAAATTCGCGCAGCCGCTCCAACGCGGCGGCCTCACGCATCTCGCTGTGAAAAAACTCGGACGAAAACAGCGCGACCGACACGCCAGCTTTCGCTGCACTCTCGTATTCCTTCCGAAATTCCACGACCTCCGGCGCTTCGTCGTTGAGCGCGCCGGTCAGCGCAGCCCTGCTGAGCTTCAGGTGAACGTGCGACGCCGGATTGGCAAAACTCCGCGGGTACCAAATACCTTTCTGCAGAAGCGCTGCGCGGCGGATGCCGAAATATTTCTGGATGCTCGATGTGCCGGTTTTCTCCGAACCGAGGTGTAAAATACAGAGCGTCATGCCGCGATCAGGTTCCCGTTCAGATCGTCATTCATATAGGCCAAAGCGCAACCTGGCGCAGCATCTAACACAACTCACGGGTCCGCGCTTGAAGGGCGGCGATGGGGCCATTAGGTTCGATCCATCCCCTGCCGGACCCACAATGACGATCAAACAGGATGTTTTGGATGCAATCGGCAACACGCCGCTGATTCGGCTGCGCCACGCGTCCGAACTCACGGGTTGCCAGATCCTCGGCAAGGCGGAGTTCATGAACCCGGGCCAATCCGTGAAGGACAGGGCCGGCCTCTTCATCGTCAGGGATGCCGTCGCGCGCGGCCTGTTGAAGCCCGGCGGCACGATCGTCGAAGGCACGGCTGGAAACACGGGCATTGGCCTCGCCATCGTCGCCAATGCGATGGGCTACCGCACGGTAATCGTGATTCCGGAGACGCAGAGCGCAGAGAAGAAGGACGCGCTGCGGCTGTTGGGCGCAGAGCTCATTGAGGTGCCGGCGGTGCCGTACAAGAATCCGAACAACTACGTGAAACTGTCCGGTCGACTGGCAGATGAGATCGCCCAGAAGGATTCGAACGGTGCGATCTGGGCCAATCAGTTCGACAATATCGCGAACCGGCGCGCACATAGCGAAACCACCGGACCGGAAATCTGGGAACAGACAAATGGCAAGGTCGACGGGTTTACATGCGCGGTCGGAAGCGGCGGAACGCTCGCCGGTGTGGCCATGGCGTTGAAGGAGCGTAACCCGAAAATCCGGATTGCAGCTGCCGATCCGATGGGCGCGGCGATCTATTCGTGGATCAAGACGGGGGAATTGAAAGCAGAAGGTTCTTCCATCACCGAAGGAATTGGCCAAGGCCGCGTGACCGCGAACCTCGAAGGCGCTCCGATCGACGACGCGTATCAGATCTCCGATGAGGAAGCGCTGCCGATCATTTTCGACCTGCTCGAGCATGAAGGCCTTTGCATGGGCGGGTCTACCGGCATCAATGTCGCCGGCGCGATCCGCCTTGCGCGCGATCTCGGTCCTGGCCACACAATCGTGACCATCCTCGCCGACTACGGCACCCGTTATCAAAGCAAACTGTTCAATCCTGAATTCCTGAAATCGAAGGGGTTGCCAACGCCGCGTTGGCTTGCCGAGCCGCGCGATCCCATAAGGGTTCCTTTCGAGACATGACACGATCATCGCTTGTCAGCACTGAATGGCTCGCCGCGCACATCGATGCTCCTGATGTACGCATCGCCGATGCGTCCTGGTATCTGCCGGAAAAGGCGCGTGATCCGAAGAGCGAGTATCAGTCGGCGCACATCCCGCGCGCGGTCTTCTTCGACATCGACGATCTCTCCGATGAGAAGAGCGCTCTTCCGCATATGCTCGCACCGGCGGCCAAGTTTGCGAGCCGGATGCGCCAGCTCGGTTTGGGCGACGGCAATCTGATCGTCGTCTATGACACGGCCGGTATTTATTCGAGCCCACGCGCCTGGTGGATGCTTCGTGCGATGGGGCACGATGATGTTGCCGTTCTCGACGGCGGTCTTCCGAAATGGCGCGCAGAAGGTCGCGCGGTCGAAGACATGGCGCCGCCAACCTATCAACGCCATTTCACGCCGAGACAAAACCACGCATTGCTGCGCGATTTCGGACAGATGGTATCCATTCAGAAGAACCACTCCGCGCAGA
Organism: Rhizomicrobium sp.; assembly: GCA_035502175.1. Taxonomy (GTDB): domain Bacteria; phylum Pseudomonadota; class Alphaproteobacteria; order Micropepsales; family Micropepsaceae; genus Rhizomicrobium. Next base: position 19,650 of record DATJUS010000033.1, read on the forward strand.
TCATTGACGCCAGAAGTGCATCGCGGTTCGCAGGCAAAGAAGAAGAGCCCCGTCCCGGCGTTCGTCGCGGCCACATGCCGGGAAGCACAAACATTCACTACGCTGAGCTCGTGCGCGAAGATGGGACGCTCAAATCGCCGGACGAGCTGCGCGGCATATTTGCGGAGCGCGGTGTCGACCTGACAAAGCCCGCGGTGACAACTTGCGGTTCCGGCATCACCGCCGCCATTGAGATGCTGGCGCTTCACGTTGCTGGCGCATCCGACGTCGCGCTTTATGATGGATCGTGGTCGGAATGGGGAGCGCGAGAGAACGCGCCTGTCGAATGCTGAAAATTTCTCCAGAGAACAGCAAGAAGCGCGTGCCCATGACGGTGACGTTTCTGGAGATGCACGCGAAACCCGCGGCGCTTCCACCGCCGCAACCAAAGGGCAAAATCGCGATCCTGCGCGCCGAGAACCCGCCGGTGCATTTCTATCGCTACCTCTACAACACCATCGGAGAACAATATCTCTGGGTCGATCGCCGCAAGCTCGCCGACGATGCGCTCGCAGCAATCATCCATTCGCCGGAAGTCGAACTCTACGTCCTCTATGTCGACGGCTGTCCCGCCGGCATGGCGGAACTCGAATTCGAGCCGAATACATCCGCGCAATTCGCCTATTTCGGTTTGATGCCTGATTATGTCGGACGGCGGCTCGGCTATTACTTCGTCTATCAGGCGGCTGCTATCGCATGGTCCAGACCGATCCCGTCGCTGCTTATCAACACCTGCACGCTGGATCATCCGCGCGCCCTGCCCCTTTATCAGCGCGTCGGATTTGTTCCGTATTCCCGCGAGGATCGTTACATCGAAATGCCATAAGCCCCATTTCCTTCCGTCCAGGGAACGGGCAAAGTCCGCCCGCTTTGTGTAAGGGGTAAGAAGATTATGGCGGGAGAAGTCGTCGCGAGCCGGGCAACGCCGCAGTTGTTCGGTCACCCGCGTGGGTTGACCTATCTGTTCGGCACCGAGATGTGGGAGCGGTTCTCGTACTACGGCAACCGTGTTCTGCTGCCGATTTTTCTGACGGGCTACCTGCTCCAGCCAGGACATGCCGAACACGTCATCGGCTACAACCAGATCAAAAGCTTCCTCGAGATATTCTTCGGTCCGCTTGGGATTCAGCCTCTGCAATCGGCGATCTACGGCGTTTACACGGCGCTTGTCTATTTCACCCCGCTGATCGGCGGGTATCTCGCCGACCGCTGGTTCGGGCGCCGCTACACAGTCGTCGTGGGCGGACTGTTGATGGCATGCGGCCAGTTCCTGATGACGGTCGATGCTTTTTTCTACATCGCGCTCGGCTTCATGATCGTCGGCAACGGCGCGTTCAAGCCGAATATCTCCACGCAGGTCGGAGGACTGTACGAGCCAGGTGACCACCGTATCGATCGCGCCTATTCGATCTTCTATGTCGGTATCAATGTCGGCTCGCTGCTGGGACAAACCATTTGCGGGTTCCTTGGCGAGAAGATCGCGTGGCATTACGGCTTTGCCGCGGCGGGCGTCGGAATGCTCATTGGCACGATCATCTATCTCTTCGCAATGCGCTCGCTGCCGCGCGAGACGGTCGCGATGAAGACCGATGGTGCTGCACCTTCGCCGTCCCGCAAGCCGTTCACACGCGACGACTGGATTGCGATGACGATCCTTATTCTCCTTTTCATCCCCGGCTGTCTGTTCTGGGCAACTTACGAACAGTCCGGCAACACCATCGAAATCTGGACGCGCGATTATGTGAACCGCTTCGTCGATCTCGGCTTTACGAGTTTCACGATCCCCGTGACCACGCTTCAGAACACCAACCCGTTCTTCATATTCACGATGACCCCGCTCGTGCTGATGTTCTGGTCGCGCCAGCAGAAGAAGGGACGCGAACCTTCGGCCGTGACGAAGATGGCGATCGGATGCGCGCTGATCTCGATCTCCTATCTCTTTCTCGCCGCTGTGCAGAACCTCAACGGCGGCCATGTGAGCTGGATATTCGCGATCGCCTATTTCTGGATTCTGACGATTGGTGAACTCTACTTCTCGCCTGTCGGTCTCTCGCTGTATGCAAAAGCGGCGCCGCCGCAGATTGCCGGCTTCATGATGGCCGTGTTCCTCGCGACCTCGAGCCCCGGCAATCTTCTGGGCGGCATTCTCGGAACCTATTGGACCGGCATGGACAAGGTTCGCTTCTTTCTGATGATCGCAATCATCATCGGAGCGGCGGCGCCGGTTATCTTCGCGTTTCGCAGGCCGATCGAGAATATCCTGCGCAAACGCCGTGAGATGGAAGTTGCCGAAGGACGCGGACGCGACTCCGCGCTCGAGCAGCCGCATATGGAACCACCGCCGGGCTAGGTCAACGTGAGCAGCAAAGACAAGCCGGAGACCATCGCCGTATCGGCCGGCCGCATGACGCGCGAACATTTTGGCGCGGTCAACACACCGGTCTATCGCGCCTCCACGATTCTGTACCCGAGCGTGGAGTCTCTGAAGGGCGAGAAGCAGCCGTACAAATACGGCCGGCGCGGAACGCCGAGCAGCCGTAGCTTCGAAAGTGCGATCGAGGAACTCGAAGGCGGCGCGCGATGCTTGGCGCTCCCGTCCGGCCTCAATGCGATCTCGACCGCGATCCTCGCCGTGTGCAGTGCCGGCGATCATCTGCTGATGACCGACTCCTGTTACGGGCCGACGCGCCTCTTCGCCGACCGCGTTCTGAAACGGTTCGGTGTCGAGACGACCTATTACGATCCGCTGATCGGTGACGGCATCGCGGCGCTGATCCGCGACAATACGCGGGCGATCTATTGCGAGAGTCCGGGCTCGCTGACCTTCGAGATCCAGGACATTGCGACGATCAGCAAGGCGGCGCATGCGCGCGGCGTGTCGGTGCTGATGGACAACACCTGGGCGACACCGGTTTTCTTCCGGCCGCTCGAGCATGGTGTCGACCTGTCGATCATGTCGGGCACCAAATATATCGGCGGCCATGCCGATGTAATGGTCGGCACGATCACGGCCAACGAAAGTCATGTGAAGCGGGTTGAGAGTTTCTACGGCGATACCGGACTGTTTCTTGGCGGCGATGATACGTACCTTTCGTTGCGTGGCGTGCGCACATTGGCGGTGCGGCTGAAGCGGCACGAGGAGAGTGCACTCAAGATCGCTCGCTGGCTGCAGCATCGCGATGAAGTCATCCGCGTACTGCATCCGGGACTTCAAAGCGATCCCGGACATACGATCTGGAAACGCGATTTCAAGGGTTCATCGGGGCTTTTCGGTGTCGAACTGAAGCCGGCGCCCGACAAGGCGATGAGCGCGTTCTTCAACGGGTTCGAGCACTTCGGGCTTGGCTTCTCATGGGGCGGATTTGAGAGCCTTGTCACGCCGTCGGACATCAAACGCACGGCGAAGCCGTTCGTGCATGAAGGACCGGTCATTCGCTTCCATGCGGGCCTTGAAGATGCCGACGATCTCATCGCCGATATCGACGCGGCGTTCGCGCGGATGAAAGCGGCATCGTGACCGACCTGCTTTCGCGCGAAGCGTTCGTCGAGGCCGTGAGGTTCGACGACAATGGGCTCGTGCCGGCGATTGCGCAAAGCGCGGAAACAGGCGCGATCCTGATGGTCGCGTGGATGAATCGCGACACGCTGGAAAAAACGCTTCAGACCGGCGAGGTCACATACTGGTCGCGCTCGCGCAACGAAGTCTGGCGCAAGGGCGCAACCTCCGGCCACACACAGCATCTCGTCGAAGCCTTCATCGATTGCGACGGCGACGCGCTGCTGCTCAAGGTCGATCAGCTCGGACCCGCCTGTCATACCGGCGCGCCGAGCTGTTTCTATCGCAAGCTTTCGCGCTGAGCGGCTCTACGGCGCTGCGTATTCTCATGACGGCGGTCCGACGGCGGCGCGATGTCGTGCGGATAGGCATGTACGAAGGTGAACACCACCGCGCCCAAACCTACGCCCACGATCGCCGCCAGCAGCCAGTTTGAATCCGCGAACACGATCATGAGCATCGCGCCGAGGCCGGCGAGGATTGCGAACATCACGCGCTTGCGCATCAAACCCCTTCCCTATTCGAACATCCCGCGCAGATGCGGGTTGAGGAACTTGCCCTGCGGATCGAGCCTGCGCCGAACCGCGCGAAAATCTTCGAACTTCGGATACAGAGTCGCCAGCTCCGCGGCGTTGCGCGTGTGGCGCTTGCCCCAATGCGGCCGGCCCTCGTTCGCGCGGAAGATCGCCTCGCACGCATCGAACAGCTTCCCCGTATCGACCCGGTGATATTGGTGAACGGCGATTGTGGCGGATTCGCGCCCATAGAACGGGCTCATCCAGACGTCGTCGGCCGCCACGGTGCGGTATTCGATGGGGAACCCCGTGTTGATGCGCTTCTTGCGGATCGTCGCCACGACCTCGCGCAGCACGTCGAGCCCGCGGTCATACGGCAGCGCATATTCCATCTCATTGAAGCGTGTCGTGCGCGGGCTCGGGAATATCTCGTGGCTCCAGCGCACCTTGCCCGCCCCCGGCATCAGGCTGGAGAACAGGCGATGCGCCGATTTGAGCATGAACGGCGCATAGGGCAGCCCCTCATTGATCCATCCGAACGCGCGCTGATCCGACGTCGAACCCTCGCCGCGCTCGTACATCTGCTGCGCGGTGCGCGGCTCCGGTGCGGGCGCATCGGTCTCGTTCAGCGTCTTGCACACCGCGACATCGGCATAGGGAAACCAGAAGAACTCGAAATGCCGGTTGTCCGCGACCAGGCTGTCGAACTTGGAGAACATCTCATCGATCGGCATGACGAAATTGTTCTCGATGAGTTTGTACGCCGGCCGCACATTCATCGTGATCTCCGTCATCACGCCGAGCGCGCCGAGCGAGGTGCGCCCGGCGTTGAAGACATCTGTATTTTCTGTAGCCGAACAATACAGAACCTCACCGCTCGCAAGCAGCAGACGGAAGCCCGCAACCTCCGCCGAGAAATTCTTCAGCGTGCGTCCCGTACCATGCGTGCCGGTGCCGACCACGCCGCCCAGCGTCTGGCGATCGATATCGCCCATGTTCTTCAGGCCAAAGCCTTTTGCACACAACTCCGGCCCGACTTGCCAGAGCGGCGTGCCCGCGGCGAGCGTGGCGGTCTGCTTCTGCGCATCGACACTCTTCAAGCCTCTGAAGTTCGACAGATCGATCAGCGTTCCGTCAGTCGCGTTGACCGGCGTGAACGAATGCCCGCTGCCCGGCACGCGCACGGGCGCTGCGCCCTGGCAAACGATCTGCGCCAGATCGAGCTCATCATGTGGTTTCGCGATCTTGCGCGGCTTGCACTTCACCCCGCCCGACCAATTCGACCACTTCCCGCCAACGACTTTCATGCGCGCACCGCCACCAATTTTCTGGCGAAGGGCATAGCCTCCCATTGCCGATTTGTCATCGCGGCAAGCCTGCGCGGCGAACCGCGGATCGCGGTCC
>DATJUS010000034.1:0-77754 GCA_035502175.1 Rhizomicrobium sp.
CACTCGTGGCCGGGCGTGATCTGGTCGTAGGCGGCGATCTCGGCCAGCTCGTCGAGCGCCTGCTGGCGCGTTCGCAGCCCCGAGCGCGCCGCGAGCACCTTGCCCCAGTACTCCGTTTGCCCCTCGTAGACCCAGAGCAGCGAGTCGCGCATTGGAACGTTGAAGTTCGGTGTCCACAGATCGGCGGGCCGGCGGAACTTGCCGTTCCAGGAATGGGTGAGCTCGTGGCTCATCACGCCGCGCGCCGGCGCGGTCGTATCCCAGTCGAGGAAATAGCGCGGGGATGTGCCATCCTCACTCGATTGGTGATGCTCCAGTCCGATGCCGCCGAGCTTGTCGCTGAGCGAAACGAGGAAGTCGTAATGGTCGTAGTGGTGCGACCCGAACAGCTTATAGGCCTGCTGGATCAACGCACGGTGGACGGCGAGCTGTTCCGGCTTGACCAGGATCTGGTTCGGCTTGTCGGCGACGATGTCGAAATGCACCGGCGCGACGCCATTCGGATCGAGATCGAGACGCTCGAAATTCGCGCCTGCGATCATCGGCGAATCCACCAGCGTGTTGAACGGCGTCGGTTTGAACGTCGTCGTGTCGCCAGACATCGATGCGGTTTCGAGCGCGGTGCCGAATTTCCAGCCCTGTGGCAGCTTCGCACTCGGCACGAATTGTATATCGCGTGAATAATAGCCGGCCGGATAGAGCGCGACGGTATTCCATTCCAGGCTCAGCATCGCGGGCGTCATCATCATCCGGCCTTCGCTCGTCGTCACGGCCGAGTCGAACTGGAAATCCGCATCGATGGACTTCGCGCCTTCCGGTACCTCGATGTGGAACGCGTAAACCTCTACCGGATCGCGCGTCCATTCGATGCGTTGCTTGCCGGCATGGATGATGAGACCGGAGAGCATGGAGATCGGTCCGCCGGGCGAATGATGGCCGGGCAGCCATTGCGGATAGAGCAATGTCATCGCGCCTGATTTCGCGACCGGGATCGTCTCGTGCGCGCGGAAAATGTGATGGGTAAGGTCGGTTGCATCGACCGCGAGCCTGATCGTGCCGGGATAGGGAATGTCCTTCGGCTTTTCGATCGGCGCCGCGGATGGAAACGGCATCGGTTGGTTTTGGGAAAGTGCCGCAGTGGCAGTGAGCGAAAGGAACAGTGCACCGAGCGCGGTGATCTTCATCGGCTTCCCCCGATAGTGTTTTGATCCGCACCGCCCCCACGGCGCGCGGACCTTATCAACTGTCACAGGCAACGTCACGTCGGGATCGGTTACTGCCTGTCCCAATAGGAGCGGCCGCGATCCGGCCGGAACATTGTGCGTGGTCTTCCGCGGCGGTCCTCGACCGCAAAGGTGTTGGTGGCGGGATCGTAGATCAGCGTGTCGCCATTCGAGCGATGCTTGAACTGCGCACCCGCGGGCGGGTGATGGACGAAGTTCTCCGCTTGGTTTTCATAGTCTGCCGCACTGTGATCTTCGCGGAATTCACGTCCGTGCTTTTCCCAATGTTCTTGAGCGTTCGCGCTGGTTCCGTCCGCGCCATGTGTCCAATCAACCGAAACGCTGTTTGCATTTGTATGTGTCCCGGTTTGTACCTGCGTGTCGATTTCTTCCCGGTCCGGTGCCCGGAAGTACCCAATAAGTGGAAGCGCCGCGAAGACAGCGACAGCAACGGTGATCGATGGGACCCAACTGGGTAATCTTCGGCGCATCTCCACTTCTACTCCGTCGCCGGCAAAGGGTTGAGTGGTCCAGCGCTAAGTGATAGAACAAACGAGGAACATTGGTGATAACTATGTTGAGCTTGGTGGGAGGCTGCTCTTGCGGCGGAGTGCGGTATCGGCTCGCGAGCAAGCCGATGTTCGTGCATTGCTGCCATTGTCTCGATTGCCAGAGGCAAACAGGGAGCGCGTTTGTGCTCAACGCACTGATCGAGGCCGATCGGATCGAGAAACTATCCGGTGAGCCGGTGGCAATCTCAATGCCGACCGACAGCGGGCGTCCGCACGACATTTATCGCTGCCCGACATGTCTGACCGCCGTGTGGAGCGACTATGGACGCCGGCCGGTGCTTAGGTTCGTGCGTGTCGGAACGTTGGACGACCCAAAGGCGTTGCCGCCGGATGTACACATCTTCACGCGCTCCAAACAGCCCTGGGTCGGGTTGCCGGGCGATGTTCCCGCGGTCGAGGTATACTACGACATGGAAAAGCTGTGGCCGGCTGAAAGTCTGGCACGGCGGAAGGCGATCCTGGGTTAGAATTCGCGGCGCAAACGCGCTAGGTCTTTGCGCATGACCACACAGGATTCTCTCAAGCACGACGCGGCGGCAAAGGCGCTCGATTTCGTTCAGCACGGCATGAAACTCGGCCTCGGCACGGGCTCGACGGCGGAAGCGTTTCTGGAATTGCTGGCGCCCCGGGTGCGCGGCGGGCTGGAGATCGATTGCGTGGCCACATCCGAGCGCACGGCGCAGATGGCGCGCAGCCTCGGCATTCCACTCGGTGATCTCGACGCGATGGCGCCGCTTGATTTGACAGTGGACGGCGCGGATGAGGCCGATCGCGATTTCAATCTCATCAAGGGCGGCGGCGCGGCCCTGCTGCGCGAGAAGATCGTGGCGGCGTCGTCCAAAGCGATGGTGGTGATCGCCGACGAAACCAAGCTCGTCGCGCGGCTCGGCAGATTTCCGCTGCCGGTCGAGGTCGTGATGTTCGGCCACGGCGCGACGGCCAAGAGGATTGAGGCGGCCGTCGCCGCATTAGGATACACCAATGTTCCGATCAAGCCGCGCCTGCGCGATGGTGGATTGGTCCGCACCGACAGCGGCAATCTCGTCTATGATTGCGCGTTCGGCGCTATCAAGGATGCCGGGGCTCTCGCCGCGGCATTGTCGGCAGTCCCGGGCATTGTAGAGCACGGACTGTTCGTCGGCATCGCGACGACACTCGTCATCGCGCATCCCGGCGAAGTCGAAATCATTCCGGCGAGCCGGTAAGCGGTGCAAGCTCGATGCGCGGCACCAGCGGCGCGAGTCTGCGTATGAGGCGCACGAAGAAATCCGGCTTGCGATCGTTCGCCACGATCAGATGATAGTGCGGAAATACTGGATCGCACGGCCCGTCATCGTGTGATTTGCAGACGAGGGTATCGGTGCGCGCCTCAATCGGCGTATCGCGCAGGATCATCGCGGTATCGCTGATCGCTTCGAACGACATCGCGAAATAGGAATGGCCGAGAAGTTCCGCCGGCGCATCGGTCGCATCTACAACATCTACGACGTGATCGCCTGCATGGGGTGTTTGCAGTTTGCCGTCACCGATCGGACGGTGACCGGCGCGCGCCACGTCACCATGCGCGACGGCGGACACAGCGAGCACGGCATCTCCGGCTGACGCATAGATCGTGATGCGATGGGCGAACGGCCGGGCATCGTTGAGCAGATGCGCGAAATCGTTGTTCACCGGATCGGCGCCGACATCAGCGGCAGCGAGGATCATCTGATCGATGAAATCCTCGCGCGGCGTATCGCCGTGATGCTTCAGCCCGGCCAGCGCCTGCAGCAGCACGCGATTGCCCATCGAATGGCCCAGAATGTCGATACGCAGCCCTTGTGCCGACAGTGCGCGCAAGAATTCCGCGAGCAACGGCGTGGCGTAGGCGCTGTGCTCGATGTCCGGGATGTAGCGCCCGATCTCGCCCTCGCTGGTCCAGTCGAACGTTGCCGCGACACACCCGGATTTCGTGTCGTTCACAAGCTGCGCGCTGCGCAATACCGCGCCGTCGAACAATGTGTTGAAGCCGTGTATGTAGAGAAAGACTTCGCTGCAGTTTTTCGTGCGCGCAGACAGCGCAATCGCGGAAGCGATGCCCGCCATACCGCTTCCACATTGCAGGGCGCTGATCGGGCGGATCGAGCCGGTGGGGATCGGCTGGCCCGGAAGATTGAGTGCAGGGATTGTCGCCTCGGCCGCACCGCAGGACGGCGCATCGCCCCACTGTTTCGCGAAACCGCCCTGCCACGCTTTGTCCGGCTCGCGGTCGGTTACATAGAAGACGGTTGAAACCGTCGGAACGGCATCGCCGGTGCGCCAGACGGAGTGCACATATTCTGCCTTGTCACCGACGCAGCCGCTTAGCGCCACGGCGAATGCCAGCGCAACCACCACTCGCATGCGTGCTATCAAAACCATGCCCGCTCCGCCGTTGTTTGCCAGTCCAACCTCGGCTAAGCGGAGCATAGCAGAAGCGGAGCGGCGATCATGGCCGGATATGATTACGATCTTTTCGTCATCGGCGGAGGCTCCGGCGGCGTCCGCGCCAGCCGCATGGCCGCGGCGGCGGGTGCGCGCGTGGCGCTGGCCGAAGAATATCGCATGGGTGGCACCTGTGTGATCCGCGGCTGCATCCCGAAGAAGCTGTTCGTCTATGCGAGCCATTTCGGCGAGGAATTTCATGATGCTACCGGGTACGGCTGGACGGTCGGCGATCGCAAATTCGACTGGCCGACTCTGATCGCAAACAAGGACAAGGAGATCGCACGTCTCGAAGGACTTTACACGAAAAACGTCGAAGCGGCCGGTGTAAAAATCTTCGGCGATCGCGCGGTGTTCGAAGACCCGCACACGATTCGCCTCCTTAATGCCGACAAGACCATCACTGCCGACAAGATCCTGATTGCAACCGGCAATCGGCCGACGCGCGAGATGGGCACAACGCATATCGTTCCAGGTGGCAGTCTTTGCATCACTTCGAACGAGGCATTTCACTTGGAGAAACTGCCGGAGCGAATCTTGATCGCTGGCGGCGGCTATATCGCGCTCGAGTTTGCGCACATCTTTCATGGTCTTGGCTCGAAAGTGTCGCTGGTCTACCGCGGCGAGAAACCATTGCGCGGTTTCGACGAAGATCTACGCGACGCGCTCATGGATTCGATGAAACGCCGGAACATCGACGTGATGCTCGGCTGCGAGTTCACCAAGGTCGAGAAGCGCGGCGATTGCCTGCACGCTGAAACAAACAAAGGCGGCGTGATCGAATGCGATCAGATCATGCTGGCCATCGGCCGCGCGCCGAACACCGATGCGCTTCATGTCGAGAAGGCGGGTGTTGAGCTCGGCAAGAAGGGCGAGGTCGTTGTCGACGAATACTCGCGAACCTCGGCGGAGAATATCTATGCTATCGGCGACGTGACCGACCGTCTTCAGCTGACGCCCGTCGCGATTCACGAGGCAATGTGTTTCGTGAAGACTGCGTTCGAGAACAACCCTACTTCGCCGGACCACCAACTCGTGCCGAGTGCAGTGTTCACGACACCGGAAATCGGCACCGTTGGCATGAGCGAGATGAAAGCGCTCGGCATGGGCCATTCGATCGACGTCTACAAATCGACGTTCAAGCCGCTGAAACACACGCTGACCGGGAGCGAGGAACGCTCGCTGTTCAAGATGATTGTTGACCAGCAGACGCAAAAAGTCCTGGGCGTCCACATCTTCGGGTGGGGCGCTGCTGAGATCATCCAGCTCGCGGGCGTCGCACTAAAAATGGGCGCCAGGAAATCCGATTTTGATTCAACTATTGCACTGCACCCAACCGCCGCCGAGGAACTCGTGACGATGCGGACGAAATCGTATTCCAAGTCTCCGTGACTGTGATAGCGTCCCGCCGCTTCCACGGAGAGGGATCATTCATGTTTCGACGGCTTGCGTTAACAGCCGCGCTGGTCATTGCCGCCAGTTCTGCTGATGCCCAGACACTCACCAATCTCACCCATCAACCGCCGGACGGTACGATCATCACGATGCAACTCACGGACGGCACGGTCCTTGCGCAGGGCAGTGGCGAGACCGATTGGTGGAAGCTGACGCCCGACAACAAGGGCAGCTATGTCAACGGCACATGGACGAAGCTGGCGAGTCTGCCTTCGGGCTATTCACCTTACGCACAAGCGGAAGCGGTGCTTGCGGATGGCCGCGTGATCATTTCCGGCGGCGAATACAATTTCGACCAGTTCGCCTTCACCAACCAGACGGCGGTCTACGATCCCGCCGCAAACACCTGGACGATGATCGATCCGCCGAAGGGGTGGACCAATATCGGCGACTCGCCGCAGATCGTGTTACCCGATGGCCGCTTCGTGCTCGGCTACAAGTTCAAGACCAAGATGGCGGCGCTCGATCCCGCGACCCTGAAATGGAGCAAGCTTGTCTCGAAGAAGAAGCAGGGCTGGAACGCCGAAGAGGGATGGGTGCTTTTGCCTGATGGCACGTTCCTCACCGTCGATGTGAAGGCGCATCCGCACACCGAGCGCTATATCCCCGATACGGGAAAATGGGTCAGTGCCGGCGATACGCCGGTTGATCTGCGTGGACCGCAGAATTGCTGCGGTACCTGCATCCAGTATGGTCCGAAGAACAAGTGCTACGATCCACCGGGAGAAACCGGTGCTGCGATCCGTCGCCCGGATGGCACTGTGTTTGCGACCGGTGCGATGCCCGACGGCGAGACCAAGGCGCACACCGCGATCTGGACGCCACCGAGCAAGGGCAACAAGACCGGCCACTGGACGGCCGGTCCGGATTTTCCGAACGGCGATCAGGCGTTCGATGACCCGGTATCGATCCTGCCGAACGGAAACGTTCTGGTCGAAGGCTACAGCGGACAGCTCTATGAGTTCGACGGCACGCATCTGACACGTGAATCGGCCAACTCGGGAGGCGGTATCCTGATGCCGCTTCCAACTGGTGAAATCCTTGTCGGCGGCTTTGCCGTGTACAAATCGACCGGCACCTACGACCCGTCCTGGGCACCGACGATCAGCGCATCGCCGTCATCGGTGACGCGCGGCACGACGTATCAGGTGTCCGGCACGCAGTTCAACGGCCTGAACATGGGCTCCGCCTATGGCGACGAGTTCGACAATCATACCAACTATCCGCTGGTGCGCATCACCAACAATGCGACGGGCCATGTCTTCTATGAAAAGACGCATGGTCACAGCACGATGGGTATTGCGACGGGCGCGGCGACGGTCATGACGAACTTCGACGTCTCGTCCGCCACGGAAACCGGCGCGAGTACGTTGGTCGTTGTCGCCAACGGTATCCCGTCCACCCCGGTCAACGTGACGGTGAACTAGGCTTTCAGCGCTTCGTCGATGGCGTTGTTCATGATGGGATCGTTCGGCTCCATGCGGGAGCCGAACGTGCCCAGCATCGAGCCGTCCTTGCCGACCAGGTATTTGTGGAAATTCCACTTCGGCGCCGCGTCCGGGCCGAACTGCGCGACGATCCATTTGTAGAACGGATGCGCCTGGCCGCCGATCACGTGCTCCTTCGCCGTCATCGGGAAATCGACGCCAAAGCGAGTCTCGCAGAACGTCTTGATCTCGTTCTCGGTGCCCGGCTCCTGTGCGCCGAAATCGTTGGCCGGCACGCCGAGGATCACGAGGCCCTTGTCGCGTTTCGCGCGCCAGAGAGCTTCGAGCCCGGAATATTGCGGCGTCAGTCCGCACTGGCTCGCGACATTCACGACCAGTACCGCCTTGCCCTTGAACTTCGACAGTGGCAGCGGCTCGCCATCGATGGTGCGGAAGGTGAAGTCGTATGCGGTCGTCATGGAGGCCTCCGGGTGAGACACGATCATAGGCGACCCGCTGGCAGCGTAAAGAATTTCTTAACGGCAGCGAGACTTTTGCGGTTCCGTGGCGTCCGCGTGGTTAAGGGATTGGAAACGCCCGCGCGGCAACAATTGCCCGTTTCGACTCAGGTCTGCGCATGGTCAAGATTCTCATTGCCATCATCACGGTGTTCGGCGCTGCCGCCATTGGCGGCGTGGTCGGGTTGTTTGCGGGAATTCCCGTGGGCGTTCTGACAGCCACTATCCTCTGCACCTTCGCGTATCAGATCCAGTCCGGCAGCGCCGCACGCAAGAACCATCGTTCCGCTATCCGCGAGATCGGGCGGCTCAAGCAGGCGAATGCGCTGATCGAGCAGACGCTCGGCGAAACGCAGTCGAAAATGGAAGACATGCGCCAGGCCATCGAGGCCAAGGCGAGCGCGCAGGGCCGCAAGATCGTCTCCGAATTGCAGGTCCTCGAAAGCCTGATGCGCGAATTCGCCGGAAAGATTTCGCAAAGCGCAAAGAGCGAGCCGGTCGAAGCGGAAGCCGATCTCATCGAGCGTCGCGCAACGCAGAGCGCACGCGGTTACCTTGAGACGATCGGCGAACCCGAACTTCTCGAAACCATCCGTGCGAGCCTCGAACAGAACCGGGTCGATCTCTATCTCCAGCCGATTGTCAGCCTGCCGCAGCGCAAGCTGCGCTTCTATGAAGCGCTGTCGCGCCTGCGCGCCGAGGACGGCTCGGTCATCATGCCGGCGCAGTACATCAAGGTTGCAGCGCCGGCGGGCCTGATGTCCGTGGTCGATAATCTGCTCCTGTTCCGCTGCGTGCAAATCGTCCGCCGTTTGACGCAGAAGAACCGGGACATCGGAGTGTTCTGCAATATTTCCGGCGACACGCTGACCGACACGGAATTCTTCCCGCAGTTCCTCGAATACATGCAGCACAATCGCGATCTTGCGGGCCAGATCATTTTCGAGTTCGGTCAGGACGCGGTGACGAAAGCCGGCGTGCAGGGCGAACAAAACCTGGCCTACCTCGCCAATCTCGGTTTCGCACTGTCGATGGATCACGTCGAGAACCTCGCGGTCGATTTCGCGAAGCTCAAAAGTCTTGGCTTCCGCCATCTCAAGCTCAACGCGCGTACGCTGCTCGGCGGTATGGGTAACGCGCGGGCGGCGGTGGGTCCGGAGGACTTCAAGACACTTCTGGCGCGCAACGGCCTTAACCTCATCGTTGAACGTGTCGAGGACGAAAAAACGGTCGTGCAGCTTCTCGACTACGCGGTCGATTTCGCGCAGGGCTATCTGTTTGGTGAGCCGCGCGCCGTGCGCGACGATGCGGTCAAGGCCACCGAAAAAGCCGAAGCTTCTGCACCGGTTATCCCGTTCCGCAAGACGGCTTGATTCAACGCTCCCCATAGGGGAGTGTCGAAATCATGCCGCAGCCCCAGATTCTCACAGGTCTTTCCGAGATCGCGTCCGACTATGACGCGCTGGTTTGCGATGTATGGGGTGTTCTGCACAACGGCCATACCGGAAATCAGCAAGCCGTCGCCGCGCTCAAGGAATTCCGCCGCAGCAAGGGCAGGGTGGTGTTGCTCTCCAACGCACCGCGGCCGAAGATCGACGTCGAAGCGATGTTCAAGCGGTTTGATATTCCGACTGATTGCTACGATGAGATCGTGACCTCCGGCATCGCGACGCGCCTCGATCTGGAAGCGCGCTCCAAAGCCAAACGGCTGCGGATGTTCCATCTGGGCCCTGAGCGCGACCGCGGCATCTTCGAAGGTCTCAATATCGAAGAGACCGACATCGATCACGCCGACATCGTTCTGAACAGCGGATTGTTCGATGACGATGTCGAGACGCCGGATGATTACAAAGACCGCTTCGCCCAGATGAAGGCGCGCGACCTGCTCATGCTTTGTGCAAACCCCGATTGGGTGGTGCAGCGCGGCGGCAAGCTCATCTGGTGCGCGGGTGCGCTGGCGGATGCGTATGAAAAGATGGACGGTTCGGTGATCTATTACGGGAAGCCGAAGCCGGAGATCTACGATCTGGTGCGCGCGAACCTGCCGGGTGCGAAGCGCCTGCTGGGCATCGGCGACGGCATGCACACCGACATAAGGGGCGCGAACGTGGCGGGGATCGACGCGCTGTTCATCGCCGACGGAATACACGGTGAAGATGTGGCCGACATGTCGCCGGGCCATCTTTCGGAACTGTTCGCAAAAGCCGGCGTGCACGCCCGCGCGGCGATGCGCGCGCTTGTGTGGTAGCGCCGCTTCGCGGATAACGCCCCGGGAAATAAAGGACGGCCAATGACCTATTATATCGACGATCTCAAACCCGGCATGTCGGAGAGCTTCACCAAGACCATCTCCGAGCGCGATATCCAGTTGTTCGGCGAAGTCAGCGGCGACACGAATCCCGTCCATTTCGACGAGGAATTCGCCAAGACAACGATGTTCAAGGGCCGCATCGCCCACGGCATGCTGTCGGCGAGCTATATCTCGACCGTGCTCGGCATGCAGATGCCGGGTCCGGGAACGATCTTTATGTCGCTGACCACGCGCTTCAAGGCGCCGGTGCGCATCGGCGATACCGTCGTCACCACTTGTACGGTCCGTGAGGTGAATGCCGAGAAGCGCCGCGTGATCTTCGACGCGGTGTGCAAGGTCGGCGACACGACGGTCGTCGAAGGCGAAGCGATGGTCATGGCGCCGTCGCGTCCAAAGGCCTGATGCGAATCTTCCGTCACTACGAGAATGTGCCCGGCGCATTTCAGGGCGCTGTGGTGGCGGTCGGCAATTTCGACGGCGTGCATCTGGGCCATCGCGCGCTGATCGAGGAAGCGGAGCATCACGCACGTGATCGCGGCGCGCCGCTGGCCGTGCTCGCGTTCGAGCCGCATCCGCAGGAGTTCTTCCGTCCCTCGCCGGAGTCGTTTCGGCTCACACCATTCCGTGTGAAAGCGCGCCTGCTCGCCGATCTGCACGTCGATGCGATGTTCGCGCTGCCATTCGATGCGCACATGGCTTCGAAGACCGCGCAGGACTTCGTGATGGATGTGCTGGTGAAGGGCCTCGCCGCCGGATGCATCGTCGTCGGCGAGGATTTCCAGTTCGGCAAGGGTCGCGCGGGCAATGCCGCGCTGCTCTCTTATATGGGCGACATGGAAGGTTTCGGCGTTGAGATCTTCAAACCGGTCGCCGCCGAGGGCTCGGAGAAAATCTCCTCCACGCAAATCCGCCACGCGCTGCAGCAGGGCAGGCCGGATGAAGCAGCGCGTCTGCTCGGTCACTACTGGGCCGTCGAAGCGCGCGTCGAACATGGCGACAAGCGCGGTCGCACCATCGGTGTTCCCACTGCCAACATGCGTCTGGTCGATTGCATCAAACCGGCGTTTGGCGTGTACGCGGTGCGCGCGTCGGTGCTGGAGGACGAGAAGGTCGTGTCGCGCCATCTCGGCGTCGCCAATTTCGGCATCCGCCCGATGTTCGAGACGCCGACGCCGCTGCTCGAAACCTGGCTGTTCGATTTTGACGGCGATCTCTACGGCAAGCATCTCTCCGTCGAACTGGTCGCGTATCTCAGGCCCGAGATGAACCTTCCCGATCTTCACGCGCTGAAAGCGCAGATCGCGAAAGACGCACAAGACGCGAAGAAGGTACTCGCTTCACTTTAACCTCCCCCTTGTGGGGGGAACTATCCGCTTGACGTACCACGGCTGATCCGGTAGGCTTGCGCCATAATCAAGGTTCAAGCCCATGCCGAATAAAGCCCCCCGCAAGCCGAAGCGCCCTCTGACCGATGCGATCTATCATGATGAGGACGCAGCCCGCGCTCACCTAGAACTGATCCTCTGGGGTGATGCTGGCGCGACATGCCCGCGTTGCGGCCAGTTTGGCGACCGCATCACAAAGCTCATGGGCAAATCGACCCGCCCCGGCGTCTACAAGTGCAAGGATTGCCGCAAGCCATTTAGCGTGACGGTCGGCACCGTCATGGAACGCTCGCATGTCGCGCTTTCCAAATGGGTTATGGCTGCTGACTTCATGGCGAACTCCAAAAAGTCCATGAGCGCGCTTCAGTTGCAGCGCCATATCGGCACGAATTACGAGACGGCTTGGTTTCTGTTCCACAGGCTTCGCGAATGCGCGCCTACACCTGCTGAAGCCGGTCCGATTGGTGGCGAGGGCAAAATTGTCGAAGCCGATACGACCTATATCGGCGGCAAGGAAAAGAACAAGCATTGGAACAAGCGCAACGCGAAGAACATCGGCGGCGCTGGCAAGCTAATCGTTCACTCGCTTATTGAACGTGGCGGCGCGGTGCGTTCGCATCACGTTGCCAATGTTGCGGGCAAGACCTTGCGTCCTATCGTTATGAAAACCGTGAGTCGTAAATCCTCGCTCATGTCCGATACGGCTGGCGGTTATATGGCGATGGGCAAAGAGTTTGTCCGTCATGAAATGGTCGATCATGGCAAGGGTGAATACGTTCGCGGCGATGCTCACAGCAACACTGTGGAGTCGTTCTTTGCGCTGCTAAAACGCGGCGTGTACGGCCAATTCCACAACATCAGTGAAGCCCACTTGCCGCGTTATTTGCGTGAGTTTGATTGGAGACACAGCAACCGTCATTTGTCGGATGCAGAGCGCGCCGACGCCTTGCTCGCAGGAGCGAAGGGTAAGCGCCTGCTCTATCATCAGCTTGACGAAGCCCCGCACCAATAAGCAGAAATCCAAGGCATTTATACGCTGGCGCGAGAAGCGGGAGTCCTAGTAGGCTTACGTTTCTTGGGTTTTGCCGACGCGCGTTTTGGGCGTTGCTGGGGCGGCGTTTTCAGTAAACACAGTAGGAGCGTATCGCGGCGTTTGGCTTCGGCAACGCTTAAATTTTCAGAGTCGTTCTGCATGGATCATTTCCGAACACATAAGACGAGGCCAAAAGTTCTCGGCCCACTGAATTATTGCATGTACTGCCCAGAGCATAGCACAGAAGAGCTTTCACGCGAACATGTGATCCCAAAGGGATTGGGCGGCGGAGTAATTCTCTTAAAAAGCAGCTGTGAGAAATGTCGAGTTAAGACCTGTAAAATTGAAGAAGAGTGTCTAACGAAGAATTGGAAACTGTTCCGCGTCCAAAACAATTTGGATTTATCCGATCCTAAATCTGCCCCAACAACTGGGGCCATAATTATTAGGCAGGACGGGAAGCTTTTGACAAAGATGGTGCCTTTAGAAGACCGTCCAAATTATCTCACCATGCCTATACCTGATGCTGCGCCCGGATTACTCACGGGCAGAAGCCAAGAAACAGGTATTCGGCTTATGCATTTTTATGACCGGAAAGATGCATTAGCCAAAGCGTTAAAACATCCCGGTTTTGTTTCCACTTCTGCTCTATTTAATTCAGGAGCGGTGTTCCAGTTTCTGGCCAAAATCGCGCACGGAATGATGTATGTCTCTTTTGAGACCTCTGATGTTACTCCACTTCTGGAGAAGATTATTTTGAGCGATTATTTGCCAGAGCACTGGTGGCGCTACATCGGGCTAGCCCCGGATATCGAGGCGGAAGTATTACCCCCGCAATGGTGGGGAGCGCATCACATGAAATGTTTTTCAGCGCGTATCGGAGGCGGCCTTCACATTATCGCCACGGACATACGCCTGTTCGCCTCGATAGTGGGAGCCGAGATCAACTCCCCCACATATCGGGTAATAGCCGGGATAACCCGGCAAGAACCAATCAGAAGCTCATGGAAGCCTCTAGGCTTTCAAAAGGTTGTTAGCGACCCGCTCAACGCAACGTAGCCAAAAATGCTTGTAGTCCAGCGGCAGCGAGTCCCATGATGGTAGATCAGGAAACTCGCTGCATAGCGCTTTGGCGGCAGGAAGAAGCCGCCAGTCGTCTGCGCTAAAGTCTGACGGCCTGTCGCCCGAAGGGTTAGTATCTGATTTATGGTACGTCAAGCGGATAGTTCCCCCCACAAGGGGGAGGTTAAGAAGCGTGCTGGACCGCCCGGACACCCGCTGCTAGAACCCGGTTTCGCTGATTTGCAGGCAGGCCGATGTTGAATTTCCTTGGGAATTCGCGAATTCGCCGCCCGGCTGCGCGCCGGAAGGACTAGAGCCTTTCGCCGCGGAGACCGGGACGACCGTCCGCACCCCCAACGAAATTTAAGGCCTGAACCGATGACCAAACCTGAAGACCCCAACGCGCGCGATTATCGCGGCACGCTGTTCCTCCCCGCGACTGACTTCCCGATGAAGGCTGGTTTGCCGCAAGCCGAGCCCAAATGGCTCGAGGCGTGGGAGAAGACCGATCTCTACGGACGTATCCGCAAGAAGATGAGGGGCAAGCCGCTCTTCGTGCTGCACGACGGTCCGCCATACGCGAACGGCGAAATCCATTCCGGCACTGGGTTGAACAAGGTGCTGAAGGATATCGTCGTGCGGTCGCGCGGGTTCCTCGGCTTCGATGCGCCATACATCCCGGGCTGGGACTGTCACGGCCTGCCGATCGAATGGAAGATCGAGGAGAAGTATCGCAAGGAAGGAAAGTCGAAGGACGAAGTTCCGATCGATCAGCTTCGCCGCGATTGCCGAGCATTCGCCGAAGGCTGGATCGATGTGCAGCGCGCACAGTTCAAGCGGCTTGGCTGCATGGGCCAGTGGGACAAGCCCTATACGACGATGGACTATCGCGCCGAGGCGGTGATCGCGGGCGAACTTCACAAGTTCGTCGCCAACGATCTGCTCTATCGCGGGTTCCGCCCGGTGATGTGGTCGCCGGTCGAAAAGACCGCGCTCGCCGAAGCCGAGGTCGAGTACCACGAGAAGACGAGCCCAACCATCTACGTGAAATTTCCGGTGCGGGGAAATGTTCCGCTTCCTGACCACGAGCTCATGAAGATGAGCGTGGTGATCTGGACGACCACGCCGTGGACGATCCCGGGAAACCGAGCGATAGCCTATTCGCCGAAAATCGCAGATCAGAACGGTTATGCGATTTACGAAGTGATGGAAGTCCGCGAAGGCGAGCGTGCACGCGTTGGCGAATGGTTGGTGCTTGCCCAGTCGCTTGCAGACGACGTTGCCAAACATGCTGCAATTTCATTGAAGTTGGTTCGAGCAATCGATCCAAGCACGCTAAAATGCTGGCATCCGTTTCATAACTACGAAACGAAGCAATATTTATTTGAGGTCCCTTTGTTGCCGGGCGATCATGTCACGGCAGACACCGGTACAGGCTTCGTACACACTGCGCCCGGTCACGGCGAAGAAGATTTCGAGCTTATGCTCGCGAACTTCCCGGACTACATGAGGACCAATCCCGATGCATTCAGCGTTGTTGCAGCGGATGGTTCATTTACCGAGGTCGCTGGTCTTCCGTTGCTCGTCGGGAAGCGCATCCTTACACCAGATGGAAAAGATGGCGATGCCAACGGCGCGGTCATAAAGGAACTCGATACAGGTGGCGCGCTCCTCGCGAAGGGAAAGCTGCGCCACCAATATCCACATTCGTGGCGGTCTAAAGCGCCCGTGATCTTCCGTGCGACGCCGCAATGGTTCGCGGCGATGGATAAGGAAATTCCGGGCGGCGGCACCTTGCGCACGCGCGCAATGAAAGCCATCGGCGACACGACGTGGTATCCGCCGTCGGGCGAGAACCGCATCGCGGGCATGGTGAAGGATCGTCCCGACTGGGTGCTGTCGCGTCAGCGTGCCTGGGGCGTGCCGCTCGCGATCTTCGTCGACAAGAAGACCGATAAGATCCTGAACGATCCAAAGGTCAACGAACGCATCACGGACGCCTTCAAGAAAGAAGGCGCGGATGCGTGGTTCAATTCGCCCGCGTCGCGCTTCCTCGGCAATGACTACAGCGCCGAAGACTATGAGCAAGTGAAAGACATCCTCGACGTCTGGTTCGATTCCGGCTCGACGCATGTGTTCACGGTCGAGCATCCGCTCGAACCCGAATGGCCGCAGAAGTCGCACGCCGATCTCTATCTCGAAGGCTCTGACCAGCACCGTGGCTGGTTCCAGTCGTCGCTGCTCGAAAGCTGCGCCACGCGCGGCCGCGCGCCGTATGATGAGGTGCTGACCGCAGGCTTCGTGCTCGACCGCGAAGGCGACAAGATGTCGAAGTCGGTCGGCAATGTGATCCTGCCGCAGACCATTGCGGACAAGAACGGTGCGGATATTTTCCGCCTGTGGGTCGCGTCGTCGGACTTCACCCAAGACCTGCGCATGGGCAACGACGTTATCCAGTCGAACACCGATGCCTATCGCCGTCTGCGCAACACGATCCGCTTCATGCTCGCGAATCTTTCGGGCTTCGACGAAAGCGAGCGTGTCGGCCGCGATCAGATGCCGGAGCTGGAGCGCTATATCCTCGCCAAGCTCGCGGAGATCGATGCGGTCGTGCGCGAGGGTTATACGAAGTACGACTTCAACCGCGTCTACAACACCGTATTCTCGTTCTGCACGAACGAACTGTCGGCCCTGTACTTCGATATCCGCAAGGATGTTCTCTATTGTGACGCCATCGGCTCGCTGCGCCGCCGCGCGACGCGCACGGTGACGGATGAAGCGTTCCGTCGTGTGGTCACTTGGCTCGCGCCGATCCTGTGTTTCACGATGGAAGAGGCTTGGACCTTGCGCTTCCCGGATGACAGCGTGCATCTGCACCAGTTCCCAGAAACGCCGCCGTCGTGGAAAGACGCAGCACTGGTCGAGAAGTGGAATCGTATCCGCACGATCCGCCGCGTCGTTACCGGCGCACTCGAGATCGCGCGCCGTGACAAGGTCATCGGCGCGAGCCTTGAGGCCGCGCCGCTCGTCTATGTTACCGACGATGCCGACCGGAAGATTCTGGAGAGCGTTCCGCTCGCCGAGATCATGATCACGTCCACGGCACACATCGCGCACGTCGATGCGCCGGAAGATGCGTTCCGTCTTCCCGATGTCGATGGTGTCGCTGCGAAGTTCGAGCACGCACGCGGAAACAAATGCGCGCGCTGCTGGATGATCCTGGAAGAAGTGGGCAAGAATCCGAAGCACGACGATCTCTGCAACCGCTGCTCTGAGGCGGTCGACAGTCTGGGGAATGCATGAACAAGCTCGATCTATCGGCGCGTGACTGGGGCATTGTCGCGGCGGCCATTGCGCTGGTTCTGGATCAGGGCACGAAGCTTCTGATGCTGTATGCACTGCACTTCATCGATATGCCGCCGGGCGCGAATATTGGCGTCTTGCCGTTTTTTAATCTTGTGATGGTGTGGAACCCGGGCGTCAGCTACGGCCTGTTCCCGGCCAGCAGCCCGATGGGAAGCGCCATTCTGGCCCTGTTTTCCATCGTTGCGGTGGTCGGTTTGGGCTGGTGGCTGTGGGTCTCGAACCGGTTAACGCTGACCGTTGGCCTGGGCCTGGTGATCGGCGGGGCGCTGGGAAACCTGATCGATCGGCTGGTCCACGGAAAGGTTGCCGACTTTTTCCACTTTTACGGCCTCGGCTATGACTGGTATGTGTTCAACGTGGCTGACGCGGCAATCACATTCGGCGTCATAGCCCTTTTATACGATGCGCTGTTGAAACCGGACGTCCGGGCGGGGAACGGCAGCGCATGATGGGAGCAAGCATGCAGTACGGTTCTAAACATGTTGTCCGCGCCGCGGTCCTCGCCGCTGGTGCTTTTGCGCTCATGGGCTGCCACGCCTTCCGCGAAGCTTCGGGACTGACGAAGGACAGCCCGGACGAGTTCGCCGTCGTAACCAAGCCGCCGCTTGTCATGCCGCCGGATTTCAATCTGCGTCCGCCGCGCGATGGTGCGCCGCCGGTGAACCAGGTCGAGCCGACCGATTCCGCGCAGGCAGCGCTGTTTGACGCGAACGGCAACAAGGCTTTGCCCGCCGACATGAGCGAAGGCGAGAAGCAGTTGCTCACGGCCGCCAACGCAACCAATCCCGATCACTCTATCCGCCAGCAGGTCGCGTCCGACGGCCGTGCGATGGAAGCTGCGGATGATGCGTTCACGCAGAAGATGCTGTTCTGGCAGGACAAGGCGCCCGCGGGCACGAACGTAGACGCCGAAGCGGAAGCCAAGCGTCTCGATGCGGCGAAGAATGGCGGAGAACCGGCAGCAACACCGGCACACAAAAAGAAGTCGACCGACTCCGCGACGATCGACGAGAAGAAAGAAGACAAGGGCGGCTGGTTTGATTGGTTCTAGAGTCGCGGTCGCTGCCGCGATCGCCACTCTAGTTGCGTTCTCCGCTCACGCCGCGCCGAACGGCGGCCCGCAAGCCTTTCAATTCGCACTCCAGAACGGGATGCAGGTGGTCGTGATCCCCGACCACCGTGCACCCGTCGTCACACAGATGATCTGGTTCAAGGTCGGCGGGATGGATGACCCGCCGGGCGTTTCGGGACTCGCGCATTTCTTCGAGCACATGATGTTCCGTGGCACGAAACAGACGCCGGGCGACGAATTCTCGCGCACCGTTGCGCGCAATGGCGGCCAGGACAACGCTTTCACCACGCACGACTACACGGCGTTCTACGAGGAGATCGCCAAGGACCGTCTGCCGATGGTCATGGCGCTCGAGGCCGACCGCATGGCCAACCTCGATCTCTCCGACAAGAACGTCTCGACCGAGCGCGATGTCGTTCTGGAAGAGCGCCGCATGCGTATCGACAACGACCCTCAGGCCTTGCTGGTAGAGCAGATCGACGCGGCGCTGCATCTCTCGCATCCCTACGGCCGCCCTGTAATCGGTTGGCCGGAAGAGGTGCGCCGCATCGACCGCGTCGAGGCGCAGGATTTCTACAAGCACCACTACGCGCCGAACAATGCGATCCTGATCGTTGCGGGCGACGTGACGGTGGAAGAGGTGCGTAACGACGCGCAGGCGGCGTTCGGAAAAGTGTCCGCCCGTGAGCTCGTCTCGCGCGCGACCTATGCCGAACCGCCGCGCATGGCCGAAACGCGGCTCGACGTGACCAGCAAGGATGCGAAAGTACCGCTGTTCATGCGGGTCTATCGCGTGCCGAGCTATGCCGAGGGCGCGCCGGGACAGGCAGAGGCGCTTGAGACCCTAGCGCAATTGATGGGCGGCGATGCGACCGGCCTTCTGTACCGCAAGCTAGTGGTCGAACGGCACATGGCGACCAGCGCCGGCGCATCGTTTGACGGATACGCGCGCGATTCCGGCGAGTTCTCCGTTTATGCGTATCCTCGGCCCGGCGTATCGCTGGCGGCGTTGGAAAAAGCGGTCGACGGCATCCTTGCGGATTGTGCGAAAGCGGCGCCGAACGCAAAAGACCTGACGCGCGCCAAGACGCAGCTCATCGCGAGCGCGACCTACCGCCGTGACAGTCCATATGCGATGGCGGCAGCTTACGGTCAGGCGATGACCATCGGCCTGACGGCGTTCGACGTGCGCGCCTGGCCGGATCGCATTCAGGCTGTCAGCGGTGACGCCGTTTCCAAGGCCGCGAAGAATTTCCTGATCAAGCGGGAGGCGGTGAGCGCAACGCTCACGCCAGGCTCATGAAAAGGCTCGCACTCGCCGCCGCTTTGATTGCACTAATCCCCGCGAGCGCATCCGCGTTCGGTGCGAAGCAGATCAATGTCGCCAAGGGCGAGGACGTCTGGTTTGCTGAGGATCACACGCTGCCGATGGTGGCGATGTTCGTGGCATTCCCCGCTGGCTCCGCCTACGACCCGAACGGCAAGGAAGGCCTTGCATCTTTCGCCGCGTCGCTGATGGACGAGGGCGCGGGACGGCTGGACTCCAAAGCGTTTCACGACGCGCTTGCCGACAAGGCGATCCAGCTTTCGATCGATGCCGACCGCGACTGGACGGTCGTGTCGCTGGTCACGCTGACCGCCAATGCCAAGGACGCGTTCAAGCTTCTCGGTACCGCGCTCGCGCATCCGCGCTTCGATGCCGATGCGATCAATCGCGTGCGCGCGCAGATGCTGCAGAACCTGAAGCAGCAGGATGAAGACCCGTCCGAGATTGTCGCGCGCGATTTTCATCAGGTCTTTTTCGGGCCGCATCCCTACGGCCATGCGCCGGAGGGAACGCCGCCGGGTCTGGTGTCGATCAACCGCAACGATCTTGTGAACTTCGCGGCAAGCCATTGGGTCCGCAACGGCGTGAAGATCGCGGTTGCGGGCGACGTCAATGCGGCCACGCTCACGGCCCTGATCAAATCGACCTTCGGCCCGTTGCGTGCGAACGCAGTGCCGCCGCCGCCGAACCCGACGCGTCTCGGCGCGCCTGGAATGCACGAATTCAAAATGGACGTACCGCAGCCCAACGCTGTGTTCGCGCTGCCGGGCCTTCTGCGCAGCAATCCGGATTATCTCACCGCCTATGTCGCGAATTACATTCTCGGTGGCGGCGGGTTCTCATCGCGGCTCACGAATGAAGTGCGTGAGAAGCGCGGCCTGACCTATGATATCTCGACCGATGTGCCGGCGTTGCGCAAAGCCGGTCTGATCGAAGGTTCGGTCGCCACGCGTGCGGACGCGATGAACCAGACGCTCTCAGCCGTGCGTGACACGATGGCGAAGTTTGCCGCCGAAGGCCCGACGGCGCAGGAACTCGCCGATGCGAAGACCTATCTCACCGGATCGTACCCGCTCTCGTTCTCGTCCAACGCCGGTATCGCGGGGCAGCTGAGTTCGTTCCAGCGTTCCGGGATGACGGTCGATTATGTCGCCAAACGTAACGGACTGATCAACGCGGTGACACTCGATGATGTAAAGCGGGTCGCGAAGCAATATTTCGATCCCAAACGCATGACGGTTGTCGTTGCGGGAACGATCACCGCGGGAAAAAAGAAATAGCGGTAAGACGGGGGCGTGCATGAGTGTCCTGGCTATATCTCTGGTTGGCCTTCTCGCTGCGGCACCTGCGCCGGATGTCTCTACCGCGCCCGCTCCTCCAGCCGATGATATCGCGAGCGATGTGCGGTGTTTCATTGTCACCATGCAGACCAGTATGTCATCGGATCCCGCTGCGAAAACCGCAGGCATGATAGGGTCTATGTATTTTCTGGGCCGCATTGATGGTCGCGCGCCGGGTGCAGACTTGGAAAATCAGATCATTGCGCAAATAAAAACACTGAATAACGAGCAGTTCAGAGCGGAAGCTCAGCGTTGTGGGCAGATACTCCTGGTGAGAGGGAAAGCGACCACGGAGATAGGGCGCGATCTGGTGAAGAAGGGGCAGCAAGAAATGCAACTCGAGAATTCACGCTGAACCATTTGCAATATTGGTTGCACGGAACTTTGCGACCTCTGCTACATTGTTAGGACCATGACCTCACTCCCATTGACGATCTCCCTCGATCTGGCTCTCTCCGGCAAAGGCGCTGTTGCGAAGGCGGATTATGACGCCGCTCTTGCTGCAACCGCGCCGCATCTCGACTGGCTGCGCAAGGCGCGCGCCGACAAATCGCTCGAACTGCTCGGCGTGCCGTCGCGCACCGACGATGTCGAGGCGGCGGAGAAGGTTGCCGAAACTTTCTGCAAGAACACAACCGACATCGCGATCCTCGGCATCGGAGGGTCGAGCTTGGGCGGACAGGCGCTGAAAGCCGCGCTCGAAAACCACGACCGCGGCGCGCCGCGAGTCACGTTCCACGACAACCCCGATCCCTTCGCATGGCAGGAATATCTGTCGAAGGTCGATCTCAAGACCACACGCTTCGTCGCAATATCCAAATCCGGCGGCACGGCGGAGACGCTGATGCAGGCGTTGACCGCCGCGGATCTTTTCGACAAGGCGGGCGCCGCGAAATATCTCAAGCACCACTTCGTCATGATCACCGAGCCGGGCGACAACGTGCTGCGCAAATTTGCCGCCAGCATCGAGGCGCCGGTTCTGGATCACCCGAAGGACGTCGGAGGACGCTATTCGGTGCTCACGATGTGCGGCGCGCTGCCCGCGATCCTGATGGGCATCGACATCAAGGCGCTGCGCAAGGGCGCGCAGGACTATCTCGATTACGCGCTCTCCGACGCGCAGCCGGAATGCGCGCAAGGCGCGGCGCTGCATTCGGCACTCGCGAAAGCCGGACGCCTGGACCAGACGGTGCTTTGGGCTTATGCCGACCGTCTCGACACATTCCATGCGTGGTGGCGGCAGCTTTGGGCGGAGAGTCTCGGCAAGGACGGTAAGGGCTCAACGCCGGTGGGCGCACTCGGCCCCGTCGATCAGCACAGCCAGTTGCAGATGTTCCGCGACGGCCCGGGCAAGTCGCTCTACACGATCCTGTCGACCGACACGAACGGCGCGGGCCTTGCCGCGCCGGTCGAGCGCTCCAAATCGCTTGGCCTCGATTATCTCGCGGGCAAGCACATGGGTGATCTCGTCGATGCCGAGGCGCGTGCGACGGCGCAGACGCTGAGCCGCAATGGCCGTCCGGTGCGCGTGATCCATCTGCCAAAGATCGACGAGCGTTCCATCGGCGCACTGATGATGCATTTCATGCTGGAGACGATCCTCATGGGCAAGCTCATGGGCGTCGATCCCTTCGACCAGCCCGGCGTGGAAGAGGGCAAGGTCCTGGCGCGGCAATATTTGAGTGGAAAATAGACGATAGGCCGCTTTCCACCGCGTCGCGCGGGGTAGGATGGGGCATGAGGATTCGCCGTCTTTCCGAGGGCACGATCAACCGCATCGCTGCGGGCGAGGTGGTCGAACGTCCGGCCAGCGCCGCCAAGGAGCTGATCGAGAACGCGCTCGACGCCGGCGCCACGCGCATCGAGATCGCGATGGGCGCGGGCGGTGCGGATCTGATCCTTGTCGAGGACAACGGCATCGGCATGGAGGCCGACGATCTCGCGCTCGCCATCGAGCGTCACGCGACCTCGAAGCTGAACGACGACGATCTCACGATGATCGCGACGATGGGATTCCGCGGCGAGGCGCTGCCGTCCATCGGCGCGGTCGCGCGGCTCTGCATTGCCAGCCGAACGGCAACGGGCGAGGCACATGAAATTCGTGTTGAAGGCGGACATGTTGAAGGTCCCGCGCCGACAGGGTTTCGCGCGCGCGGCCAACACGGCACGCGCGTCGAAGTGCGCGAGCTTTTCTTCGCGACACCCGCGCGCCTCAAATTCCTCAAATCCGCACGCTCGGAAGATCTGGCGACGCTGGACGTCGTAAAGCGCCTGGCGATGGCGCGGCCCGATGTGGCGTTCACGCTGACTCTCGACGGGCGCCGGTCTCTCGATCTTCCGGCGGAAGCCGATCTGTTCAGCGGCCGTTTGAACCGTCTCGCCAAGATCATGGGTCGCGATTTTGGCGACAACGCCGCGCCGGTTTCGACCGAGCGCGAGGGCGTGAAGCTCGCCGGCTTTGCGGGGCTGCCGACCTACAACCGCGCCAACAGCGCGATGCAGTTCCTGTTCGTGAACGGACGGCCGGTGCGCGACAAGCTTCTGATCGGCGCAGTGCGCGGCGCGTATGCGGATTTCCTCGCGCGTGATCGTCACCCGGCGCTGGCGCTGTTCCTGGAATGCGATCCGGCGTTTGTAGACGTGAACGTGCACCCTGCGAAGACGGAAGTCCGCTTCCGTGACTCCGGTCTGGTGCGCGGACTCATAGTGTCAGCGCTCAAACACGCGCTGCATGACGCCGGCCATCGCGCCTCGACAACGGTTGCCGGCGATACGCTTGCCTCGCTCCGCCCGCAGGCCGCGCCGTATTACTTCCGGCCTGAGCCTCATGCGGTGATGGACGCTGCGCGGGAATATCATGCGCCGCTGTTCACGCCGGAGGTCTCGACGCGCTTCGAGGCCATGCCCACCGATCCACCGCCGGATACGCCGCTCGGCGCAGCGCGCGCGCAGTTGCACGAGACCTATATCGTCGCACAGACCGCTGACGGCATCGTCATCGTTGACCAGCACGCGGCGCACGAACGTCTCGTCTACGAGCGTATGAAACACGCGATGGAGAACGGCGGCGTCGCGCGCCAGCCGCTGCTCATTCCCGAAATCGTCGATCTCGATCCGGCAGAGGTCGAGCGCGTGCTCGCCCGCGCCGATCAGCTCGCCGAGTTGGGTCTGGTGGTCGAAAGCTTCGGACCCGACGCCGTCGCGGTACGCGAAACGCCCGCGATGCTCGGCCAGATGGATATCAAGGGCCTGCTGCGCGATCTCGCCGACGACATCGCGGAAACCGGTTCGGCGCTGTCCTTGAAAGAACGCCTCGAAGAAGTCGCCGGGACGCTTGCCTGTCACACCTCGGTGCGCTCCGGCCGTCGTCTAAACGCCGACGAGATGAACGCGCTCCTGCGCGAGATGGAAGCGACCCCGCACTCCGGCCAATGCAACCACGGCCGCCCGACCTATGTGGAACTGAAGCTCAGCGATATCGAAAGGCTATTTGGCCGCCGCTAGTGCCTTGCGCCAGTCGACCGACAGATATTTTGTCATCCCTTCGGCTGGCAGCTTCCATGTTGAGGTGTTGTACCGCTGGGGTTTGATGCATAGCTCCGCGGTTCGGTCCAACTCGCTGTTTCCGCTGGATAGCAGCGTCTTTACGGTTTTGACGGTTCCGTCCGGCATCAGGTTGTAGGCGATGGTCGTGGACCCACGGATGCCTCTCACCATATCGGCGGTCACTGTTCCAAAGCTTGTGCATGGCTTAAAGGGCTCCGCGGGAGTCGGCGGATCGCCCAAATCCCAAACAAAATACAGGATATGTTTGCCTGGTTGGGTGCCCATATGAGAGTCGATTGCGCATTGAACAGACGCTGCATCTAGATCGGGGTCGCCGCTCGACATTTCGATTCTGGCGTGCTCCTTTTTTCCTTCCGGCGTTGTGAAGACGTAAACCTTCGCGACGCCTTCCGCATGGTTCTTTCGCGCAGCATCGGGATAATTCTTCAGGCACGGTGAATTATCATGCGCGTCTTTCGCCGGGTCGGGCGGAGACAGAATCATGTTGATCACATGATCGGACAAATTGATGTTCGACTCCGGATGCTGCGCATCCTGCTGATGCGGATGCAAAGTCCAAGTGACCGTCACTTTCCAGGTGTTGCCCTGGCTGTCCATGGCGCCGTGTGTCACTGGATCCTGAGAGGTGCAAAGAACTGCACCCTCATCGAGATAAATGTTCCCGCTCGATTGCGTGAGCGAGAAACCTGACATGTTATTGGCATGCATTCGAAGTGTGAACTTCGTCGTGCCTTGTGCCCCGGCCGCGAGCGCTTCCGTTGGGTAGTAATTTGAACACTCGTTCGGCCCTTTATTGACGGCCACTTCCGGTGCTTTGTCGGCCCACCATGTAACATTTGCTACCCACAACTCTTCAATCGGCACGTCATAGCGCAGAGTTGGTTTGTAACGTTGCGTTTCGAGGCATTGCCGCGCGGCAGCGTCAGCCTCCCGATTTCCACTTGACTGCAGAAGCGCTGCGTCTTTCGCAGAACCTTCGGCGGTGACCAAAAAGCTGAAAGCTGCCATGCCCGGCGATTGCATTCCTGCGAAGGTCGATTGCTGACAGGTCCCTGAATCTCCACGGTCCAGAATTGCCGATGCCGTCGTGCCCTCGGCCCATGCCGGGCCGGCGATCAGAGTGAGCAAGATTGCAAGATGAATGCGCATGCCATCCCCGCGGCGGTGTTTATTTCGGTGCCGCCAATTCGCGCTGCCAGTCGATGATGACGTGTTGCGGATAGCCACCAGGCGGGAGCGCGAGGCCTTGCGTATCGAAGCGCCATGTCGCGGCGCAGGCGAGGGCGGCCTGGTCGAGTGCGTCGCTGGTGCTCGAACGATCCAGCGCCACGTCTTCCGCCCGGCCATCGGTCGTGACGCGGAAATGTACG
This sequence comes from Rhizomicrobium sp., assembly GCA_035502175.1. GTDB lineage: Bacteria > Pseudomonadota > Alphaproteobacteria > Micropepsales > Micropepsaceae > Rhizomicrobium. The sequence continues at coordinate 25,492 of DATJUS010000034.1, forward strand.
CCCGTTATTCCCTCGATGCCCGAGGGCGCGGCAGCGCTGGGCCCTGCAAATTTCGCGCAGCCCCGCGGCGCCTTCGGCAACAGCAGACCCTGCATACTCCAATTCAGGAGCTGAAGTATCGTGACTTGAACCGGTGCGCCGTCTTTGAGCGCCGGCACGAAGTGCCATGACTTGATACACGCCGTTGATACATCGTCGAGCAGTGCATCCGCCGGCACCGGCGCCACGACGTTGCTGACCAGACCATCGGTGCCGATGGTCACCTGAAACAGCCGCGACCGGACGGGGCGCTCCTTGACCATCTCGGGCGTGTAGAATGCCGCGCAGCTTGCGCTTTCCTGGCGCACGGGGGGCGTGTCGTAGGGCCGTGGACCGCCCGCGAGCGACCAAAGGACATTCGCCTGCCAGGGCATCTCGACGGGCGCTCCGTTCGACATCGCCGGCCTGTATTTCCATTGTGCGACGCAGGTCTGTGCGGCGGCATCCAGATCAGCGTTCCCGCTCGATTTGGTGACGGTGACGTCTTTCGTCGATCCGTCCGCCGTGACGCGGAAGGACATCAGCGTCGTGCCCTGCGCGTGCGCATCGATCGCGGCCTTCGGATAGTAGCTCTCACAACTGTGCGGACGGCCGACGGAAACGGGCGTTACAATCTGTTCGTGGGTCTGCTGCCCGCCGGGGGGCGGCGGCGGCCTGTTGGAAACTGTGATGACGTTGGTCGCGCCGACCCGCGCATTCCATCGTATCACGTCCTGCCAGACTTTCTCGACCGGCTTGCCCGCGCGCGTCGCAGGGCGGTACCGCCACGCGCCTGCGCAGGTCTTGGCCGCGTCGTCGATCGCAGCAATTCCGGACTTGTCCGCGAGCCAGACGTCCTTGACGGAGCCATTCGGGGCGACGGTGAAGCTGGCGAGGGTCGGTGCCAACGGAAAGTTGCCGGTTGGCGGCAACATGCAGATATGCTGTGTTTCAAGGGGCACCGGCGCCGTTTCGGCAGCCGGTTTTGCGAACGCCGCCGCCGGCAGCGCAGCCAGCAACGCCAAAAGCCACAGACGCATGTTATCCCCCCGGAAAGTTGCAGTATCACGCAACGCGATATAGGCGACAAGCGTCCGCCGGAGCGGTAGGATTCGGCAGCCGCACAGAGGTTCGCCCATGAAACGCGTTCTGGTCCTTGCATCCACCCTGATGATCCTCATGGGAAGTTCCGCCATGGCCGCAGACCGGGCGATGGCGTGCTTCTCGATGCACGAATTCGACGGCTGGCGCGCACAGGACGCCAAGACGATCTTCATTCGTGTAAGCCAGACGCGCTATTACCGGCTCGACCTCGGCGCATCGTGCCCGCTGCTCACCGAGCAGGGCGTTCACATCACCACGCTGACGAGCGGATCGCAGCGGATGTGCACCGCGGCGGATTGGGACTTGCGCGTTTCGCGCGACGTTCCGGGCAGCCTCCCGAGCCACTGCATCGTCAAGACCATGACGCCGCTCAGCCCGGCGGAAGCCGACGCGATCCCGAAAGAGTTCAAGCCACAATAGCGGCGAGATCGCTCTTAAACCGCGCGACGATATCCACCGGCTCGGCGAGAGGCGTCTCACGGATGATCTTGTCGACGAGGACCTGCGTGTCCTTGGCGAAATGCGTGCGCCCGTGCTGCCATAATGCCTGAAAGACCGGAGATGCCAGAAGCGGGCGCGTCCCGCCGATGGTGCTGTCCATTGTCGTTTCGTCGGTGAGCTTTGACCTGAACTGCAGGTGCGTGTCCTGCAACGACAGGATCGATACGCGCAGGATGAACGAGAGCTGCGTGAGCTCTTCGGCGGTGTAGTTCGTATCGCCCAGGAAAACGCGCGTGCGAAGGTTCGCGATATGCGGCTCCGCCGACCATTGCACGATGCCAGTGATGCGTGCGGCGACGCCCTGACTGGCGATGGAGCGCTGGTTGAGCTCCGCTTGCCGGACCTGGATGCCCAGATAGATCAAGGAGATGAAGGCGCCGAGCGCGCCGATGAAAGTACCGATATTGGCGATGTCGGAAAGAGTCATGCCGGTCCCCGATGGATTGCGCGAGCGCACATTGAACAACTCTCCCGTCTATACTAGCTTGTCCGAGTCCTCAGGAAGGGCGTGCCATGTTGAGCTGTGAACGCAATCGCTAACTAGCCCCGCGCATTCTTGCGCGTTCCGTTCACGCTTTCGCACGTCTATTCGTATCCGGGGACCTCATGGCCTTCTTCCGCAATCGCACCGTCAATCTGCTCAATCTCCATTACGGGATTCACTCCATCGCGCTGACCGGGGGCGGCGCGTTCTTTGGCGTTTATCTTCTGAAATCCGGCGTGCCGCTGCAGGGCGTGCTGGTGTCCATCGCATCGATCCTGATCGGGCGTTTCATTGTCCGGCCTGTCGTCGTGCCGCTCGCCGTGCGCTTCGGCGTGCGGACAATGGTGATCGTGGGCACCTGCATGAGCGCGATGCAGTATCCTGTCCTGTCGTTCGTGCACGGTGTCGGACCGGCACTGTTCGGCCTCTGCGCGATGTCGTCGGTGGCCGACACGGTCTATTGGTCGACCTACCACGCATATTTCGCGGTGCTGGGTGAGGGCGAGCATCGCGGTCATCATGTCGGCGCGCGTGAGGCGATCGCGGCTATGGTCGGGATCGTATCGCCGCTTCTCGCGGGCTTTGCACTTGTGCAGTTCGGACCGAAGGTCGCGTTCGGCGTCACCGGTTTCGTCTTGCTGGTTGCGGCGTTACCCCTGTTCTGGACACCGGACGTGCGCGTTGCGCCGCAATCGCCTGGCGCGTTCCGCGCCTCTCTGTCGGGCATCAAGCTGTTCCTGTGCGATGGTTGGGTCGTGGGCACGGGCTATTTCGTTTGGCAGCTCGCGTTGTTCATGTCGCTGGGCGAGAACTTCCTGCACTTTGGCGGCGCTCTCGCCCTGGCTGCGCTGGTCGGCGCCATTGCCGGCATGTTCCTTGGCCGCACTATCGACTCCGGACACGGCACGCGGATGACGGCATTTGCGCTCGGCAGTTACGCCTGTCTTATCATGCTGCGCGCTGCTGCGTTGCGTGATCCTTGGTTCGCCGTGGCCGCCAACGCGTTCGCATCGGTCGGCTCGTGCCTCTATGCGCCGACGTTGATGACGGCGGTGTACAATCAGGCGCAGCGCGCGCCTTGCACATTGCGTTTCCATGTTGCAACGGAAGGCGGATGGGATATCGGATGCGCGAGCGGCTTGCTCATGGCGGCGTTTCTCATCTGGAACGGCACCCTAATCCCACTAGTGCTGCTGTTGCCGCTGATCGGATTGTCCTTCGCGTTCGTGCAGTTGCGCGCCTATTATGCGCGGCTAGCTCCCGATGCGATGAGGATGGCGACGCGCGTATCGCCATAGACACGTTCGCTCGCAAGTGTGAAACCTTCGGTCGAGGGTATAGGCTCGTCTTCCGCTGTCTCACAGACGGCTACGGCTTTGGGCGTCAGCCATCCGCCATCGCGCATAGCGTCGAGGGCGCGCGGCACGAACTCCTGACGGTAAGGGGGATCGAGAAACGCGAGTTCGAACGGGCCGCCGCTGCCCGCGGCCATGGGGCCGAGATCGGTTGCATCACGCCGCCAGATCTTTGTGGATCCAGTGAGTTGCAGCGCCTCGACATTGCTGCGGATCAGGCCACGGCTATCGGCGCTGTCATCCACCAGCAGCGCGAACGATGCGCCATGCGACAGCGCCTCAATGCCGAGCGCGCCGGTGCCCGCGAAGAGATCGCACACTCGGGCGCCTTCGAGCGTGAAGCCGACGCCGAAATCGTTGTGCTGAAGGATGTTGAAAACGGCCTGCCGCACCCTGTCCGATGTCGGCCGCACTCGCGCATCCGATGGAGCAACGAGGGTTCGCCCGCGAAACCGTCCGCCGGTAATTCTCACAGGTCTTTCCGCATGAAGTGGCGCTGGTGTTTTCCGCCCAGCCACGGAAGTTCCGCGAACTGATGGTAGCCCAGCTTTTCGTAGAATGGCTTTGCCTGGAAACTCATCGTGTAGAGCCACGCCTCGCGCGCGCCGAGTTCGCGGGCGCGATCTTCGACGAGTTTCATCGTTTCCCGGCCAAGTCCGGTGCCGCGCACGGCATCATCGTTGTAAACGATCTCCATATAGACGCTGTCACCGGCCATGCGCCCGATCACGCCGCCATGCAGCGCGCCGGCATCGTCGCGGATCGCGGCTACAATCTTGTGGGATTTGAGACCGGGAACGGCGGCGCCGTTGAACGCCCGCATCCCGTCCACTAGGCCGCGCAGCACGGCGTCGTCGGCGTCTTCTTCCAATGCAACTTTCATGACTCGACCTTAACTTACAGCGACACGTTTGCGCGAGCGGCTGGCGGCGGCGGCGCGGGCAGGCTATAGCGCACCATGCTCCGGTCCGCCCTATTCGCGTTGCTTGCCCTCTTTGTCGCTGCGCCTGCCGTGGCGCAGACCGCTCCGGGTCTGAAGGTGCATGCGCGTCTGATCGGCGAGCGCGACTCCGTGAAGCCCGGCGGTACCGTGACCGTCGCGCTCGAACTCGACACCCGAAAAGGCTGGCACACCTATTGGAGCTACGCGGGCGATGCCGGCACCGCGACCGAGATCGCTTGGACCCTGCCGCGCGGCTGGAAGGCCGGACCGATCCAGTGGCCCACGCCGCAGGCCGAAATCGTCGGCCCGATCATGGACTACGGCTACGAAGGCAAGCCCTGGCTGCTCGTCGATATCACCGCGCCCAAGGACGCCATTCCCGGTGGCACCGTGACCTTGCAGGCGCACGCGCAATGGCTCGTTTGCGCGGAAGTGTGCGTGCCTGAAGACGCGACGCTGACCTTGATCATGGGCGTCGGCGATGCGGCGCTATCCCCCGATCCGGATTTCGCCGCGGCGCGCGCAAAATTGCCCATCAACTCACCGTGGCCGATGCATTACCACGCGGGCGATACGGTGGATCTGTTCGTGCAGTCGCCGCAACTCGCCAACGCGCATCCCGATAAGGTCGAGTTCTTTCCCGCTGCGTCCGGATACATCAAAGGTATCGCGCCGCAGATTGCGGACTACACGAAAGGTGGGCTCATTCTGTCCATGCAACCGCCGAAGGAATTCGCCGGCGGCAATCTGAAAGGTCTTCTGGTCCTTACGTCTGCTGACGGCTCAAGGCAGGCCCTGAATGTCGACGCAGCGCCAGGCACTGTCCCCAGGGCAGGCGGAATGGAATTGTGGTTCGCGTTGCTGTTCGCCTTCGTCGGTGGATTGATTCTGAACTTGATGCCCTGTGTGTTACCGATCCTTGCGATGAAGGCGCTCGCTCTTGCGGGGCATGGCGGCGGGGAGGGCAATCATGCGGCGCGGCGTGAAGGCCTGGCTTACGGCCTCGGCGCGATCCTGAGTTTCGCTGTTCTTGGTGGCGCTCTGCTAATGCTGCGTGCTGGCGGCGACGCGATCGGGTGGGGCTTCCAGCTTCAGGAGCCCATCGCGGTCGCGGTCTTCGCGCTTCTGATCTTCGCGGTCGGGCTCAATCTTTCTGGCGTCTACGAAGTTCCGGGTTTCGGTGGCGGTGATACGCTCACGCGGAAGGGCGGTGCGACGGGGGCATTTTTCACGGGCGTCCTCGCGGTCGCGGTCGCCGCACCATGCACGGCGCCGTTCATGGCTGCAGCTCTCGGCTATGCGCTCACGCAACCGGCAGGCATCGCGCTCGCGATATTTGTAGCGCTCGGCCTCGGCTTCGCTGCGCCGTTCATCCTCATCGGCTTTTCTCCTGCGCTTTTGCGGCTGATCCCGAGGCCCGGTTCGTGGATGCTCCGCTTGAAGCAATTCCTGGCGTTTCCGATGTATGGCGCCGCGATTTGGCTGGTCTGGGTGCTCGCGAATGAAGCCGGTGTCGACTCCATCATCGCTGTTCTCGGCGCCATGGTGGCGTTCGCATTGGCCGCCTGGATCTGGACGGCGAGCCGCGACGCCGGTGCGCGTGGCCGCGGGTTTGGTGCGTTTGCGACTCTACTGGCGCTGCTTGCGATGTTCGGATTGCTGTCGATGTTGCTGCACACCACGCCCTCAGCGACCAGCGCGGTGGCACGTGCCGAAGAGAGCGTCATTCCGCATGAAGCCTATTCCGCCGCACGTCTCGAACAGCTCCGCAAGGAAGGCCGTCCCGTCTTCATCAACGCAACAGCAGCGTGGTGCATCACCTGCCTCGTAAATGAGCGCGTGGCATTCTCCAGCGGTGCGGTGGCGGATGCTTTTGCCAAACATCACGTCGCATGCCTGATCGCGGACTGGACGCGCCGCGATCCAGAGATCACCAAATTGCTCGAAGCGCATGGTCGCGATGGCGTGCCGCTCTATCTCTACTACAAGCCACATGCGACCGAGGCGCAGGTGCTTCCTCAAATATTGACGGCGGACGAAGTGTTAAAAGCGGTCGGCGGCAGTTAACCGAACCGGCGTTTCGAATATTGCGAGCGCTGCGCTCACAGCGCAGCTTCCATTTCCTCGAAAGCCCCAAAAGGCAAAGCAATTGCGGGGCGCGAAGCGTATGTTCCGCGCCCTAACCCGGAGTCGCGCCGCGCCATGAACGTTTTCGATTCGCCTGATTTCGATCACCACGAACAGATCTCGTTCTTCGACGACAAAGCGACCGGCCTCAAGGCGATCATCGCTGTGCACTCGACCGCCATGGGCCCCGCCTGCGGCGGCACGCGCATGTATCCCTATGCGACCTCCGACGACGCTCTGACCGACGTTCTGCGCCTGTCGCGCGGCATGAGCTACAAGAATGCGATGGCGAACCTTCCGCTCGGCGGCGGCAAGGCGGTCATTCTCGGCAATCCCGCGACCGACAAGAGCGATGCGCGCTTCGCGGCATATGCGGATGCTGTGAACGCACTTGGGGGCAGGTACATTACGGCGATGGATGTCGGCATGGGTCCGAAGGACATGCCGATCATCGCGCGCCACACGAAATTCATCGCCGGCTTCGATCAGCCCGGCAAAAAGAGCGGCGACAGTGGCCCGACCACCGCTCTGGGCGTATTTGTCGGCCTCAAAGCGGCCGCGAAGCACAAATTCGGCGTCGATACGACGAAGGGGCTGACCGTGGCGATCCAGGGGCTTGGCAAAGTCGGCATGGGCGTCGCCAGGCAGCTCCATGAAGAAGGTGCGAAGCTGATCGTCGCCGACGTCAGTGAGGATGCCGTGCGCCGCGCCGTCGATGCTTTCGGTGCACGTCAAGCGTCCACGGACAGCATCGTCGCGGTCGACTGCGATGTGTTCTCGCCCAACGCGCTGGGCGCGATCCTGAACGATCAGACGGTTGACGGACTCAAGGCAAAAGTGATTGCAGGTGGCGCCAATAACCAGCTCGCCCGCGATGCGCATGGCAAGGTCCTGATGGAGCGCGGCGTGCTCTACGCTCCTGATTACGTCATAAATGGCGGCGGCATCATTCGCGTCGCTGGCCAGATTTTCGATTGGGAAGAGGCAGAGGTCGAGCGCCGCGCTCTCGGCATAGCCGACACCTTGGCGGCGATCTTCAGGCGCGCCGACGCTGAACGTCTCCCGACGAACCTGATAGCGGACCGGATCGCCGAGGAGCGGATTGCGGCCGCGAAGACCGTCGCGCCAAAGGTAGCCGCCGAGTAAGTCCGGCTAATGAACCGTGTGGGCGAAATGGGGGTAGAGACCCATGATGCCCACAAGGATCAGATAGATCGCGACCAGATAGTTCAGCGCCCGCGGAACGATCAGGATTAGAATTCCGAAGATCAGCGCGATCAGCGGCTGGATATAGACGACATCGATCATGGTGAAACTCCCGCTCGAATGGCGGAGGGTAAACGCGCGACGTGATGATTTGGGTATGAGAAGCGAAGCGTGGCTTGCTATCCGTGGCCGACGGGCTGCGCCAGCACGCCTTCGCCCAGGCTTCGGCGGGCACCATCCTTCTCGGCTTTGCCGCGAAGGATGGTGCCGGAGGAGAGAATTGAACTCTCGACCTACCCCTTACCAAGGGGTTGCGCTACCACTACGCTACTCCGGCATTCCAAGGTGGTACGGGCCGGAACCGGTCCGGGGCGGAGGCTATAGCCCAGCCGAACGCCACAGGCAAAGGGCATGAAAGCAAAAAATCCGAACCGGCAGGAACGCCTTGCCGCGGCCCTGCGTGAGAACCTCAAGCGTCGCAAAGCGCGCGACCGGGCTGTGGCGGACGCGCCAAAGGGCCAATCCGGGACGGTGGTGGAACCACGCCCGAATAACGCCCAAAAGCCGCAGTAACGTTCCTTCGTCGAGCGGCTGTTTTCGTGCGCCATCGCGCGTTACAAGAGCTTCGACATCGGGGATTGCATGGACCGGATACACGTACGCGGCGGCGCTCGCCTGAAGGGCGAAATTCCGATCAGCGGTGCCAAGAACGCCGCCGTCGCGCTGGTCGCCGTCTGCCTGCTGACCGAAGAGACGCTTTGCTTCACCAACGTGCCCGCAGTGCGGGACATATTCGTGATGTTCGATCTGTTGCGCCATCTGGGCGTGGAGGTCGAGTGGACGCCAAGCCCCGGTGTCGGGCAGGGCGGCAAATTAAAACTGTCGGCGAAGCAGATCGCGAGCACCACCGCGCCGTATGAGATCGTAAGCAAGATGCGCGCGAGCTTTCTCGTGCTCGGTCCACTTCTGGCCCGCACAGGGCATGCCAAAGTTTCGTTGCCGGGAGGCGATGCCATTGGTGCGCGGCCGGTGAACTATCACTTGCAGGCGCTCGACGCGCTGGGCGCCAAAACTGAACTGATCGAAGGCTATATCGTCGCCGACGCGCCGGACGGACTACGTGGCGCGCAAATCGATTTTCCGTTTGCCTCGGTTGGAGCAACCGAGCACGCGATGATGGCAGCGGTTCTCGCGAAGGGCCAGACGGTCATTACCAACGCGGCGCTCGAACCTGAGATCGACGATATCGGCCAGTGCCTGATCGCGATGGGTGCAAAGATTTCCGGCCTTGGCACACCGCGCATTGTGATCGATGGCGTCGAAAAACTGCATGGTGCCGAGCATCCCGTTCTGCCCGACCGTATCGAAGCGGGCACGTTCGCAATTGCCACGGCAATGGCGGGCGGTGAGGTCGAACTGATCGGTGCTCGTGAGAATATGCTGTCCGCCTTGATTGATCTTCTGCGCCAGACCGGCGTGGATGTGAAAGCGACCAATCGTGGCATCGCGGTGCATCGCAATGGCGCGAATCTGAAATCGGTCGATGCGACGACGGAGGTATTTCCAGGCTACCCGACTGATCTTCAAGCGCAGTTCATGGCGCTCATGACGATTGCGGACGGCACCTCGCAGATCAAGGAAACGATATTCGAGAGCCGTTTCATGCAGGTGCCGGAGCTGGTGCGTATGGGTGCCGACATCAAGACCAGCGGCGATACGGCGACGGTGACAGGCGTCAAGACGCTAAAGGGTGCGCCGGTACAGGCCACCGACCTGCGCGCGGGTGTCAGCCTGATCCTGGCCGGGCTCATTGCGGAAGGTGAGACCATCGTCAATCGCGTCTACCATGTCGATCGCGGATTCGAGCGGCTCGAGGAAAAGCTCTCCCGCGTGGGTGCAGATATTGAACGGCAGAAGACATGACGGAACTGACATTGGCGGCAGAGGACGCCGAGGATCTGGAAATCATCTCGGCGCGGCTGCAGGACGCAGTCGCGCCGCTCAAAGAAATCGTCTGGCTGCCGAAGAGCCGGCGTTTCGCGGCGCTATTCAACCGCTTTGTGTGGGAAGAAAAGCGCAAGAACGCCAACCTGCGCGTACACTCGTTGCTGCATTTCGACGATGTGCTTTCGGTACAGGCGAAGAACATCAAAATGGGTGCGCCTGATGCAGTTGTGTCGCTGCTCGCCATCGAGTTTGCACCCAAAGGCGGCGAAGACCCGAGCGGTACAGTGACGCTTGTGTTTTCTGGCGGCGGCGCGATCAAGCTGGAGGTCGAGTGCATTGCGGCCGGCCTGGCCGATGTGAGCGGTGAATGGGCCGCGCGCGGGCGTCCTGTCCACGACGAGACGTGATATGGCGCGGCGCCTCGATGCAAGCGCGCCCGATTTCGAAAGCGCGTTCGACGCGCTGCTGAACGCCAAGCGCGAGCAGGATGAGGATGTCGCGGCTGCTGTGCGTGCGATCATCGCCGACGTGCGTGCGCGCGGCGATGCCGCGCTGCTAGAGCTCGCCGAACGCTTCGACAGGGTGCGGCTGACATCGCTGCGTGTGAGTGCAGAAGAAATTGATGCCGCCGAAGTGCATTGCTCCCGGGAAGCGCTGAAGGCACTCGACGTCGCGGCCCGCCGGATCGAGATTTATCACCGTCGCCAGATTCCAAAGGACGATTCTTTCACCGACGAAACCGGCGCGACGCTGGGTTGGCGTTGGACACCGTTGGACAGTGTGGGCCTTTACGTTCCCGGCGGCACAGCGAGCTATCCCAGTTCGGTGCTAATGAATGCGGTGCCTGCCCGTGTTGCAGGCGTGTCGCGTATCGCGATGGTCACACCTGCGAGCGGCGGCAAGATCAACCCGTTGGTGCTCGCGGCGGCGAAACGCGGCGGTGTCAGCGAAATCTATCGCATCGGCGGCGCGCAGGCGGTGGCGGCGCTCGCCTATGGCACGAAGACGATTGCGCCGGTCGACAAGATCACTGGTCCGGGCAACGCCTATGTTGCTGCTGCCAAGCGCAAAGTGTTCGGTAAGGTCGGGATCGACTCCATTGCCGGGCCGTCTGAGATCCTCGTCGTCAGCGATGCGCGCAGCGATCCGAACTGGATCGCCGCTGATCTACTGTCGCAAGCCGAACACGACGCGTCGTCGCAGAGCGTTCTCATCACCGATGACGCTGCTTTCGCTGATAAGGTTGACGCTGCGGTGGTGCGCGCGCTCGAAACATTGCCCCGGAAAGAGATCGCGTCGGCAAGCTGGCGTGATTTTGGGGCGATCATTGTGGTCGGCAAGATCGAGGATGCCGCGGCGCTTGTGGACCGCATAGCACCGGAGCATCTGGAAATCGCGACAGATGATCCGGAGGCCTTCGCAAAGCGCGTAAAGCACGCGGGCGCGATTTTCCTAGGCCGTCATTCGCCCGAGGCGATGGGCGATTATATCGCCGGCCCAAACCATGTGCTGCCGACCTCGCGTACGGCGCGGTTCTCGTCGGGACTTTCGGTGCTCGACTTCATGAAGCGGACCACGCTGCTTGCATGCGCGCCACAGACCCTGAATGAGATCGGTCCAGACGCTATCGCGCTGGCAGAGGCCGAAGGCTTGGATGCGCATGCGCGCTCCATTGCAGCGCGGCTCAACCGATGACCGAAGACAATCCCTTTCGTTTGACTGCTGTAACACTCGACGAGCGTACGGTCGTGCGCCGCACGCGCGAGATCGAGCAGGAACGCGAGATCGCGATTTACGACCTGCTGGAGGGCAACAGCTTTCGCCTGATCGGATCGGAGGGCGGCCCCTATCGTCTCATTCTCGGGATCGAGGAGAACCGCTTGGTCTTCGACGTCCATCTTGAGGACGAGACCGCCCACGGGAAGGTGATGCTCTCGCTCACACCGTTCCGCAGCGTGATCAAGGACTATTTCTTGATCTGCGACAGCTATTTCAAAGCGATCCGCACCGCGCCGCCATCGCAGATCGAGGCGCTCGATATGGCGCGGCGCGCTTCGCACAACGAGGGCTCCGAACTGCTCAAGGAGCGGCTCGACGGCAAGATCGCAGTCGATTTCGATACCGCGCGCCGCCTGTTCACGCTGATCTGCGTGCTGCATCTCAAAGGCTAGGCGATGCCGTTGGGGCCAAACGGCGAGGAGCTGCCGGGCGCGGTCCTTTTCTCGTGCACGCTGAATTCCGTGCGCAGCCCGATGGCCATGGCGATCATGAAGCAGCGTTTCGGACGCTTCGTCTATGTGGACTCGGTCGGTGTGCGGCGGGGAGAGGTGGATCCACTCGTTGCCGAGGTGCTGGACGAGATCGGGATCGAACTCAGCAAGCACAAGCCCAAAAGCTTCGACGAGTTTGAGGACACGTCCTTCGATCTGGTCATTACGCTGTCGCCAGAGGCGCATCACAGGGCGATGGAACTCACGCGCACGTCAGCCGCCGAGATCGAATACTGGCCCACGATGGACCCGACCGCGGTGGAAGGCTCCCGCGACCAGCTTCTGGACGCTTACCGGGCTGTCCGCGACGAGCTGGAACGGCGTATCCAGAGGCGTTTTGAGGCCCGGCCGGCTTCAGACGTCTGAAGCCCTAAACCCTTGCTTTTGGCGCGTTTCGGTGCAATCTCCCGCCCCGTTAACCCGACCTGAGGACGAATGGCCAAGGAAGAACTGCTCGAATTCGAGGGCACCGTGAGCGAACTTCTGCCCAACGCGACATTCCGCGTGATGCTGCAGAACGGCCACGAGATCATCGCCCACACCGCTGGCAAGATGCGCAAGAACCGCATCCGCGTGCTGACCGGCGACAAGGTGATGGTGGAGATGACGCCCTACGACCTGACCAAGGGACGCATCACCTATCGCTTCAAGTAAGACATCGCACCCGCTGCTTGTGCTTGCGAGCGAGAGCCCGCGGCGCAAGGCGCTTCTGGCGCAAGTGGGCATATATCCCGATCACATCAGCGCCGCTTCCATCGACGAGACACCGCGCAAGGCCGAAGCACCGCGTGTTTATGCGGAGCGCCTTGCGGCTGAGAAGGCGCGTGCCGTTGCAGATCGTTGGGATGGCGCGCCGGCACTCTTTCTGGCCGCGGACACGGTCGTTGCATGCGGTCGCCGCATCCTGCCGAAAGCGGAAACCGATGAAGACGTTGCGGCGTGTCTGAAACTTCTCTCCGGCCGTGCGCATCAGGTGATCACGGCTGTTGCGCTGGTGAAGCCGGATGGTTCGCTGCGCAGGCGCACAATACTAACGCGCGTTATGTTTCGGCGCCTCGATGCCGTCGAGATGCAAACATACATCGACTCTCGCGAAGGGATCGGCAAAGCCGGCGGCTATGCAATTCAAGGCCGGGCCGAAATATTCGTACGCGGATTGAATGGTTCCTATTCCAATGTGGTGGGATTGCCACTGGCAGAAACCGTGAGCCTGTTACGCGGCGCGCAATATCCGTGCTAGTCTGGCGCCTGTCGCTATTCGTCTGAGCTCTGAATGTCGAAAGAAGTCCTGATCAACTGCGGGGCAGGGGAGATTCGTGTCGCCCTTGTCGATGACGGCAGGCTGCAGGAGTTGACGCTCGAACGCACGATCGGGCTCGACGAAGGCGCGCCGAAAAATCGCGGCGAGGGCCGCAGTGGCCACAGTCTCGTCGGGAACATCATCCTCGGTCGCGTGCAGCGCGTGCTGCCGGGCATGCAGGCGGCATTCGTCGATATTGGGATGGACAAGGCGGGCTTCCTTGGAGCGCGGGAGGCGCGCTGTCTGGCCGACCTTCCGGGCTTTGAAGAAGAACGCACGCCAAAGATCGGTGAGTGCGTGCATGAAGGCGAAGAAATCCTTGTACAGGTGGTCAAGGACCCTATCGGTGACAAGGGGGCACGACTTTCCGCCAACGTGACCATTCCGGGGCGGCTGTCTGTGCTGGTGCCGAACCAGCCCGGTGTCGCGCTGTCGCGGCGCATCGAAGGCGATGATGAACGTGCGCGCATGATTGCGATGGGTGAACAGATGATCGCCGAGGGAGGCGATCGCCTGGTGCCCGGCGCGGGCTATATTCTGCGCACGGCCGCGACCGACGCGACGCTGACCGACCTCAAGGAAGATGCAGAACGCCTCGCCGATGCCTGGCGACCGGTTCTTGCCAAGCGTCAGGCGGCGAAGTCGCCGGCGACGCTCTATCATGATCTTGATCCGGTGGAACGCACGCTTCGCGATATGGTGCGCGCCGATACGGCCGCGGTGATCCTGGATGATCCGGCTGCCGTCGAGGCTGCAAGGGCATATTGCCGCCGCGCGATGCCCGAGGCCGAAGAGATCATCGAGTTGTTCGAGGGGCCCGGCGCGCTTTTCGACATGTACGAGATCGAAGAAGAGATCGACAAGCTCATGAGCCCGCGCGTGCCGCTGCCGTCCGGTGGGTGGATCACGATCGAATCCACGGAAGCGCTGACAGCGGTCGATGTGAACTCCGGAAGCTTCACGGCGTCGACGGGTCTCGAAGAGACGAGCGCGAAGGTCAATCTTGAAGCCGCTGACGAAATTGGCCGGCAGGTGCGCCTGCGCGGTATCGGCGGACTGATCGTCGTTGACTTCATCCATCTCGCTGATCCCGACAATATTGCCAAGGTGCTCGATACGCTGGCTGTCAGCATCTCCCGCGATCACACGCCGACACAGATTTCCCCGATGTCCGAATTTGGCCTGGTAGAGATTACGCGCAAGCGCGTCCGCGATCCGCTGTTCAAGCTCATGAGCGAGTGCTGCCGCGGTTGCAGTGGCCACGGTCGCAAGCGCACCCGCGACAGTATCGCGCTGGAAGTCATGCGCCGCGTCGAACGCACGGCTTCTGCCGTGCCAGGCAAGGCCATCGTCGTGCGTGCCGCGCCGGATGTGGTGCGCTGGCTTGAGGAGCATGGCGAGGAAGTCGGTGCCGCGCTCGCCCGCCGAGGTGCACCGCGCGTCCGGTATGAAGCGCATGATTGCTACGCGCGCGAAGGGTTCGATGTCTCTACCGCTGCCTGACGCACGCAAATGCGCGGTCTGCGGCAAGCCCCAATCGCGCAATTTCAAGCCGTTCTGCTGCAAACGCTGCGCAGATATCGACCTCGGCAACTGGCTGGGCGAACGCTACGCCGTGCCAACCGTCGAGGCGCCAGACGGACCTTCGGATTCCAGCGAAATTGATGGATAAACGGGCGCTGGACAGCGCCAGAGCCGTCCACTAAAAAGCCGGTCCTTTCGACGGTATGCCCAGGTAGCTCAGTTGGTAGAGCAGCGGATTGAAAATCCGCGTGTCGGTGGTTCAATTCCGCCCCTGGGCACCACCATCCCACCCCCCCCAAGAAAAAATCTCCCGGTCTTGCCGCTACACTGACGAACGCGGATGTGGTGAATTCCAGCCGCGGTCGCGGGTTTGCGTATGGAGCGAGTTTCGATGGGTTCACGGGCATACGATGCGGTTCTGATCGGCGGTGGGCACAACGGCCTGACCTGCGCGTTCTATCTGGCGAAGGCTGGATACAAAGTCTGTGTGCTGGAGCGTCGCGGCGTCGTCGGCGGTGCGGCAATCACGGAAGAATTCTATCCCGGCTTCCGCAATTCGGTCGCGAGCTATTCGGTCAGCCTTCTCAATCCGAAAATCATCGAGGATATGGATCTGGCCCGGCATGGGCTGAAAGTCGTGTTGCGCACCATCTCCTATTTCGTGCCGCTGGACGATGGCCGATATCTGATCGTGGATCGTGACAAGGAACGCACGGCGCGAGAGTTGGGCCGGTTCTCCACGCGTGACGTCGCGAACTATGCCGCCTACAACGCTCGGCTAGACTCGATCGTCGATTTGCTGCGCTCCGTCCTGATGGAAACACCACCGAATGCCGGTGGCGGATTGCGCGACCTCCTTGGCGCGCTGACAATGGGTAATCGCGTCCGCCACCTTGGAATGGAGGGGCAGCGCGATCTGGTCGATTTCTTCGCCAAGAGCGCAGGCGATATTCTGGACTACTGGTTTGAGACCGATCCGCTGAAAGGCATCCTCGGCTTCGATGCGATCACGGGCGCCTATGCCAGCCCCTATACGCCCGGCACCGCCTATGTGTTGCTGCATCATGTGTTCGGCGAAGTGAATGGCATCAAGGGCGCGTGGGGACATGCTATCGGCGGCATGGGCGCTATTACGCAGGCGATGGCGAAAGCTTGCGCCGAAGCCGGTGTCGATATCCGAACAGACAGTCCTGTGCGTGAGGTCGTGCTGGATCGCGGGCGGACGTCGGGCGTTGTGCTGGAAGACGGTACGGCGATGTACGGTCGCGCCATTGTGTCGAATATCAATCCGAAGCTGCTCTATGGCGGGCTCATCCCGGATAGCGCGCTGCCCACCGATTTCATGGAGCGCATCAACAAGTTCAAATGCGGATCTGGCACATTCCGCATGAACGTGGCGCTCTCCGAACTCCCGAACTTCACATCGAGGCCGACGGAAGGTGCGATGATGGATCACCACGGCGGAAGTATGATGATCGCGCCGTCATTGCAGTATCTGGATGAGGCGTACACCGATGCGCGCCGTATCGGCTGGGCAAAGAAGCCGGTGATCGAGATGCATATCCAGAGCGTGCTCGACGACAGCCTTGCACCGAAGGGGCAGCATGTCGCCAGCCTGTTCTGCCAGCATGTTGCCCCGGAACTACCCGATGGCTCGAGCTGGGACGACCATCGCGAGGAGGTCGCCGATGTCGTGATCGACACGATGACGCGCTACGCGCCGAATTTCCGGTCGTCCGTCGTTGGACGGATGATCCTGTCGCCACTGGATATGGAACGAAAGCTGGCGCTCGTCGGGGGCGACATCTTTCATGGGCAACTTGGCCTCGATCAGCTCTACAGTGCAAGGCCTGTGCTTGGGCACGGCGACTATCGCGGGCCACTCAAAGGGCTCTATATGTGCGGATCGTCGACCCATCCCGGCGGCGGCGTGACGGGGCTTCCCGGCCACAATGCCGCGCGCGAGATCATCCGCGATTTCAAGCGCGGGCGTTTGCCGAAGGCCGCCTAAAGCTGTCTCTCGAAGATTTTGCGGGCGTCGTCGATGTGCTCAAGCACCGCGTTTCTCTCAGCCGGTGTGTTGTAGTCGCGGTTGGCTGAGGCGACAGCCCGCACCTTGTCTATCCATTTGACGAAGAAAGCGGCGTCTTCCTTCGACCGGATCGGTTCGCCGCCAACGGTCACGAAGACCGGGTTTGTGCTGGCATAAGGATAGAGATCGAACACGTCCGGGGTCGCATGGTCATTCCATGCGCGCAGCACGATCCAGCCGCTTCGGTCGACGGGAATCTGCTCTGCGAAGTCGGCCGATGTGCGCTCGCCGCCAAGGCCGATCGTCTTGACGACTTTGCCGTTGAGCACGACCTCCAAATGGTCGATGGCGGTGAATGACCGCAGCCAGCCATGAAGCTTGAGCATGTGTGCACCGGCGGAGAGGGCTATGTCGTCTCCGGGGCCTTTGTCCTCCACGGTCAGACCGATGAGCGGACCATTCGTCGCCATGCTATGCCCGGCCTTGAGACCCGCCAGCCAGGCACGTTCGCGGCCGAGCGATGACGTGTCGGTCGTCGGAGTGGGCTTCACGTAAACGCGCGCGAGCCCGACCGGGCCGCGTAGCGATGCGTAGTTCGTCATTGCGTCCGTGCCCCCTGCAGCAGGGAGGCGAAAGCCGCAATTCAGGAGTCGATACCAGATCGACGCGCTTTCGCGATGATTGCTGAATCCGACGACTTCGTAATAATCGACCTTGCCGAGAGCGACATCCACTGGAAGCTCGTTCGCGATCGTCTTGTCATGATCCGGATCGGGCGCAACGTCGAAGGGATGCACATAGCCAACGAGCGCGTGCTGTGCGTGGCCAAGATCCGCCACAGCGGCATTGTCGGGGTAGAGGCTCGCGGCCGCCGTATAGGGATAACCGACGTAACCCGGAATGATGTAGTGGTCATCCAGTCCGAGAAGGCCCAGATGGCCCCAGACGCTGGTGTGGTACTCCTGAGAATGGGCGAGGAGGGTATTCGGCGTCGAAGCCTCGTCCGGGAGGGGCGAAAAATAAGCGATGTCCGGAACGCGCTGCTCCTTGTTCACGACGAGGTCGAATACGGTGTCGAGATCTTCGGCTTGTGCCTGCGCGATCAGGTCTCTGGGCTCGCTGCGATAGGTGCCGCCATAGTTCATGTGATCGTGAACATCGCCGCTTTTCCACGTCGCGAACTCCGGCGGGGTATCCAGGCGATGCATCGTAATGCTCAGCGATGCCGTGTTGCCCTCTACAATGTCGGCAGACGCCCGTTCTATACGGTGCGCATCACCGTACCAGACCACGATAGTGGCTTTGCCCGTGGGCATCGTCAGTTGTCCGCCATCTCCCTGGAAGTAGTGTGTCTCGAAGTCCTGCCGATCGCGATCGAAGGAGTCGTCTCCCCGCATCAGGGAGGTATCGGGCGCATAGGCCCGGCCGTCGCTGCCCAATACTGAGACGCGCGCTGTGATCGTGCGGCCGGTTTCGTCAACGATATGCAGTGCGAGCGTTCCCATCGGGCGCTTGTAGATTCGCTTGCCGATCATGAGGGCGTGCCGCGCGCCGCCGACCGCATCCTGAATCACAATGTCCGTGTTCTTGTTCGCATTGGTGATGTAAGCAATGCGCGTGGAATCCGGCGACCAGCGCGGCCGTGTTGCGTCCCAGTTTCCGTAAGTGACCGGAAACGGGTAATCGTCGCCGGCAGCGGTCAACAGCCAGATCTGGTTCGTCTGCCGTCCGGAGTAGGACGAAAATACCACCCGCTTGCCGTCGCGAGACCAATCCGGCGCCGCTTTCCAGTTGGTCTCTTCGCGGTGGACGAGATGCGCGTATGCGTGCCCGTCGATCGCGCGGCGCCAAAGAGCGCCGGAGCCGTGGCCGATCTCGGGGTTGTCGACGTAGATGAGGCTGCGTCCGTCCGGCGACCACGTTGGACTGAGTTCCTGATCGAAGGGGCTGTAGTAGTAGCGCGCAATTTTGCTTTTCCGCTCTCTCATCCAGGGCTTTGCAGAAAACCCGTTCTTGCCGAAGGCGCCGACGAAGATATGGAAATGACAGGTACCCTTGGTCGAAACGAAGGCGATGCGGTTGCCATCCGGTGACCAGCGCGGTTCCAGATTGACGTCGCCGCCTTGTGTGATTTGTGTGATCGCGCCGCTTCGCAGATCGAGCGTGTAAATCTCTTCCGCATCGTGCAGGTAG
This sequence comes from Rhizomicrobium sp., assembly GCA_035502175.1. Lineage (GTDB taxonomy): Bacteria > Pseudomonadota > Alphaproteobacteria > Micropepsales > Micropepsaceae > Rhizomicrobium. The sequence goes on from DATJUS010000034.1 coordinate 44,496, forward strand.
CGCACAAAAACGATGGTCTTTCCGTCCGGCGACCAATCGGGCTCAAAATCGTAGCCGGGGCCGGCTGTCAGTTCGTACGCCGTCGTGGAATAGACATCCTGCTTCCAAAGGCTTCCGGCCATCGAATAGACCAGCGTGTGCCCATTCGGTGACCACGCGAGTGCACTTGGGCCTGTCGTGAGCTCGGGCAAATACATCTCGCGATAGTAGTAATCGTGCGGGACCTTGATCTGTTTCAGGACTGGTGCGCGGTCCGCGAATGCCGTCGTGGCCGCCAGAAGCGCGAGGCCTGCGAGCGCAATTTTCATACCCGTGCCAATCGTTTGAAATGATCGCCGTCGAGCACCATCATCTGCTCTTCCGGCGCGTCGAAGCCGAGACGCTCATAGAAGCCCGCGCCTTCATTATTGTCGACGTCGACGGACAGCCGCATGTACCGCGCTTCGTGCTCGGACGCGCGAGCGGCGACCGCGGCGAGAAGTCTGCGCCCCAGCCCGCTGCCCCGTAGCGCGCCATCGACGTAAAGGTCCTGAATGTACACACCCGGGCAGCCGCGCCACGTCGAGAATTCGTAGAAATAAAGGACCAGCCCGACCGGCTTTCCGCTACGTCGCGCGAGGATGGTCTCAAAGGTTGGATTTGGCCCGAAGCCGTAACGCGCAATGTCTTCTGGCGTGCTTTTCACGTCGTGCGGCCGTTCGAGTGCGACGCTCAACTGCCGCAGAAGTTCGTGGATTGCGGGCGCGTCTTCGCGCACCGCATTTGCGATGAGAATGTCGTCGGTGGATTGCGCCCCTGCCATGCCGTCATGCTAGCATTGCTTCGGGCCATCATGAACTCGCATCTTTTCTACCAGACACGCCTGCGCCGGCCGCTGCTTGATCGCGCGGAAGGGGTCTATCTATGGGATGTTAACGGCAAGCGTTATCTCGACGGCTCGAGCGGCGCGATGGTTTCGAATATCGGCCACAGCAATCCGCGCGTACTGGAAGCGATGCGCGAGCAGATGGCGAAATCCACCTTCGGCTACAGGCTGCATTTCGAAAACGAGCCTGCCGAACGCCTTGCTGCCCGTCTGGCCGAACTCGCGCCCGAAGGCCACAACAAGGTGTTCTTCGTTTCCGGCGGATCGGAAGCCGTGGAGAGCTGCATCAAGCTCGCGCGCCAATGGGCTGTCGCTACAGGGCAACAAAAGCGCTGGCGCGTGATCTCACGCGAACCGTCCTATCACGGTTCGACATACGGCGCGCTCGCGGTCACCGGATATGCGCCGCTCAATGATCCTTTTCGGCCGATGGTACAGGAGATGCCGAAAATCCCTGCGCCGCGCTGCTATCTCGATCGCGACAACTTCAGCGACGCGGAGCGTGGACTGCGCTATGCAGAAATGCTGCGCGAAAAGGTTCTGGAAGTCGGGCCTGAGAGCGTTCTCGCCTTCATCATGGAGCCCATTGGCGGGGCTTCGACAGGCGCGCTGGTAGCGCCGGACACGTACTATCCTCGCATCCGCGAGATCTGCGATGAGTTTGGCGTCCTTCTGATCTACGACGAAGTCATGACGGGTGCCGGCAGAACCGGAAAATATCTCGCCTGCGAGCATTGGGGCATCAATCCCGACATCATAGCGATGGCGAAGGGCCTGGGTGCCGGCTACGTGCCGCTCGGTGCGATGCTGGCACATGACCGCATCGTCGAACCGGTGTTGGACAGCGGTGGCTTTCAGCACGGCTACACCTATGCCGGAAATCCACTGGCGTGCGCGGCGGGGCTTGCCGTTGTCCATGACATCTTTGCGCAGAATATGATGATCAATACCGCCAATGTCGGCGATTTGCTCAAGCGCGAACTCGAAAAATTGAAAGACGAATATGCTTTCATCGGCGATGTGCGCGGCAAGGGGCTGCTTCTCGCATTCGAGCTCGTGTCGGATCGCGGGACGATGAAGCCGCTTCCGAAGGATTTGAACGCCTACCTGAAGCTCGTCGAGATGGCCTACGAGCGCGGGTTGATCATCTATGCGCGCCGCACGCGCGGCGGGCTGGAAGGCGATCATTTCCTTGTCTGCCCCCCCATGATCACAACCACGGAACAGGTCGCGGAGATCATTGAGGCGCTGAGAGGCAGTCTCAATGCTTTCGCCAAGGAAATTTCATAATCGCAACAGAGGAAACGTCATGGCTATCGATTTCGAGATTCCCGAAGACGCGAAAGCAATTCGCGCGCGCGTACGCGAATGGGTTCAGGATGAATGCATCCCGGCCGAGAAGCGGCTGAAGGACAAGGAAAGCTACAAGGCTGTGCTCGCCGAACTGAGGGCGAAAGCGCGGGCGCAGGGACTGTGGTGTCCGTTCATTCCCAAGGAGCACGGCGGCATGGGCCTGGGGCCGCTCGCCAATGCGTTGGTGCAGATGGAGCTGGGCCAAAGCCATCTGGGCGCGCTGTCGATGAACTCTCAGGGTCCCGACGACGCGACGATGCTGACGCTTCTGGCGCACGGCACGGAATATCAGAAAGAGAAATTCCTCAAGCCGTTGCTCAACGGCGAGAAGCGCATCTGCTACTCGATGACGGAAAAGGCTGCGGGCGCGGACGCGACCGGCATGCAGACGCGCGCCGAGAAGAAGGGCAACAGCGCCTATGTGTTGAATGGCGAGAAGTGGTTCTCTTCCGCGGCAAGTGCCGCCGATATCGCGCTGGTCATGGCCAAGACAAACCCCGACGCGCCGCGCCACCAGCAGTATTCAACGTTCATCGTCGAGTTGCCCAATCCCGGTTACCGGATCATCCGCGACATCAAGACGATGGCGGTGGAAGGTCCGCTGTCTCACATCATGGGTGGCGGTCATAGCGAGATCGAGATCAAGGATCTCGAAGTCCCAGCCGATAACATTCTGGGCGGCGAGGGCAATGGTTTCAACATGGGCCAGCATCGTCTGGCCTATGGGCGTCTCCGCCACGGGATGCACAACGTTGCGATGGCGCAGCGCGCGCTCGATATGGCGACCAAGCATGTGACCACGCGCTCCACCTTCGGCAAGAAGTTGTCGGAGCGCCAGGGCGTGCAGTTCATGCTTGCCGATTGCGCAAGCGAACTCTACATGGCCCGTTTGATGCTGCTGCACATCGCTTACAAAGCCGAACGCGGCATGGATCTCCGCCAGGAGAACGGCATCGCAAAGGTGTTCCTGGCGCATATGGTGCACAAGGTCGTGGACACCGCGATCCAGCTCCACGGTGCGCTTGGCTACAGCCAGGATACGCCCTTGGCGTCGTGGTACACACACATCCGCTCGCAGCGCCTTGTCGATGGGCCGGATGAAGTCCATCGCTGGACCACGGGCCGCAATGTCATCAAGGCGTATGAGAAATACGGCACGACGGCGAGCGCCGCCGGCGGCGATCTGCTCTGACTATTTGGGCGTGACGATGCCTTCCATCTTCACGACCTCGAAGTTCGAGCCCTTGACCTGACTGAGCTCTCCGACGAGATGGCTGTTGTTCCAACCATCATTGGGAGCACCTGAGATGTACCAGTTGCTCCCATTGTCGGCGACCATCATGCCGTAGGTCTTCAGCGCTTGAAGGATCGTTTTTGTTTCCTTGCTGAAGCCGGACGGAATTGTGTAGCTGGCCTTCAGGCGCACGCGCATGCCCATCGGCGGCAGATTCGGGTTCTGATCGTCGGATGCCCAATGGTTCGCGGGCGGTACGTATGCTTCACGCGAATGCTGCACTGTAAAGCGTAGCGCATGCGCGATCACGCCGGTTGAGGCTTCGTCATAGCGCGCGAGGCCGGGAAAGATCGGAAGGCCTGCCGCGTCGGCGCTTGTCCAGCCTGGCTTCTCGGTCGGGCGAACATCGTCGGAATCCAGATGAAACAGTGCGCCGGCATCTGCTTTCCATTGCATTTTCTGCAGCGGAAAAGCCCGATACATCTCGTACATGCGATTGGTGTCGCGATCGATCACCAGAACATGGCGGTCCCCGCCGAATTTGTGGCCGTTGACCTTGTAGCCTTCGATCAAGGCATCCGGCGGAACGGGAAAGGGCCCCTTGTCGCTCTCGTCCTTGTAGGCCTTCAGCTTGATCTTCACGTATTTCTGCGTGTCGGGGACGACGACATACGGAATTCCGATGATCGCGCCTTTGTAGGTGCCGCTGCCGAAATCGGGATGCAGGCCGGTGCCTGCGCCGATCGACGCGATCAGATTGTCCGAATTCGGATCGACGTCCGCGCCCGAGATATCGGTGTTCCAGGCGTTGTCGGCCGGGAACGGCACCGCGCCGTTCAGGTTTGCGTCGACGCCTAGATCGGCACCCGCCATGGTCCCGTACTGCCAGGGCGGATTGGTCTTCTTGTGCGCGGCGAGCGCCGGATGGACAAGAACCGCCGACAAAATGGCGGTCGTGGCGAATACAAATTTCATAGCGTCACTCCTAACGAAGCGCGCCCCCGTGATACGATCATTTCATTCGCGATTGCCATCCGCAAGACGGCCCAGACTTAAGAATGGGTTGCCCGCCCTGTTCGCATCCCCGATAATCGCCAAGCAAATCTTCGAAGAAAAACATGAGCAGGAAAGTTCGATCCGACGCGAAGGCCGCGCTTGAAGGAATACTGTTCGACGGCATGACAATCATGGCGGGCGGTTTCGGGCTCTGCGGCATTCCGGAGAACCTGATTTTCGCGCTGCGCGAGTCCGGCGTCAAAAATCTGACGGTGATCTCGAACAACGCCGGCGTGGACGATTTTGGCCTCGGTCTGCTGCTGCAGACGCGCCAGATCAAGAAGATGATCAGCTCCTATGTCGGTGAGAACGAGACGTTCGAGCGGCAATATCTGAACAAGGAACTGGAACTCGAATTCAATCCGCAAGGTACGCTGGCGGAGCGCATACGTGCCGGCGGATCGGGCATTCCGGGCTTCTATACCAAGACGGGCGTCGGCACGCTGGTCGCCGAAGGCAAGGAGCTCAAGGAATTCGACGGCGAGACGTATGTGCTCGAGCGCGGATTGCGCGCCGATCTTGCCATAGTGAAGGCGTGGAAGGGCGATGAGGAAGGCAATCTCGTCTACCGGAAGACCGCGCGCAATTTCAACCCGATGATGGCGATGGCGGGAAGGGTGACGGTTGCGGAGGTGGAAGAAATCGTTCCGACCGGTTCGATCGACCCTGACAATATCCATACGCCCGGCATTTTCGTGCAGCGTCTTCTGCACGGCACGAATTACGAAAAACGCATCGAAAAGCGCACCGTGCGCTCGGTAGCTTAGAGGTCCCCATGCCCTGGACGCGCGACGATATGGCGAAGATGGCCGCCCGCGAGCTTCGCGACGGTTTCTATGTGAACCTCGGCATCGGAATCCCCACGCTCGTGGCGAACCACATTCCCGACGGGATGGACGTCACGCTGCAATCGGAGAACGGCATGCTTGGCATGGGCCCGTTCCCGATGGAGAATGAGGTTGATCCGGATCTCATCAATGCGGGTAAGCAAACGGTGACGGCGCTTCCGCGCACGTCCTATTTCTCATCCGCGGACAGTTTCGCGATGATCCGCGGCGGGCACATCGATCTTTCCATCCTCGGCGCGATGGAAGTGTCGGAGGCGGGCGATCTCGCGAACTGGATGGTGCCGGGCAAGCTTGTCAAAGGCATGGGTGGCGCGATGGACCTGGTCGCCGGCGTGAAGCGCTGCGTCGTGACGATGGACCACACGGACAAGGCCGGTAAGTCCAAGCTTCTGAGGAAGTGCACTTTGCCGTTGACGGGCGTGCATTGCGTTCAGCGCATCATCTCCAATCTCGGCATGTTCGATGTCGTCGATGGCGGGTTGAAGTTGATGGAGCTGGCGCCCGGCGTCACGCGCGAACAGGTCGCTGCCAGCACCGAAGCCACGCTGGTTTGACGGCTACCGTTTTTTCACGTCGCGCAGCTTTTGCGGCAGCGGTCGCCTGGGCGGCTTGGGCGCATTCTCGATCTTTTCCTTTTCGGAACGTTCGGAGCGCGATCCGCGAAGCGTATTGATGAGAAATGCGCTGAACGCGAAAATGATCAGCGTGACGGGAATCGCCACAGCCACGGCGCCGGCAAGGAGATGGCCCATCAGGCGCGCCCCATCTTGTGTTCTTCGAGGCGCGGCATGATCTCGACGAAATTGCAGGGCCTGTGACGGATATCGAGCTGCCATTTGAGGATGCCGTCCCAGCCGTCTTTCACCGCGCCCGGCGAGCCTGGCAAGGCGAACAGATAGGTGCCGCCGGCGACGCCCGCGCAAGCGCGCGACTGCAGGGTGGACGTGCCGACTTTCTCGAAGCTGATCTGATGAAAGATCACGGAAAACCCATCGATCTCCTTTTCGAATACGGACCTGAAGGCTTCGACAGTTACATCGCGTCCCGTAAGGCCGGTGCCGCCGGTAGAGATGACGACATCGACGTCGGGATTTTCGATCCATCTCTCGAGTTGCGCCGTGATCTGGCTCTGATCGTCGCGCAGCAGCGTGCGATCTGCGAGAACATGGCCCGCTTCGGCAATACGTTTCGTCAGCGTATCGCCTGAGACGTCGTCCGATGGATCGCGCGTGTCCGACACAGTCATCACTGCGATGCGGACCGGAACGAACGCGATGGTTTCGTCAAGTTTGTGCGTCGTCGTCATCATTGTCTTCCGGCGCCGGGGGCGGGGGTGGCGGCGGGGCCGACTGGTGCGGCGGCTTGTAGATGGGCCAGCCGCCCGCCGCTGTATCGGTCAGCGCGGTCGCCTCAAGGCCAAGCCTGCGCCGGTACATCCAGAGATAGGTGAGCACGCGTTTCACGTACAGGCGCGTTTCCGGCGCGTGCATGCTTTCTATGGACAATAGAGCGTCGTCACCTTTGCCCTCGCGCGCGGCCATCCAGTTCGAGACCTTCAAAGCTCCCGCGTTATACGCGGCGCATAGCTGAACGAGGTTGCCGTTGTAGAGGTTGAGCAACTGCGCGACCATGCGCTGGCCAATCGCCATGTTGTAGCTTGGATCGTTGAGCTGCGCGGCTGCGCCGGCGCCGCCGATATGCGTGGCGGTGCCGGGCATGATCTGCATCAGCCCGCGTGCGCCTGGACCGGAAACGGCGGCGGGATGAAACCGGCTTTCCGCGCGGATGATCGCGAGCACCAGCGCGGGATCGATCGTGTAGCCGCCGTCGGGCTTGTAGGGAGGGACGGGAAACAGGCCGGTCAGCTTTGTCCCGTGCGCCGCTGTGATTTCGCTGGCACGCATTTCGACATTCGGAGCACCGAGCTGGCGCGCGAGCGCGGCGAAGGCCAGATCGAGACTGGAATTGCTCTGGTCGAAGCCGCGTTCCAGTTCTTCGCCGATCTGTTCGCGTTCGCCGACCTGCCAAAGCGCTGCGGCGCGATGCGCGGCCGGGATCTGCATGACGCGGTCGAAGCTCGCCTGATCCGTGACGGGATCGGAGAAGCCCGATTGCGTGTCCTGCCCCAGCATCTGCTCTGCCAGCAGGCCATAGAATGTCGGCTCTTCTTTCGCGGCCACTGTCAGCAGGGTGATGACGCTTCCAGGCTCTCCGGCGCGCGCATGCGCTCGTGCGGCCCAGAACGCAGCGGCCGAGCGCACCCAGTTCGGGACCGATCCGACCTGTGCCAGCGTTTCGAAATACTGCGCGGACTCGTGGAACATGCCGAGTCGGAACGCTGCGAGCCCTGCATTCCAGTCGAGCAGCGGCGCGGATCGTCTGTCCGTCGCCGCAACGCGGGCCGCGAGATCATAGGCCTTCTGGTCCATGCCTTCGGTGAAGTAGGACGCGGCGATGTGCTGCGAGAGGCGTGCCGCGTCATAGGACGGGATCGCGCCGCTATCGACCAGCGGCTGAAGAATCGCCATCGCCTGATCCGGCTGATCCGCCTTGATCGCGGCATTGATCTGCTCGTTTACAGACCGGGCGGCATCGGAACTGAGCGCGGGTTCCGGGATGTTGTTGTCTTCATATCCGCCGCCGCGCATGCGCGGTTTGCCGGCTGGCGCGGGGATGTTCGTCACGACTGCGACAAGGATTGTACGATGGTGTTTGCGCACCTTCTTGGTCGAGCGCTTGACCGCGAGACGATAGATGCGATCCGCAATCGAAAGGTCGCGGTAGTCATTCAGCCAGTCGATCAGTGTCGCAACCGGCGTGCGCTTGCTGTGCGGCGACAGATAGTGTTCTGCAAGCACATAGCCCTTCAGCGACGTGTCCGACACTTGCGCCATGAGCGCTTCGGCCCTGTCGAAATGGCCTTCACGCTCGGCGATGAAGATCTGGCGATAGCGTTCTGCATCGGCGCTTGAGAGCACTTGCATCGACTGCACATTGTTGGTGGGTTCAGGAACGGCATCTTGCGCGCGTGCCTGGGTGCAGAACGCCGCACCGATCAATAGTGCCGTGGCAATGCGGTTCAACGCCATATTGCGATCCCTGTGTTTACGCTTAGTCCTAGCCGTTGGCGGACGCTTGCTCAACAAGACCCAAAGCGATGATCTTCTCTTCAATCGCCTGAAGATCGCGCCAGGCCAGCTTTTTGTGCGCGGGCTGACGCAAAAGGTAAGCAGGATGTAATGTTGGCATGACCGGAACCATGCGCCCGTTCACCTGATACTCGAGCCAGCGCCCGCGCGTCTTCATGATTCCGTCGCTGCGTCCCATGACGTGACGCACCGCGACGGCACCTAGAAGGATTATGACACCGGGATCGACCAATTCGATGTGGCGCCGCAAGAAGGGCAAGCACATTGCCGCTTCCTCGGGCGAGGGATCGCGATTGTCCGGCGGCCGCCAATTGATGACATTCGTAATATAGGCTCGGGTGCGATCCAGGCCGATGGCAGCCATCATCTTGTCGAGCAGTTTTCCTGCGCGCCCGACGAACGGCAGGCCCTGCTTGTCTTCATCACGGCCGGGTGCCTCGCCGATGAAAAGAATACGGTTCGCCGGATTGCCGTCGGCGAAGACGGTGTTGGTCGCGGTTCGCTTGAGCGCGCAACCATCGAAGCCCTCTAATGCTGCCTTCAATTCCACGAGAGAATTTGCACGGCGCGCCAGCTCTATGGTCGTTCCGATGGAATCTGACTCAATCGGCGGTGCAGCCTTTGGAGATGCCGGCGCTTTCGCAACGGCTGGCGCTGCTGGCTTGGCTGTTGGGGCCTGGAGGCGTGCCGCGAAGCGGTCCGCTGGCGCATCGCCCATGGCCTCATCGGCGCCGGCTTCGACAAGCCAGGCGAGGGCCGAAAGGGAGTCCTGCGAGGGAACCATCACGTCCTTTTCCCTAGGGGAAGTGGAAGCCGCCAACCCTAAAGGGCCTTTGGGGGGATTGCATCCCGCAAATCGCCCGTCCCATAACCGTCCCGGAGAGGAATCCGCAGGAATTTGCCCATGGCCGAGGCCGTCGAACGCGAAAGCATGGAATATGACGTCGTGGTGGTCGGCGGAGGCCCTGCAGGCTTGTCCGCGGCGATCCGTCTGAAACAGCTCGCGGCGGAATCCGGGCGCGAAGTCAGCGTCTGCGTGCTCGAAAAAGGTTCCGAGATCGGCGCGCACATCCTCTCCGGCGCGGTGATGGACCCGATCGCGCTCAACGAACTCATTCCCGATTGGAAAGCGAAGGGCGCGCCGCTCGACACGCCTGTGACGGATGATCGTTTCTATTTCCTCGGGCCTGCGGGAAGCATTCGTCTGCCGAATTTCGCAATGCCGCCGCTGATGCACAATCACGGCAACTACATCGTCAGCCTTGAGAACGTCTGCCGCTGGCTGGCGACGCAGGCCGAAGCGCTCGGCGTGGAGATCTATCCGGGCTTTCCGGCTCACGACATCGTCTACGGCGAGAAGGGTGAAGTGCGCGGCATCGTCACCGGCGATCTCGGCGTCGCGCGCGACGGTCATCACAAGGACTCTTTCACGCCGGGCATGAACATCCTCGGCAAGTACACGCTGTTTGCGGAAGGCGCGCGAGGTTCGCTCTCGAAGCAGCTCGGTGCCAAGTTTGGTTTGCACGAAGGACGCGATCCGCAGAAGTTCGGCATCGGTCTGAAAGAACTCTGGGAGTTGAAGCCGGAGAACCACAAGCGCGGTCTGGTGATGCACTCCTTCGGCTGGCCGCTCGACGACAAGACCGGCGGCGGTTTGTTCATGTATCACTGGGGCGACAATTTCTGCTCCATCGGGTTCGTGGTTCATCTGAATTACTGGAATCCCTACACATCGCCGTTCGACGAATTCCAGCGCGTGAAGCATCACCCGCGCATCGCGGAAATGCTCAAAGGCGGCAAGCGCATCGGTTATGGCGCGCGTGCGATTACCGAAGGCGGTTTCCAGTCCGTGCCGAAGCTCGCGTTTCCCGGTGGCGCGCTCATCGGCTGCTCGGCGGGCTTCGTGAACGTGCCGCGCATCAAGGGCAGCCACAACGCGATGAAGACCGGCATGCTCGCCGCCGAAGCGGCGTTTGCAGCACTTGGCGAAGGTCGCGCGAACGATACGCTCGACAGCTACGAAGAGGCTTACCGCGAGAGCCACGTCTACAAGGACCTGAAACGCGTCCGCAATGTGAAGCCGCTATGGTCGAAGCTTGGCACGATCCTCGGCGTGCCGCTCGCGGCGATCGATATGTGGACCAACCAACTGTTCGGCTTCTCGTTCCTCGGGACACTGAAGCACGGCAAGCCGGACTACGCGACGCTGAAGCACGCCGATCAGTGCAAGCCGATCGCCTATCCAAAGCCCGATGGCGTTCTCAGCTTCGACAAGCTGTCCTCGGTGTTTTTGTCGAGCACCAACCACGAAGAGGACCAGCCGGTGCATCTGGTCCTTAAGGATCCGTCCATCCCCATCCGGGTAAATTTGCCCGAATATGCTGAGCCGGCGCAGCGTTACTGTCCGGCGGGCGTTTACGAGGTTGTTACGGAAGCGTCAGGTCCGCGGTTTCAGATCAACGCGCAGAACTGTGTGCACTGCAAGACATGCGATATAAAGGACCCGGCACAGAACATCACCTGGGTCACGCCGGAGGGCGGGGGCGGGCCCAACTACTCGAATATGTAGGAGACATCATTGCGCAATCGTCCGCTTTTCCTCGCCGTCCTGCTGTCGACGGGGGCATTCGTCGTGGGCCCCGCACCGGCGCGCACAAGCGATGATGCCGCGAGCTATAGTGCCTATCTCGCCGGCCGGTTTGCGGCGGACGAGCATGACATGTCCGACGCGGCGAAATTCTACACGCTCAGCCTCGATCATGAGCCGGACGACGCGACGCTTCAGGCGCTCGCGTTCTTCTATTCCACGTCGTCCGGTGATATCGACGGCGCCGCGAAGCTGGCGAAGAAGCTGGTCGCGACAACGGCGGACGACCGGCCATCGCGTCTCGTGCTCGCGATCACGGCGCTGAAGCGCGGCGATTACAGGGCCGCGCAGGACGAGATTGGCAAATCGGCCAAGGGCAGCTTCACCTCCCTGACCGTCGGCCTCATCGACGCATGGGCCGCGGCAGGAGCCGGCGACGCGGCAACAGCCGCCGCCGACCTGAAAGCTCTGCGCGGCCAGTCCGGCATGGACACGATGGCCGCATTCCATCAGGCACTCATCCTGGATTTTCTGGGTCAGGCCGCTGCCGCGGATGCGGCCTATAGCGAGGCGCTGAAGACAGATGGTCCATCGCCGCGTCTTGTCGACGCCTATGGCAGGTTCCTGGAGCGCAATGGCCGCGTGGCGGATGCAAGTGCGCTCTATTCCAACACCGCGCCGAATGCGGCTTTGTCGCCCGTCCTGAAAGACGGCCTCGCGCGCATCGCGAAAGGCGACAAGCCTGACCCCTTCATCAAGCACGCACAGGACGGTGCCGCGGAAGCGCTTTTCGGAATTGCCGCTTCGTTGACGGAAGAGCAGAGCACGGACGTTTCCGTGCTTTATCTCCGCCTCGCGCTTTATTTGCGGCCGCAGCTTGACCTCGGCAACATCCTGCTGGGCGACCGGATGGAGCAGCTGCAGAAATACGATGACGCGATCGAGGCCTATCGCAAGATCGACAAGGATTCACCGTACTACCGGATGGCCGCAATCCAGATCGCAACCGACGAGGCGCGCCTCGACAAGGCGGACGAGGCCATACGCGATCTGAAATCCCTGGCCGAGGCCGCGCCGAACGATATCGAGGCGTGGACGGCACTCGGTGATGCCTATCGCTCCGCCAACAAATTCCCGGAAGCCGCGTCCGCCTATGACAAGGCGGTGGCACTTCTTGGTTCTCCACAAAAGAAGGACTGGCCGCTGCTCTTCGCGCGCGCCCTTTCCAAAGATCGCTCGCATGATTGGGCGTCGGCCGAAGCGGATCTGCAGACCGCGCTCAAGCTCAGCCCGGACGAGCCGCAGACGTTGAACTATCTCGGCTACAGCTGGGTCGACCAGGGCCGCAATATTCCCGAAGCCCTGAAGATGCTCGAGAAGGCGCGGTCTCTGAAGCCGTATGACGGCTACATCGTCGATAGCGTCGGCTGGGCTTATTTCAAGCTCGGACGTTTTGCGGATGCCGCAAAGACCCTCGAAGATGCGGTGTTGCTGGTGCCGGGCGATCCGACGATCAACGACCACTACGGCGACGCACTGGCCAAAGTCGGCCGCAATCTCGATGCCAAATTCCAGTGGGATCATGCGCTGACCTTCGGTCCCGAAGCCGACGAGAAGTCGAAGATCGAACAAAAACTTCAGACGGCCGGCGGTGACCAATAGCGTTCACGTCTTCGCGCCGGCGAAGATCAATCTGTTCCTGCACGTCGGCGACAAGCGCGCTGATGGATTTCATCCTTTGGAAAGCCTCGCGGTCTTTGTCGATGTCGGCGACGAACTGACTATCGAGCGATCGAGTGAGCTGTCATTGTCGCTCGACGGCCCGTTTGCCGAAGGCTTGCAGGCCGAAAGCGATAATCTGGTCTTGAGAGCTGCCCGCGCGTTGAATGCGACCGGCTGCATCGCGCTGACGAAGAACCTTCCTGTTGCATCCGGGATTGGTGGTGGATCGGCGGATGCCGCGGCGGCGCTGCGTGGGCTCAATCAGCTTTACGGTTTGAACCGGACCGATCTCGAAACTGTTGCAGCAACGCTGGGCTCCGATGTTCCGGTGTGCGTTGGCAGCCAGTCAGCCTGGATGCAGGGGCGAGGCGAAATACTTACCCCTGCCGCGGTGCCACCGCTGGCGATGGTTCTCGTTAACCCGCGTGTCGGCGTTTCGACTGCAGAAGTCTTCCGGACGCTTAAGAGCCGGTCCGGAATTGGAAGGGATCTAACGCTCAAAGGCGATCTGCTGCCGTTGCTCAAGAGCACGACAAACGATCTCGAAGCGCCAGCGCGCGCTATTCAGCCCGTCATCGGCAATGTGTTGGACGCACTTGGCGCCGCACCAAACGCACAACTGGCGCGGATGTCCGGTAGTGGCGCGACGTGCTTCGGTGTCTTCAGTGACGAAGCTTCCGCAGGGCGCGCTGCGAGATATTTGTCTGGCGCACATCCCACATGGTGGGTGAGGGCAGCGAACGTTCTTCAGTAAGCGCGTTCGACGCAGAAATCTGCGATGTCGCAGAGCACCGCGCGGATCTCCCCGGCGGGAAGAACATCGAGCGCGCGCTTCGCGTCGGCTGCATAGCGGCGCGCACGAGCCATGGTTTCGCTGATCGCGCCGGTTTCTTCGACCAAGGTGATCGCGCGGTCGAGATCGGCTTCGCCTTGGGGACCGGTTTCGATGGCGCGGGTCCAGAATTTGCGTGCGGCGTCGTTGGCGCGCGCGTAGGCGAGGATGATAGGTAGCGTGACCTTCGCCTCGCGGAAATCGTCGCCGACCGATTTGCCCATCAGTGCCTGGCGTCCGGAATAATCGAGCGCGTCATCGACGAGCTGGAACGCGATGCCGAGGTTCTGGCCATAGTCGCGCATCGCGGCGATGCGCTCCTCGCTCTGTTCGGAGATCACAGCACCGGATTCGGCGGCAGCGGCGAAGAGGGCTGCGGTCTTCGCGCTCACCACGCGCAGATAATCTTCTTCGGTCACACCGAGATTGTTCGCCGATTTGAGCTGCATCACTTCGCCTTCGGCGATGATCGCGGAGGCGCCGGCGAGGATGTCGAGCACGGTCAGGCTTCCGGTTTCCACCATGAGCTGGAAGGCTCGGCTGAACAGGAAGTCGCCAACGAGCACGCTCGGCTTGTTGCCCCACACGATATTGGCGGAGACCTTGCCGCGGCGGAGCGAACTCTCATCGACGACATCGTCATGAAGCAGGGTCGCGGTGTGGATGAACTCGACCGCAGCCGCCAATCTCACATGGCCCAGCCCGCGATAGCCGCCCATATGCGCGGCGGCGAGGGTGAGCAGGGGGCGCAGCCGCTTGCCGCCGGAATCGATCAGGTGGCGCGAAAGATCGGGGATCAGCAGGACCGTGCTGCCCATGCGCTCATGGATCAGCTTGTCGGTCGCGACCATGTCGGCGGCGACGAGGGCGTGCAGCCTCTCGACCGGCGAGACATCGGCAATTTTGGCGGTATCGGTCGCGGCCACGTTGAATTCCTTGCCGGTTTCGTCCGGCGCTGCGAGATTAGGCGTCCGCCCCGTGCGGTCAAGCCGACGAAACGTCCCGGGAACATATATGCGCGCTGTGTTGAAAACGAACAATCTGGTTCAGCTCAATTTTGCCGAGGCCGTTCTGAAGGATGCGGGAATCGCAACCGTGACCTTCGATTCCCAGATGAGTTCGACCGACGGAAGCGTGGGCATTTTGCCGCGCCGCCTGATGGTCTCCGACGAGGATTTCGCGCAGGCGCAGCGTCTGCTGCGCGAAGGCGTGCCCGACGCCGCTGTCGAGCCGTGACCGAAACGACCGACGACAGATTTCTCGGCGGGCGGGTCTTCGTTCGTCAATTCAATCACGGATTCCGTGCAGGTCTGGATGCGGTGATGCTGGCAGCGGCCGTTCCGGCGCAATCGCGAGATGAGACTTTTGAACTCGGATCGGGCGCGGGCACCGCAAGTCTTTGTCTCGCAGAGCGCGTCCGCGATGTATCTGGGATTGGTGTCGAGGTCGATCCTGTACTGGCATCACTGGCGAATGAAAACGCCGCTGCGAACGAGCGCGGTGATCGTGTGAAGTTCGTTGAAGCCGACATCTTTGCTTTGCCAACTGAGCTGAAGCGCGACTTCGCACATGTGTTCTGCAATCCGCCATTTCACGACGAACAGGGTGAAGTCTCTCCTGAGCCGTCGCGCGATCGTGCGCTGCGCGATGTGGGGCAGTTCACAGATTGGATCGCAACGGGTCTCAAGCGCACGATCAGCGGTGGAACATTCACCGTCATCCTTCGCGCTGATCGTCTCGGCGAGGCGCTGGCGCAGATGCCCGAACGCGGCGTAACGATCTTCCCGCTCTGGCCCCGCGCCGGGGAACCGGCGAAGCGTGTGATCCTTCAGGCGCGGAAGGGAAGCCGCGCGGCTTCGACCCTTTCGCCGGGCCATGTTCTGCACAACGCGGACGGCACCTACACCGCCGAAGCCGACGCGATCCTGCGCGACGGTGCTTCGCTTGCTCTCGATTCCCGCGGCCTATAGGTTCCGGCCACACCGAAAACCGGACGAATCGTGGCCAAGGCGAAGACATTTCAGGACCTTATTCTGACGCTCCAGAACTACTGGGCGCGGCAGGGTTGCCTCATCCTCCAGCCCTATGACGTGGAGATGGGCGCGGGCACCTTCCACCCGGCGACGACGTTGCGTGCGCTCGGTCCCCGGCCGTGGCGCGCCGCCTATGTGCAGCCATCGCGCCGCCCGAAGGACGGCCGCTATGGCGAGAACCCGAACCGGCTTCAGCACTACTATCAGTTCCAGGTGATCATGAAGCCGGCGCCGTCGGACATTCAGGATCTCTATCTCGGCTCGTTGCGCGAGATCGGTCTCGATCCGGCACTGCACGACATCCGCTTCGTCGAGGACGATTGGGAGAGCCCGACGCTCGGCGCGTGGGGCCTCGGCTGGGAAGTGTGGTGCGACGGCATGGAAGTCTCGCAGTTCACTTACTTTCAGCAGGTCGGCGGCATCGATTGCGATCCGGTGTCGGGCGAGATCACCTATGGTCTCGAACGTCTCGCGATGTATGTGCAGAACGTCGAGTTCGTGTACGACCTCGCCTACAACGAGAGCTTCCGCTACGGCGAAGTGTTTCATCAGAACGAGATCGAACAGTCCGCGTTCAATTTCGAGATGGCCGATACGGAAATCCTGTTCCAGCATTTCAAGGACGCGGAGAAGCAATGCCGCGAACTGATCGACGGCAATAAAAAGCTCGCGCTGCCTGCCTATGACCAGTGCATCAAGGCGAGCCATTGCTTCAACCTGCTCGATGCGCGCGGCGTGATCAGCGTGACGGAACGAGCCGCCTATATCGGCCGCGTGCGCGCGCTGGCGAAAGCGTGCTGCGAGGCGTGGCTTGAAACGCCGATGGGCGCTTATACGCCGAGGTTCGGGTGATGGTGACTCAATCCACTTTCCCTCTCCTCCTCCGGGGGAGAGGGCAGGGTGAGGGGGCGTGCAGCGCACGAACCTCAACATTCCCTGTCACGCCATCGATGCAGTTCACCTCGCCGACTCTGAACCATCACGCTCTGCGTCTCCCCCTCACCCCAACCCTCTCCCCCAGAGGGGGAGAGGGAGTTGTTTATGGATTTGGTGCCAGCAATGGCTGATCTCCTCCTTGAGTTATTTAGCGAAGAAATCCCCGCGCGCATGCAGGCGCAGGCGGCGAAGGATCTTGAACGTCTCGTCGTCGGCGCGCTCAGCGACCGCGGGCTTCTGTTCGAAGGCGCGAAAGCGTTTGCAGGGCCGCGGCGCCTGACGCTCGCGATTGCAGGACTGCCCGCGAAACAGCCGGACGTCAGCGAAGAACTCAAAGGCCCGAAGGTCGATGCACCGCAGGCCGCACTCGACGGCTTCCTGCGCAAGACGGGTCTGACCAAAGACCAGCTCAAGGTCGAGAAGACTCCGAAGGGCGATGTCTATCTCGCGGTGATCGAACGCGCCGGCCGCGCGACGGCGGAGGTGCTGGCGGAAATTCTCCCGGAGTGTTTTGCCAAACTGCCGTGGCCGAAATCGATGCGCTGGCCGCAGGGTGGCGAGCATACAGTCAGCTTCAGTGATGGCTCTGTGTTTAGCGATGGATCAAGAATTAAAGGTCCATCTGTCCGCTGGGTGCGGCCGCTGCATGGCATTGTTTGCACGTTCGATGGCGAGGTCGTGCCGTTCGAATTCGCGGGTGTAACAAGCGGCGACACGACCAGGGGCCATCGCTTCCTGTCGAGCGGCGCGATCGAAGTCCGCCGCTACGACGATTATGTCGAGAAGCTGCACAAGGCGCATGTCATCCTCGACGCCGAAGAGCGCAAGGCGATCATTTTCGAGGCGGTGAAATCCGCCGCGTTCGTGCATGGGCTCGAAATGATCCCGGACGAGGGGCTTCTGGACGAGGTCGCGGGTCTCGCCGAATGGCCGGTGGTGCTGATCGGCGCGATCCAGGACGAGTTCATGGATGTGCCGCCGGAGATCCTCCAGACCTCCATGCGCACACACCAGAAATATTTCTCCCTGCGCGATCCCAAGACGGGAAAGATGGCGAACCGCTTCGCGCTCGTCGCCAACATGATCGCCGACGACGCTGGTCGCGAGATCGTCGCCGGCAACGAACGCGTCCTGCGCGCGCGCCTGAGCGACGCCAAGTTCTTCTGGGACCAGGACCGCAAGCGTTCGCTCGAAAGTCGCGTCGACGATCTCAAAAACATCGTCTTTCATGCCAAACTTGGCACGCAGTTCGAACGCGTCGAACGCATTGTTGCGCTAGCCGGAGAGATCGCTGCGAGGATTGGCGCCGATGTCGAAAAGGCCAAGCGCGCCGCATTGCTGTGCAAAGCTGACCTCACCACAGGTGTCGTCGGAGAATTTCCCGAACTGCAAGGTGTCATGGGCCGCTACTATGCGCTCCACGACGGCGATGATGCCGAAGTCGCGGACGCGGTCCGAGAGCATTATAAGCCCGTCGGTCCAAGCGATGCAGTTCCGGCAAACAAAGTCTCAATAGCGGTCTCTCTGGCGGACAAGGTCGATCAAATAGTCGGGTTCTTTGCTATTGACGAACGCCCTACCGGTTCTGGTGATCCTTACGCGCTAAGACGAGCAGCGCTGGGCTCCACAAGAACGATCTTGACGGAAGACATCCGTTTCCCTCTAACGCGATTGTTTGGCTTCGGGTTAGACCAGTATTTGGTGCAGGCGAGCCGCCTTGGAGCTAGCCATCTGGTTCGCGATGCTTTCAATGTTGCCGCTCAACGCAGCATCGATAAAGGTACTCGTGAAAATTGGAACTTCTTCAGGGAAGAAGGTGTCGCGGAGTTTTTGAACGACCGTATGAAGGTCGTGCTGCGTACAAAAGGCACATGGCACGATCTGATCGATGCGGTGTTCTCGCTCGGCAATGAAGATGATCTCGTGCGCTTGGTTGCGCGGGTTGAGGCGTTGCAGTCGTTTCTGAAGACGGACGAGGGCGCGAACCTGCTCGCGGGTTACAAGCGTGCGGCGAATATCCTCAAAGCTGAGGAGAAGAAGGATAAGATGACGTTCGATGGCGAGCCGGATGCGGGCCTGTTCGTGCTGCCGGAAGAAAAAGCGTTGGGCGAAGCGCTTGCGTCAGCCTCGAAATCCATTGCCGATGATGTCGCTGCCGAAAAGTTCGTGGAGGCGATGGGCGTGATGGCGAAGCTGCGCGCGCCCGTCGATGCGTTCTTCGACAAGGTCACGGTCAACGACAAGGATGCGAAGCTGCGCGAGAACCGGCTGAAGCTGCTCGCCCGCCTGCGCGCGACGCTGCATCAGGTTGCCGATTTCTCGAAGATCGAGGGCTAGCGTCCTTGGCGCGGGCGAAAAAGCATCGCGGCTCGTGTCTTTGTGGCGCAGTCAAGTTTTCGTTTTCCGGCGATCTCGATGATGCCTATTTCTGTCATTGCACGCAGTGCCGGAAGAACTATGGCATGCATGGCGCCTTCGTCGGCGTGGCGCGAGATGCGCTCGCGATCAGCGATCCGAAGAAGGTTCTGACGTCTTACAAGTCATCTCGCAGCACGGTCAGGCAGTTCTGCGGGCGGTGCGGGTCGCCGATCTCGTGGGACCGCAAAGGCTATGAGAATATCTATGTGTGCTTTGGATTAATCGACGGCGACGCGAAGCCCGCGAAGATCAAGAACATCCATACGAAGGACAAGGGCGCGTATTACGCCATCGACTAACCTCCCCTTTTGTGGGGAGGTCGAAGCGTGAAGCGCTTCGGGTGGGGGACCGCTCCATCGGCAGCATCCGCCCCCACCCGAAAAATCCTTCGCTAGGCTTCGTATTTTTCGACCTCCCCACAAGGGGGAGGTTAAGAAGGTTACGCCCCTTCCTTCTCCGTGGTCGGGTCGATCATTTTGCGGATTTCGGTGATCTTGGTGGCGGGGAAGCCGCTGAGTTCGGCGTGCTTCTTGATCGTGTCCTCGTCCTTCGCCAGATAGACGCAGAACGTCTTGTCGGCGGCGACATAGCTTTCCTGCCACTGGATGTCGGCGCCGAGCTGGGCGAGCACCTTGTTCGACTGGGCGGCGGCGCCCTTCAACTGTTCGCGCTCGAACGAGCCGACGGCGGGAATATCGCGTTCAATGATGAATTTGCGCAGTGCCATGTGTCTCTCCATCTTTTTGATAAAGCGAAAGTAGGTACGCGAGCCTGCAGCCACAACCTTCCGTAACATTATGCATGGCTGCGATGCGGTTTACAGCGTCAATGTGCAACCAATGGCCAGAAGAACAGGCCCCAGGTCACGATCAGCACGACATTGCTGAGACTGAATATGATGAGCCGGTGATAGACATTGTTGTAGGTCACATGGATCAGGCTGTGGATCGCGCGCAGCGCCACATAGCTCCAGGCGAGATTCAAGAACATCGCATCGACGCGGCCCGACACGAACAGCATCAGGCACAGCACATAGAACAGCATCGGCAGTTCGAGCAGGTTCATGTAGGCGCGGTTCGGGATCGAAACGTCGCTCGGCACGTTCTGGGATTCTCCGAACTTGAAATCGTCCGGCACGATCCGTCCCGCAAAGCCCGCGCGGAAGCGGCGGATGGGGATCAGAGCCAGCACGAGGAAGGTCAGCAGCGCCAAAGCGCCCATGGGATAGAAAATCTGATCCTGCGGCATCTTCGTTCCCCTTGTGCACGCATCCAAATCCTAGCCGGATTCGTTTTGCCGTGCGCGCCGCAGCATGACACATTGGCGGCATAGCTATTGGAATTCGACATGACGCAATGGGTTTACAGTTTCGGCAACGGCAAGGCGGAGGGCGAGGCCTCCATGAAGAACCTGCTCGGTGGCAAGGGCGCAAACCTTGCCGAGATGAGCAATCTGGGTCTTCCGGTGCCGCCGGGCTTCACGATCACGACCGAAGTCTGCACCTATGTGAACGCGCATGACGGCGCCTATCCCGACGATCTGAAGAAAGCCGTCGCGACCGCGATGGCGGATGTCGGCAAACTCGCCGGTGGCACGTTCGGCGATCCGGCGAAACCATTGCTCGTGTCCGTGCGCTCCGGCGCGCGCGCGTCCATGCCAGGCATGATGGACACGGTGTTGAACCTCGGCCTCAACGCCGCGACGACCGAAGGGCTCGCGAAGCTCACCGGCGATGCGCGGTTTGCTTATGATAGCTATCGCCGCTTCATCCAGATGTATTCCAACGTCGTGCTCGGCGTGGAGCATGCGCTGTTCGAAGAAATCCTCGACACGCAAAAGGAAGACAAGGGCGTCGATCTCGACACCGATCTCGATGCCGATGACTGGAAGCGCATCGCCGGGCTCTATCAGGCGGCAGTGCAGAAAGAACTCGGCAAGCCATTTCCCGAGGATGTGCAGGAACAGCTCTGGGGCGCGATCGGTGCCGTGTTCGGCTCGTGGCAATCGGCGCGGGCGAAGACCTATCGCCGCCTCCACGACATCCCGGAGGAATGGGGCACGGCGGTGAATATCCAGGCGATGGTGTTCGGCAATCGCGGCGCGACCTCGGCGACCGGCGTGGCCTTTACCCGCGATCCCGCGACTGGCGAGCACCTGCTCTATGGCGAGTTCCTGATCAACGCGCAGGGCGAGGACGTCGTCGCCGGCATCCGTACCCCGCAGCCGATCTCCAAAATCGTCCGCGAGCGCCAGGGTGGCAAGAAGCCGTCCATGGAAGAGGCGATGCCGGAGACCTACGCCGAGCTCAAGGCCATCGGCGCCAAGCTCGAGGCCCACTACCGCGACATGCAGGACGTCGAGTTCACGGTGCAGGAGGGCAAGCTCTTCATGCTCCAGACCCGCTCCGGCAAGCGCACGGCCGAGGCGGCGCTCAAGGCCGCCGTCGACATGGTCGGCGAGGGGCTGATCGACAAGAAGGAAGCGGTTGGCCGGGTCGATCCCATGGCGCTGGACCAGCTTCTGCACCCGACCCTCGACCCTAACGCGCCCAAAGAGCAGATCGCGGCCGGCCTTGGTGCTTCGCCGGGCGCGGCCACAGGCGAGGTCGCCTTCACGGCGGAGGAGGCCGAGAAGCTGGCCGGGGATGGCCACGACGTCATCCTGGTCCGCACCGAGACCAGCCCGGAGGACATCCACGGAATGCACGCCGCCCGGGGTATCCTGACCGCCCGCGGCGGGATGACCAGCCACGCGGCGGTCGTGGCCCGCGGCATGGGGCGGCCCTGCGTGTCGGGCGCAGGCATGATCAAGATCGATGCCCAGAAGGGCGTGATGACCGTGGGTCAGAACGCCATCACGCGCGGCGACATCATCACCATCGACGGCACCAGCGGTCAGGTCTTCAAGGGTAAGGTCGCGATGCGCCAACCGGAGATGACCGGTGATTTCGCGACACTCATGGGCTGGGCGGATACGATCCGTACACTGAAGGTTCGCACCAACGCCGACACGCCGAACGACGCGGCGGCGGCACGGAAGTTCGGCGCGGAAGGTATCGGTCTGTGCCGCACCGAGCACATGTTCTTCGAACCCGATCGCATTCTTGCCGTGCGCCAGATGATCCTTGCGGATGCAAAAGCGGAACGCGATGCGGCGCTCGCGAAACTTCTTCCGATGCAGCGCAGCGATTTCGAAAAGATTTTCGCCGCGATGGAGGGTTTGCCGGTCACGATCCGGTTGCTTGATCCGCCGCTGCACGAATTTCTCCCGCAGAAGGATGAAGAGATCGCCGAAGTCGCGCGCGCCGCAGGATCGACTCCCGGAAAACTGCGCGCGCGACTCATCGCGCTGCATGAGTCGAACCCGATGCTCGGTCATCGCGGCTGCCGACTCGGCATCACCTATCCCGAGATCTACGAGATGCAGGCGCGCGCCATCATGGAAGCGGCGCTGAATGCCGAAGAGTCTGGCGGCAAACCCGTTGCGCTCGAGATCATGATCCCGCTGGTCGGCTTCAAGGCCGAGTTCGACATGCTGCGCGACCGTATCGCGGGTGTTGCGAAGGCGCTGGAAGCCGAACGCGGGAAAGCCCCGAAATACCTCATCGGAACGATGATCGAATTGCCGCGCGCAGCGTTGCGCGCCGGCGAGATTGCGCAGTCGGCGGAGTTCTTCTCTTTCGGCACAAACGACCTCACACAAACAACACTCGGTGTGAGCCGCGACGATGCCGGCACGTTCCTCAGCGAGTACATGACGAAAGGTTTGATCGCGCGCGATCCATTTGTGTCGATCGATGTCGATGGTGTTGGCGAACTCGTGCGCATCGCTGCGGAACGTGGACGTGCATCGCGCAAAAGCATCAAGCTCGGCATTTGTGGCGAGCACGGCGGCGATCCGGATTCCATTCGCTTCTGTCACGAAACGGGACTCGATTATGTGTCGTGTTCGCCCTTCCGCGTGCCAATTGCGCGACTCGCTGCCGCACAAGCAGCGTTAAGAAATGTAGGCCAAAAAACCTAACATCATTTGATACGTGTACGGACGATACAGGGAAACACTGGATTTTTCGGTGTTAAATGACGCTGTGTCACGCTTAATGTGATTTTTATTTGACGATTCTAGAATTCGCTGGCAGAACGCACGCCACTTTCAACGAAGGGGCGGGACTATTCGGAATTACGACGTATCTCAAACGCCAAACTGAATCCGAAACGAGTCGATTGCCAATGACCAAGAAAACCACTGACGTAATTCAGCGATCCGATCGCGTGCTTGTCGTCGCGCTTGCCGTCATTCTCGCGGCCGCGAGTGCTGCCGTCGGCGCCGCCGCGAACAATCATCCGTCTACGGAGCAAATCGCGGCTGCTTCCGTCGCGCCCGCCTCCGTGGCCGCCGTCGTGAAGACGGTCGCGCCGGCGAAGACGCCGGCCCTTCGGGGCACCGTCGTCGATACGGCCGCCGCACAGGCGATCGTGTCGGTGACGTCGAAGCCCGCCAACTCCGCCGACATGGCGATGGCCCAGCTTCTGGAAGAACACCGCTGCCTGTCCGAGGTCATGTATTACGAGGCCCGGGGCGAGGGCACGGAAGGTCAGATGGCCGTTGCCGAGGTGGTCTTCCACCGGCTGCGCCACGGCCATTACGGCCATTCGATCTGCGGGGTGGTCTATGAGGGCGCGGATACGTCCTCCTGCCAGTTCTCCTTCGCCTGCCACGGCGCCATGGCCGAGCGGAAATCCCCGGTCGCGTGGCACAACACCGAAATCCTTGCCGCCCGTATTCTGGCGGGGCAGATTGCCCTGCGCGACACCACGGGTGACGCGACTCATTTCCATGCTGTTTCCGTCACCCCCGACTGGGCCGACAACATGGAGCGTACGGTCCAGATCGGGAACCACGTGTTTTACAAGCCGGCCCGGTCGCACGCCCTTTGATAGGGGTTAGGGATCGCGAATGATCCCGCCCGTCAGAGCCTTGATCCGCTTGCGCATGTACTCCGGCGCGACGCCTTTTATGCGGTCGATCCAGGCGATCTCCGGCGGGACGTACCAATGGAGCTTGTCGCTGCCATAGGCGGCCCAGACGGCCTCCGCCACGGCGCTGGGCGGCATCAGGCGGAAGGGCCCCTTCTTGGGGGCGTTGGCCAGCATACTTTCCGTATCGTCAGGTTTTCGGGCGTCCGTCCGGTTCGGCGTGTTGCGCAGGATCGCGGTGTCGATCAGGCCGGGCAGGGTATCCCCCACCCGGATGCCATGGCGCGCGAATTCGATCGACAGCGCCTCCGTCAGCCCTTTCACGGCGAACTTGGTCGCCGCATACACGGCAAGCCGCGGCATGCCGTAGGTCGCAGACGATGATGACGTCGTGAAGCACAGCGAATTCTTCGTTGCCTTGAGCAACGGCAGCGCGGTGTAGATGCCGTTCAGCACGCCGACGAAATTCACCTGCACCACGCGCAGCGCCGCTTCATACGGAACGTCTTCGAAGAAGCCGCTCTCGCCGATGCCGGCGTTGTTGTAGAGCACGTCCATCTTGCCATCGGTCTCGGCGCTGAACGCTGCGACGGCGTCGTTGAAGTTCTCCTTCTTCGTGACGTCGAGAATTCCGGTGATGCAATTGTCGCCGCCGATTTCCTGCGTCAGTGTCGCGAGCCCGTCGGTGTTCACGTCGAATGCGCCGATGAACCAGCCCTTCTCCGCGAACAACACCGCCGTCGCGCGGCCGATGCCGCTGGCGGCGCCGGTGATGAAAATGGATTTGCGTCCCCGCGCCTTGCCGGCCATCAGAAATTCACCCTGCGTGAGATGGTGCCGTCGACGAGCAGATTGACGCCCGTCGTGTACGTCGATGCCGGGCTTGCGAGGAACACGGTGGCGTTCGCGATCTCCTGCGGCGTGGCGCAGCGTCCGGTCGGATTGCGCGCGACGGCCTGCTTGAAGAAGTCCGGATTGCCTTTCTCGACCATGTGCCACACGCCACCCTCGAAATAGACCATGCCGGGCGAGACAACATTGGTGCGGATCTTCCGCTTCGCATGCTGCCGCGCGAGACCTTTCGCGTAATGGATCAGCGCGGCCTTGATCGGACCGTACGAACTCGCATTGTCGCTTTCCGCAGCGGAGACCGAGGCGATGATCGTGAAAGACGCGTCGCCATTCTTGTCGGCCGCTTTCTCCAGGAACGGCCGTGCCGCATCGAACGCGTTCACCGCGCCGAGCACGTCGAGCTTGAAGTTTGACTCCCATGACGCCGGGTCGGGGCCTTGTGCCATCGCGCCTGCGTTGGAGACGAGAGCATCGATGCCGCCGAGTTCCTCTCCTGCTTTCGTGATCCATGCCTTCAATGCGTTGCCGTCGGTGATGTCGACCGAGCCGCCGTTTGCCTTCACGCCTTTGGCCTGAAGCGCGGAGACCGCTTCCTTGATCTGATCCTCGTTGCGCGCGCAGATCGCGACATTCGCGCCTTCGTTCGCGAACGTGTCCGCGATTGCGCGCCCGATGCCGCGCGTGCCGCCAAGCACGACGGTATTCTTGCCTTTGAGATGAAGATCCATGTTCGCTCC
Source organism: Rhizomicrobium sp. (assembly GCA_035502175.1). Taxonomy (GTDB): domain Bacteria; phylum Pseudomonadota; class Alphaproteobacteria; order Micropepsales; family Micropepsaceae; genus Rhizomicrobium. The sequence goes on from DATJUS010000034.1 coordinate 70,094, forward strand.
CGATTTTTCCGGCGGGCAGCTTAGCGGCTCTCAGCCTTCAGTCCATCGCCGTCGGTACGACCTGCACATCGGAAACAAACAATCCGAAGCCCTTGTCGCGGCAGAGCGGTGTCGTAGCGGCAGTTTGGCGATCCGTGCGCGCCGCGCAGGAACGCACGCGGCCGAACACGACCGCGAAGGTCGGTCCATGGCGATAATGCGCCTCCGTCTTTTTGTCTCTCGCATAGGCCGCGAACACGATGCCCGGCTTCGGCGCGAGCGCGTGATTGGCATCGTGCACAAGTGTGAGCCCGGTGAAGTAGGCATTCACACGGACGCAGGTCTCATCGTAGCGCTCCGGGTGTGCGATCAGGGCGTCCAGCGCAACCTGTTTAGCATCGGCGTGCGTGCAGGTGAAATCGCGCGCGATCCAGGCGGCGTTCTCGGCATCGTGACTGGGCGGCGCGGGCGCCGTGTTCGGCGTTGGTGTCGTCGAAGAGCAGGCGGCAAGTGCAAGCACTGCCGCGAGGCTCAGAAATCTCCGGATGGCCCCCGCCATGACGCGATCACATCAAAAATCGAGGCCGAGGTCCAGATTGGATACCACGCTACCAACGCACTGCTATGTGAGAGTTATCCAAGATTTCAGCGCAGTCATACGGCCACGCGGGTCCGGGCGCGGTGTCTACGAGCGAGATTGGCCAACGTCCGCCGCAGTTCTCGGTGCGACAGACACAAGCGACGTCAAATTGCGCTTTGTCCTCTCTGTTTCGGGACTGGTGGTGGAAATAGGCGATGGCCCCCTTTACTGCAGACGTCGGAATCGCCAGCGGCGCGAGCAGGTCGTCGCTTGCCGCGGTCCAGCCCATCAGATCGCGCATCTTGGCGATGTCGTGTGCTCGCGCAGCAGCGAACCAGTTTTCTGCAGGGACCTTCGCCTGCGCATCTACAGCCTGCACAGCTACCGGCGTCAGATCGCCATAAGCGGCGAGGGCAGATGGTCCTGTGAGCCGTGCCGGTTCGACATCGAGGTTCTTGTAGCTGGCGACAACGACTGCCGCGCCTAGGAACGTGTGACAGGGACCGACAATCATCACCCCGCGACCGGGATTATCGCGAAGTGCGTCGGCATCGATCTGTTCGCAGGATGTTGCCAAGCCAATAACATCTATGCGTGCGCGCTGGCGTGTGAAGCCATCGTCCATAGCTGTCGTGCCGCCATAGACTGCAATGACGTCCGGGTTGCTGCCCGCCTGCTCGCGGTAAATGCTCTCGACGCTGTCATAAAGGTACCGCTCCCACAGCACGCCCTCGACGTGGACACAGCTGTTGCCATGGAAAGTGTAGTACCTGGCCAAATTTTGAGCGGACACACGTTGCGCTGTCGCGGCAGTGCACGCCGACAAGGGCGGTGCTGAACGCAGACTTCCGCAGCCTATCAGCATCATCACCAGCAGCGTCGCGGTGACGAGTAAAGCAAATCCCCGACCCATGCCCCAACAATAGCGCATTCGAGCGCTGCAGGAAATTTGAAGGCTAGAAATCCAGCCCCAGATCCAGATTGGGTGCGGAATGGGTGATCCCGCCTGAGGATATGTAATCCACGCCGGTCTCGGCGATGGCGCGAACGGTGGCGAGGGTGACGTTGCCGGAGGCTTCGAGGACCGCGCGGGCCTTGGTCATGGCGACGGCACATTTGAGATCGTCGGTGCTCATGTTGTCGAGCAGGATGGTATCGACGCCGAGGACGAGCGCCTCTTCGAGCTGCGCGAGCGAATCCACTTCCAGTTCGATCTTCGCCATGTGGCCGAGGCCGGCTCGGACGCGCTCGATGGCCGGCGCGATGCCGCCGGCGGCGATGAGGTGGTTGTCCTTGATCAGCACCGCGTCGTCGAGGCCGAAGCGGTGATTGAACCCACCGCCGCAGCGCACGGCATATTTCTCCAGCAGGCGCTGGCCCGGCGTCGTCTTGCGCGTCTCCACGATGCGCGCCGTGGTGCCTGCCACCGCATCGACCAGCGCGCGCGTTGCGGTCGCGACGCCGGAGAGATGCCCGGTGAAGTTCAGCGATACACGCTCTGCCGTGAGGATGCTGCGCGCGGAACCTTCGATTACGGCCAGTCGTGCGCCGGCTTCGGCTTGGGAGCCGTCCGGGATTTCGATCGTCACGCGCAATGCGGGATCGACGAGATTGAAGACGCATTCCGCCGCGACGAGTCCTGCGATGGTGCCGGATTTGCGCGCGACCAGCGACGCGAGCAGGCGGCGCTCGCTTGGAACCGTCAGTTCGCTCGTGATATCGCCCGCGCGGCCGAGGTCTTCTTCGAGCGCATGGCGCACGATGGGCTCGACCAGAAGCCGATGCGGCGGTCGTGTGAAAGGCAGCGCTGCGGTCATAGTTGAAGCGCGAACTTCGTGGCGGGGTTCGCGCGCACCGAAGCCGCGATGTTGTTCGCGTCGTCCAGCGTCATCATCGTGCGATGGCCGACGGTGTCGGTCTGCGGATAGTCGGTGCGGTAGTGGCCGCCGCGGCTTTCGTGACGTGTGAGCGCCGCTGCCGTTACCAGCTTCGCTGCGGCCGTCATGTTCAATAATGCGGGTTCGGTACCACCGGCGCGTTCGACCTGGCCGATAACGGCGAGCGCATCGATGAGGCCTGCTTCATCGCGTTCCAGACCAACCAGCTGTGTCATCGCTTTCCGCAGCACATGCGGCGGGGCAGGCGCGGCAAAGCGGTCCGGCGCGGGCGGCGTGCCACGCGCGATGCCTTGTGTGATGTTGGCACGGATGTCGTCTGCGGCGCGGGCACCGAACACGAGACCTTCAAGCAACGAGTTCGAAGCAAGACGGTTGGCGCCGTGCAACCCCGTCGAAGCACATTCGCCGACGGCCCAGAGGCCGTCGAGCGTCGAGCGTCCCTGCGCATCGCTGGCGATACCGCCCATGTGGTAGTGCGCGGCGGGCGCGACGGGGATTGGCTGCTTCACCGGATCGATACCGGCGCTCATGCACGCGGCATAGACCGTCGGGAAATGATGCGGGAATTCCGCGCCGATGGACTCGCGGCAATCGAGATAGACTTTGTGTCCGCCTGCGATCTCGCGATGGATCGCACGCGCCACGACATCGCGCGGCGCGAGTTCTGCATCTTTGTGCACCGCTGGCATGAAACGCATGCCGCGCTCGTCAACGAGCATCGCGCCTTCGCCGCGCAGCGCTTCGGTCGCGAGCGGCGCCGGATCGCGCCCGATGGCGATGGCGGTCGGATGGAACTGGACGAATTCCGGATCGGCGATCACGGCACCTGCGCGCGCCGCCATGCCGAGGCCTTCGCCCCGTGACTCCAGCGGATTGGTGGTCACGGCATAGAGTGCACCGAGCCCCCCGGTCGCGAAAATTACAGAGTGCGCACGGAAAAGAACCAATCGCGCGCCCAAACCAACGCCTGTACGAGCGAACAGTCCTGTAACGCGGCCGTCTTCGATGGCGAGTTCGACGGCGTGGAATCCTTCGAGGATATTGATCGACGATGTCTTCAATGCGCGTTCGGCCAGCGTGCGCATAATTTCCGCACCGGCGCGGTCGCCGGTGACGTGAACGATGCGCGCCGCGGCGTGGGCTGCTTCGCGTCCGACGGCGAGTGAGCCGTCTGCATTGCGGTCGAACGGCACGCCAAGCTGCACGAGATCTTCGATACGATCCGGCGCTTCACGCGCGACGAGGTCGACAATGTTGGCGTCGCATATGCCAGCGCCGGCAACCATCGTGTCGGCGGCGTGGGATTGCCATGTGTCACCTTCACCGACGGACGCCGCGATACCGCCTTGCGCCCACGCGCTCGATCCCGACGTGCCGGGGCGCGTTCCTGCGAGCACGGTGGCCGGGTAGGGCGCAAGCTTCAGCGCGGTAAACAGGCCCGCGATGCCCGCGCCCAGAACCAGCGCGCCCTGGCATTCGATGATGTTGTCGATGTGCTTCACGCGAAGGCCTTCACAGGCTTGCCGACGGCGAGCATTCGTTCAACGGCGGCGCGGGCACGGACGGCGATGGCCGGATCGACGAGGACTTCCGTCGTCATCGTCTCGAGCGAATGCAGGATCTTCGGCAGGGTGATGCGCTTCATGTGCGGGCAGAGATTGCAGGGCCGCACGAATTCGACATCGGGATACTCGACCGAAACGTTGTCGCTCATCGAGCATTCGGTGACCATCACGACCTTCTTCGGCCGCTTGTCGCCGACATAGTGGATCATCGCCGCGGTCGAACCCGCGAAATCGGATTCTGCGACGACTTCCGGCGGGCATTCCGGGTGGCTGAGCACGATCACGCCGGGATTGGCTTCGCGATAGGAGCGGATGTCGTTCGCGGTGAAGCGCTCATGCACTTCGCAGGCGCCTTCCCAGGTGATGACCTTGATGTTGGTCTGATTGGCGACGTTGCGGGCGAGATATTTGTCCGGGATCATGATCACGGTATCGACGCCGAATTCGCGCGCGATCTCCTCGACCACATCTTTCGCATTGGACGACGTGCAGCACACATCGCTCTCGGCTTTCACCTCTGCTGACGTGTTCACATAGGTCACGACCGGAAGGCCGGGGTATTTCTGTTTCAGCAAGCGCACATCGGCGCCAGTGATAGAGGCCGCCAGCGAACATCCCGCGCGCATGTCGGGGATCAGCACGATCTTCTCGGGCGACAGAATCTTCGACGTCTCGGCCATGAAGTGGACGCCGGCCTGGACGATCACCTTGGCGTCGGTCTTCGCGGCTTCGCGGGCGAGGGCCAGGCTGTCGCCCACGAAGTCGGCGACGCAGTGGAAGATTTCCGGCGTCATGTAGTTGTGGGCGAGGACGACGGCGTCGCGCTGTTTCTTCAGCCGGTTAATCGCGTCGACATAGGGCGCAAAGGTCGGCCATTCGATCTCCGGCACCACGGACGCGACGCGTGCGTATAGAGGCGCGGTCGCCGCCGCGACCTGCGGCGTGTAGTTCAAGGTTTCCATTTCGGACGTCCTTTCACCGGAGAGCAATTATGCTCCGTTTGAGCATATAGGTAGGGCAAAAAGACCGGCCTTCAAGGCCGGGGAACAATGCTTATGCTAGCTATGAGTATAAGTCCGTCAAGCCATAAAGCGCTGCGTTATAAAGTTGCAAATTGCCGGACCATTGCGCAACCCGAACGTGCTTTCCCGGAGACACTATGGGCAAATTGCTCAACTTTGTGACAGTTTCCCTCGACGGTCTCGCGGTCAGCCCCTACCTATCGTCCGTCGAAAGGCCCTGATTCAGGGGCGCATCAATGGGGAATCCATGAAAAAGTCTCTTCTTCTTTCTTCCGCCGTCCTCGCTCTCGGCCTGACCTTCGCGGCGACCGCCAACGCGTCCGTTTCGGGCACGCTGGGTGCGAGCTACGCGAGCGACACCGACAACAGCAGCGGCGATCTCTGGAACATCAATGGCAGCCTGACCGGCATGATGGGCGCCAACTGGGGCCTCGAGGCGACCGGCGGCTATCACAGCATCTCGGGCAGCGGCAGCAACCTCGACATCTGGAATGTCGGCGGCAGCGCGTTCTGGGCGATGACGCAGGGCCGTCTCGCGGCGACCGTCAACTACTACAGCACCAGCTCGTCGGGCCTCGACCTGAACCAGACCAGCTACGGCGTCGGCGGCGAGTGGTACGCCGGTTCGCACTTCACCATCGCCCTCAAGGGCGGTGGCCAGACGATCAGCGCGTATGGCTCGAACGCCAGCGGCGGTTACGTCGGCGGCATGCTGAAGTGGTACGCGATGCCGAACCTCGCCCTCAGCGGCCAGGTCGATTACACCGAGTTCTCCGGTGCGCACTACACGTCGGAAGGCATCCAGGCGGAATGGATGTTCTCCAACTCCATGCCTCTTTCGATCTACGGCGGCTGGCAGCACGAGGAAGTCTCGGGCGGCTCCAGCGGCAACACGTTCGACGTCGGCCTGAAGTTCTACTTCAACAACCCGACGGGCGGTTCGCTGGTCGATCGTCAGCGCAGCGGTTCGCTGGGCTACATCGCCGAAGGTTCGTTCCTCGGCCTGCCGACCCACTAATTAGGTTTGGCGCATTGAACAGCGCGCGTTCCTCGAAAGAGGGGCGCGCGTTTTTCTTTGTACAGCGCTTCTGTACAGAAGATGCGAATGACTCGCGCCGCGCGGATATGGCTCCGCCGTGAATGCCTCTTCCGATTTTGAAAATGAATGGGGCACGCGTGCGTTTGCGCGCCGCGTGATGCGGGTTCGCTTCGGATGCTCCTGTCGGGATATGGGAGAAATGGCGATTGGAGCGTGGCGCTTCAAGAGGGTGCGCGAGATTTATTTTCTCAAGGAAGCCGCGGATTTTTGCGTTTCAGGTGTTCGATAGCGCGGCGAAAATAAATTTATCCGACACCACGCGCGCGTGAACCGAGGCGCACGCCGGGCGCAGGGCGCTCGCTCAGGACCTCGCGGCGGAAGCGGAAAAGCTCCGCGGGGCGTCCGCGGGCCAGTGCGGCCGACTTGCCCGTGCCTTCCACCAGCCCCTGGCCTTCGACCAAGCGGCGGAAGTTCTGCTTGTGCAGGCGGATGCCGGAGAGTGCCTCGACCGTCCGTTGCAGTTCGAGCAGCGTGAACGCCGGCGGCATCAATTCGAACACCACCGGGCGGTATTTCATCTTGCCGCGCAGGCGCGCGATGGCGGTCGCGAGAATGCGGCGATGGTCGAACACCATGCCCGCGCCGATGGCGGTGTCGCTTTTGGCCGTGCGCCCGTCACGCACGGATTCCTGAACCAGCCCGGCTTCGTACAGAAGCTCGTAGCGCTCCAGCACCTTTTCTTCGTCCCACGCGATGCTGTCGCTGCCGAAGCAGAGGCGCACGCGCTCACGCCGCTGATCGACCAGTGCCGCATTCGGCGCGTCCTTGACGAACTGCTTGAGTGCGGGCGCGATCGTATCGGTGATCACGGTGGGCTTTTCGCCGCGCCAGTCCTCCCACGGGAAATAGCGATACCAGTCGCTCCAGTGCGTGTCCGGCGCCTTGAGATCGGTGGTGGCACGTGTGAGCGCCAGATAACCGACGCTGACGACGCGCGGGCCTTCGCCCGTCTTCACCAGATGCCGGCCGCGATCGCCGAACGTATAAAGTTGTTCGGCGTAACCGAGATCGAGGCGTGTCTGCTCCGTCACCCAGCTGCGCAATCCGCTTTCCAGCGTGCGGTGATGGAGTGGATCGAACGGACCGAAGGGCAGAGCATCGTCCTTGTCGCCGGTGCGATGCACGACCAGCACCGACGGCCGCTCATCCGCAATCGACACGATCGCCGCCGACAGGCCGATGCTGACGACATGCTGGGCGGCGGCGCTGCTCATGCGCGCTCCGGGCCGAGCGGCATGTCGACGGGAAATCCTTCGGTCGCGATCTCGCCGCTGCCGATGCCGTCGATGGCGCGGATCATCGCGCCGTTGCGTCCAAGGGCTTCGTCGGCGAAGCGAACGAGCAGCTTGTTGGGCTGTGCATGCGGCGCGCGCGCGCGAAGCGATCGCGCAATCTCAATCTCGCTTCCCGAACCGGCACGGTCGCAGAGCAGCGTGTATGTCGCTGCGGTCGAACGGCTGATGCCCGCCCAGCAATGCACGATCATCGGGGCCTTCGCATCCCAGCCACGACCGAATG
>DATJUS010000035.1:0-39828 GCA_035502175.1 Rhizomicrobium sp.
CGCCCAAGATGACGGCTATTGCAGCCACTATCGCAGCTGCAAAGGAGCCATAAAACTCTGCTGCCTTTTCCGTCCCAGCCACTAAGAAAGGCAAGAGAGCGAGTCCGAAGGCCGCACCAGCGACCGGTACAATCACGATGGGGCTTTGTTCCGCCCAAGCCCAAAGGGAAGTTTTCATTAGAATATGATAATCGATTCGTAGGCTCGCCATGTGAGTCGTGCTACATAGTTGGTATTCTTTCGTGGGGGCTAACGTGCTGAGATTTTCTCTAGCTTTTGCGTTGATATTGAGTACACCTGCGCTCGCTGTCGCGCCATTTCCTGCTTCCTTTCACGCGCAGGACATCAAGACCAACGGGACGACCATTCACACGCAGGTCGGCGGGCACGGGCCTGCGGTTGTGTTCCTGCACGGTTTTGGCGACAGCGGCGATATGTGGGCGCCGGTCGCGGCGAAGCTGGTGAAGGATCACACTGTCATCGTGCCCGATCTGCGCGGCATGGGGCTCTCGGCGCATCCCGATACCGGTTACACCAAGAAGAACGAGGCGCTCGACATCGCCGGCGTGATGGATGCGCTCAAGGTCGAGAAGGCCGATCTGGTGACGCATGACATCGGCAACATGGTCGGGTATGCGCTCGCGGCGCAGTTTCCGGCGCGCATCACCAAATGGGTTGCGATCGATGCGCCGCTGCCGGGTATCGGACAGATATGGCAGGACCAGCTCGTCAACCCGAAGACCTGGCACTTCAATTTCTACGGACCGGATGAAGAGCGTCTGGTCGCAGGCCGCGAGCGCATTTTCCTGGACCGCTTCTACAACGAATTGAGCGCTCATCCGGAGCGGATCGATGAGGGGACGCGCGCGCATTACGCGGCGCTCTACGCCAGGCCGCATGCGATGCACGACGCGTTCGAGCAGTTCAAAGCCTTCCCGCAGGACGGCATCGACAACGGCGCACTGCTCGCCAAGGGCAAGCTGACCATGCCGGTCTACGCGCTCGGCGCGGAGAAGTCCTACGCGCTGACGATGAAGAAAGACCTCGATCAGGTCGCCACGAACGTGAAAGGCGGCGTGGTGCCCGACACCGGCCACTGGATCATGGAAGAAAACCCGGGCGCGACGACGACGCTGATCGTGGACTTCCTGACGAAGTGATCAGCCGCGCCTGACGATGGCGTGATAGAGGAGCAGCACGATCACCGATCCGATTACGGCTACGAACATGCTGTAAAGATTGAAACCGGTGATGCCGGCGTGACCGACCTCGTTGAACAGCCAGCCGCCGACCAGCGCGCCGATGATGCCGAGCACGATGTCCATGATCAGGCCTTCGCCGGATTTGTTGACGATCTTGCTGCCGATCCATCCCGCGATGAGGCCAAGAACGATCCAGGCAAGTATCCCCATAGGCATATGCGTCTCCGTTTCGAATCCCGGGAACTATAGCATCAGGTCAAAGCGACAAAAATCATCGTCGCCGTGGCGGCCGCCATCACGGCGGTCGAGGCCCAGCCTAGCGTGCGCAGCACAGGCCCGGCTGTAAACTGTCCCATCTGCTTCCTGTTGGTGGCGACGATCATCATCGCGGCCATCATCGGCACCGCGATGACGCCGTTGATCACGGCGCTCCAATAGAGCGCCTTGATCGGGTCGAGCCCGGAATAGTCGATGCCGATACCCAGCGCGACCGACATCGCAATGACGAGATAGAAGCCGACGGCTTCCCATGGCTTGTTGTCGAGGCCGACCTTCCAGCCGCGGCTTTCGCCGATGGCGTATGCCGCTGAACCCGCGAGCACCGGGATCGCGAGCAGGCCGGTGCCGATGATGCCGACGCTGAAGAGCAGGAACGCGAATTTTCCCGCCAGTGGCTCCAGCGCGCGCGCCGCATCGGCAGCCGTCTGGATGTTCGTTTTGCCGGCTGCGTGCAGCGTGGCAGCCGTCGCGATCATGATCGCGAGGCCGACGAGATTGGATACGGCCATGCCGCTCAATGTGTCGATGCGCATCCGCGTGAAAGCGCGCCTGGCCTGGCGGGGCACCTCCTTGAGAGGTTTGTCACCCTTGTGATGCTCAAGCTCTTCGACTTCGCCCGCGCTCTGCCAGAAGAAGAGATAGGGGCTGATCGTCGTTCCGAAGATCGCGACGATCGTCGTTGCCGCGGCGGGCGAGAGATCGGCATGCACACCGATCATGCCCAGCCCCACCTGCGACCAGTCGAGGTGGATCATGAACACCAGCGCGACATAGGAGAACAGGCTGAGTGTCAGCACCGTGAGAAATCGCGCGTATCGCTTATAGGGCACGAACATCTGCAGGATTACGGAAATGATCGCGAACAGGATCGTGAAGACATGTTCGTCAAACCCGGTGACAAGCCTGGCCGCTTCGCCCATCGCCGCGACATCGGCGCCGATATTGATGGTGTTGGCGACAAAGAGCAGGGCGACGAGCGACAACACGATGGGCGTGGGCAGCACCTTGCCCATGTTGTCGGCAAGGCCCTTGCCGGTAATGCGCCCGATATGCGCGCTCAGCAACTGGATCGCCGCCATCAGCGGGAAGGTGAGGACGAGGGTCCACAGCAGGCCGAAACCAAACTGCGCGCCACCCTGGCTATAGGTGGCGATGCCGCTGGGGTCGTCGTCCGCGGCCCCGGTGATCAGTCCGGGGCCGAGCTGATTGAACAGCGCGACCGACCGCAGCCTATGGCGCAGCGTGCGAGGCGGGTGCTTCGCGCCGCTCATTCCATCGTTACGATGACTTTGCCCTGGGCCTTGCGGTCGGCGAGCATGCGGATGGCTTCCCCGGCGCGCGCCAGAGGAAAGCGCGCGGAAATGTAAGGCTTGATTTTTCCCTCGACAGTCCAACGCATGATCTCTGCCAAATGTTCCTGATTGCGCTTGGGATCGCGCGCCGTGAATGCGCCCCAGAACACGCCCTGGATATCGCAGCTTTTCAGGAGCGTCAGGTTCAGCGGCACGCTCGGGATGCCGGCGACGAAACCGATCACGAGATAGCGGCCTTCCCAGGCCATGGCGCGCACAGCGGGTTCGGCATAATCGCCGCCGACGGGATCGTAGAGAACGTCCGCGCCTTTGCCGCCCGTGGCATTCTTGATCTGGTCGGAGAATTCCTTCTGCTGATCGCGCGAAAGCTTGCCCGACGCGTAGACAAAACCGTCATCGGCGCCGTGCTTCTTCGCCAGATCGACTTTCTCCTGTGACGACGCGCCGGCAATCACGCGCGCCCCCATTGCTTTGCCGAGCTCGACGGCGGCGAGGCCAACGCCACCCGCCGCGCCGAGCACGACCAGTGTTTCACCGGCTTTCAGCTTCGCGCGGTCCTTGAGCGCGTAATGCGACGTGCCGTAGGTGAGGATCAATCCCGCGCCGGTCTCGAAATCCATGCTGTCAGGCATCGGGATGCTGCGATTGGGATCGGCGACGATCTCTTCCTGCATGCCGCCATTGCCGACGGATGCGATCACGCGGTCACCGGCCTTGAAGCGCGTCACGCCTTCGCCGGCTTCCTTGACGACACCGGCGATTTCAGCCCCCGGCGCGAAGGGCAGCGGCGGCTTGAACTGGTACTTGTTCTCGATGATCAGCACGTCGGGAAAATTTACACCGCAAGCCTTCACCGTGATGACGACCTGGCCGGGGGCGGCTTTAAGGGAAGGGATATCGCTCAGGACCAGCTTCTCGGGCGGCCCGAACTCCTTGCACAGCATGGCTTTCATGGAATTACTCCGGCGTATTGTGAATTTCGATGGCCTGACCATAGGCAAGCCCTGCGCCCGCGCCAAGCAACTTTCCCGACGGAAAGCGCGTTGAATCGCGTATAATCTCTCGCGGGAGGGGTCCCGCTTTTTGAAGGACCAGAGGGCCATGAAGACCACATTCGCATTTGTGCTGCTTGCCGCGTCGGCCTTGTCGGCGCCGGCGCTCGCCGATCGCGTGTGCCTGCAGCGTTCGCAGATCTACAACTGGAACGCTCTCAACGACCGCACGATCATCGTCGAGGACAATCTGCACAAGAAGTACAAGCTGTCGCTGCTGGTGTCGTGCCAGCATCTGCAGTTTCACGAACGCCTCGGCTTCAAGACGTTCGATCCGTCGGCGCTCGCCTGCGTGAGCAAGGGTGACTCGGTGATTTCCGGAACGGAAATCGGGCCGCAGACTTGTCCGATCAAGACCATCGAGGCTTACACGCCCGAGATGGAAAAGGCCGACAAGGACGCCGCCGCTGCCGCGAAAGCTGCGGCGCACTAAAGGCTGATCGTTGCCTGCTTCAGCGCCGGCGCTGCACGGCGCTGGCCTACGACCTCTTTGCGCGTGTTCTCGATCGGTGCGTGCAGCATTTCGCGCGCCTCTTTTCCATCGCCGAGCACGCCCAGCTTGTCGAGCACTGCGGCGATTGCCGTCTCGGCGGCGCGCGATGCGCCGTCGTCGATCTTGAGCGCGACACCCAGTGCAAGCTCGGGAATCATCGCGATGAAGAAGCCTTCCGCGCCGGTCTTTACGGCAACACGGCCATTGGCCGAGCGCATGAGGATGGCGCACGCACGACCGGTGCCCGAGACGAGCTCCGGATTTGCCATCATTGCGCGCACGATCCGGCGGCAGGCCTGCGCGCGCGCCGGCGAAAGCGCGTCCGGCGCTGCAAATTTCGCAAATGCGCGGGCCTGCGCGTCGAGCGGGACGGCGAAGTTGGGGGCGGCGCATCCATCCACCCCCCAGGGAAGCTCGCCTTCGATATCCGTCAATTCGCCAAGTGCCTTGGCGATGGCGCGCTGCACAGGGTGATCGTGCTTCTCATAGCCCTCGGTCGCGATGTCCCAATGCCGCGCGACGGTGAGAAATCCGGAATGCTTGCCGGAACAGTTGTTGTGGATGCGGGTTGGCTTCTCGCCGCGCCGGATCATGTCTTCCGCCACAGGCTCATAGCGCGACGGATGCGCGCCGCAGGCCAGATCGCTTTCCACGCAGCCGATACGCGAAAGCCATGCCGCGACACGCGTCGTATGCATCGGCTCGCTCGAATGCGACGCGCAGGCGAGCGCGATCTCCTCGTCGCTGAGGCCGAATGCCTCGGCAGCGCCGGATTCAAGCAGTGGCAGGGCCTGAATGGGTTTCAGCGACGAGCGCGGATAGACCGGAGACGTCAGGTCGCCGAGCGCGAACCGGATATTGCCTTTCGCATCGGCAATGGCGATGGAGCCGCGATGGATGCTTTCGACGAGATCGCCGCGCGTGATTTCAACAAGAACTGGATTTGCCATTACCGTTCGTAACCGAGAATTTCGAATTCTTTGCGGCACCTTTTGAAAACGAGGAGCCTTTGCTGCTGGTTCAGAATCTCACGCGCCGGCCGCGTGTCCGGCCTGGTCTTGTGCTTGAGGGTTGGTAGCACGGCCGGAATGGGAATGCCGAGCTTTTCGCCGACGCGCTCCATGTCCGCCTGCAGGGTTTCTTGTCGCAGAATTTCGTCGACGACCACCTCGCCATCGATCGACCACATGTCGAAGCTGCTGTATTTTCCCGCCCGGATACAGCGGTGGAAGTAGACATCGGGCGGCTCGTTCCTGTTGTTGTGCTTGTTGAGCCGGTAGAATGCCTGGGACACCGCCTTTTCATACGGATGGCGCTCGACTGTGATCTTGAGCGCGGACGCCCAGAAATCCGGATCGATCAGCGCGCGGGCCTCTTGCGCGGACATGTGGTTGTAAAATTCGTTGCGATGCTTGCGTCCTTTTTCGGGGCGAGCGTCGTCATCGCTATAGCGGCTGCTGAGTTCGGCCGGCGACGATTGCCCGTTATCGGGCATCACGCCGTCCGGATACCGCGTGACGATGTCGCCCGGCGCGCAGCCAGCCTCGAGCACGGCTTCCACGGTGCTGCTGGCCGTCTTCTTCGTCTTGATGAAGATGAATCTGCGCGAATAGGAAACGATCATCGATTGGCTGTGGGCGGCATGGACTGGACGCGCAAAATACCCCCTGGCGCGCACCCGGCGCAATCTGGGAGCGAGTCGCTCTGGAACTGCGCGGGCGCCGGTCTTATACAAATTGGGCAAGGGGGACTTCAAACGGATGCGTGGATATTTTGCGGCGGGCGTCGACGGCATCTCCAAGCCGATGAACCTGGGCAATCTGATGCGCATTGCGCATGCGTTCGATGCAAGCTTCTTCTTCTCCATCAACGCGCGGGTGAAGCTTTCGGACGCGCAGTCCGATACGTCCAGTGCACAGGGCGCGATTCCGGTTTACGCGTTCAAGTCGGCGGAGGACTTTCGCCTGCCGGTCGGATGCAGGCTGGTCGGCGTCGAGATCACCGATGATGCGGTCGATCTGCCGCGGTTTCGCCATCCGCAACGCGCGGCCTATGTCTTCGGCGCGGAGCGAATGTCCCTATCGAAAGAGGTTCTTTCGCGCTGCGAGTTCGTGGTGAAAATCCCGACGCGGTTCTCGATCAATGTCGGGATGGCGGGCGCGATCGTTCTTTACGACAGACTGATCAGCCTGGGCGGCTATGGCAGCCGCCCGCTGGTGCCCGGGCGGCCGCCGCCGGACATTCCGCCGCAGCATGCGTGGGGTGCGCCGATTGTGAAGACCCGGAAATGACAAATTGCGTATCGGCCACTATATAAGTGGCCGACAGCCATTCATTTGGATTCGATGACAGCAGCTCTCAAAATCTCCCATTTGCGCAAGGTCTATCGCAGTGGCACGGTCGCGGTAAAAGACCTCTCCATGACCATCGAGGAGGGCGATTTCTTCGGCTTCCTCGGCCCCAACGGTGCGGGCAAGTCGACCACGATCCATTGTGTGACGGGCATCGCCACGATCACCTCCGGATTGGTCGAAGTGTTCGGCATCGACGCGGTGAAGAACTACCGCGAGGCACGGCGGCTCATCGGCCTTAGCCCGCAGGAGTTCAACGTCGACCAGTTCGCGACGCCGCGGCAGATCGTGGACTGGATGGGCGGCTATTTCGGCATGAGCGCCGCCGAGCGCAAATCGCGCACAGACATGCTGATCGAGCGGTTCGATCTGACGGAGCATGCGAAGAAGGCGTTTCGCGAATTGTCCGGCGGTCTGAAGCGCCGCGTGATCCTCGCGCGCGCGTTGGTGCACGATCCAAAGCTTCTCATTCTGGATGAACCCACTGCGGGTGTGGATGTCGAATTGCGCCGCGATCTGTGGCGCTATCTCCAGGAGCTCAATGGCGACGGCAAGACGATTCTTCTGACCTCGCACTATCTCGAAGAAGTCGAGCGCCTCTGCCGCACGATCACCATCGTCGCCAAGGGGCGCATCGTGCGCAGCGGACCCAAGGCGGAGTTCATGTCCGGCGGTCTGGAACATGCCTATCTGCAGGCCACCGGCGCGGAGCCGGACCACATCGCGGGAGCGGCCGCATGACCACGGCGCAGGACGTTCAGCTCAAGCCCATGGGCATCAACTGGATCGGTCTCGGCACCATCGTGCGCCGTGAAGTGTCGCGCATCATGCGCGTGCCTATCCAGGCGTTCATCGCGCCGTGGATTTCGGCGCTGCTGTTCATCTTCATCTTCGGCTTCGTGCTCGGCGGACGCATCAAGGAGATCGGCGGCCACCGCTATCTCGAATTCGTGCTGCCCGGCATCCTGATGATGAACATCATCAACGCCGCGTTCCTGCAATCGACCTCGGCGATCTATTTCCAGCGCTTCCTGCGGTTCATTGAGGAGACGCTGGTCGCACCGCTTTCTTATGTCGAGATGATCGTCGGCATGCTGGTGTGCGTGGTCATCCGCTCGGTCGTCACCGCGCTGGGCATTCTTGCGATCGGCGCGTGCTTCGGTGTCATCGCAGTCGACAACATCTTCGAGTTCCTGTTCTGGGTGGTCGCGGTTTCGACCATCTTTGGCGAGCTCGGCATCATCATCGGGCTGTGGGCGAAGAACTTCGAGCAGCTCAATATCCTGAACGTGTTCTTCATCGTGCCGCTGTCGATGGTGGGCGGCGTATTCTCGACCATCGACATGATGCCGCCGTACCTGCGCTTTCTCTATTACGGCAACCCGTTCTTCTATTGGATCAACGGATTGCGCCACGCGATGATCGGCTTCCACGAGGGCCCGCCGTTTGTCGGCGTTGCGATGACGGTGGGGTTGGTCGTATTGCTCAGCGCGGCGACATTGCGGCTTTACGCGACCGGCTACGGTTTGCGGGAATAGACGGCCTCGCGGCGACTTCGCGTGCGGCGACAGGCTCGCCGCACTCGGAGCATGTCATCACCGAGCGAAAATCGTGGCCGCAGGTGAGATGGGTGTGCAGCACGGGCGGGCCGTCCTTGGTCGCGTAGTGCCTGTCGCCCCAATGCACGAGCGAGATGATCGCGGGATATAGCTCGAGTCCCTTGTCGGTCAGGCGGTATTCGTAGCGGGTCGGGCGTTCTTGATACGCTACCTTCTTCAGGATGCCGTGCTCGACGAGGAGTGCGAGGCGTTCGCTGAGCACGCGCCGCGCAATCTTCAGGCTCTTCTCGAAATCCTCGAACCGGCGCACCCGCAGGAACGCGTCGCGCAGGATCAGCAACGTCCAGCGGTCGCCGATCACAGCCAGGGTTCGGGCGAGAGAGCAGTTCTCTCTGTTCAAATTTTCCCAACGCATCACGCACCTTCGCTTGTCATCCCGGGCGAGCGCAGCGAGACCCGGGACCCACGGAGCCGCTTTCGCGATGGGTCCGGCTCGGCGCGGCACTGGCGCGCCGCTTGGCCGGGATGACAACTTTGGATGATACCTTGACCAAGTTCCTTTTCAAGACTTATAAGTCTTGAAAAGGAACTGAATAGGTGGGCGATGGAGAAGCGCAATGCGACCTGTGCCGTGATCGGGGCGGGGGACTTCATCGGCTCCGCAATCGCCAAACGCTTTGCGGCTGAGGGCTACACGGTCTTCGCGGGCCGCCGCGCCGCCGAGAAACTGGAAAAGCTGAAATCCGAAATCGAAGCGGCCGGCGGTTCCTGCGTCGCGCGCGGTTTGGATGCGCGCAAGGAAGACGAGGTCACGAAATTCCTTCAGGACGCAGATGCGCACGCGCCGCTGGAAGTTGTCGTCATCAACCCAGGCGCCAATGTGAATTTCCCTATCCTCGAAACCACCGAACGCGTCTTCCGCAAGGTGTGGGAGATGGCGTGCTACGCGGGCTTCCTCGCGGGGCGCGAAAGCGCACGGCTGATGCTGGCGCGCGGGCAGGGCACGATACTGTTCACCGGCGCCACGGCCAGCGTGCGCGGTGGCGCAGGTTATGCCGCGTTCTCTTCCGCGAAGGCAGGCCTTCGCAATGTCGCGCAGAGCATGGCGCGCGAGCTGGGGCCGAAGAACATTCACGTCGCGCATCTGATCATCGATGCCGGTGTCGATACCGACTTCGTGCGTGAGCGCATCAAGTCCGCGGGGCGCGATCCGGATTCGCTGCCGCCGGATGCGCTGATGGATCCGGTGTCGGTCGCCAATGCGTACTGGTATCTGCACAGCCAGTCGCGCGACGGCTGGACCTTCGAACTCGACTTGAGACCTTATGCGGAGCGCTGGTGATGAAACGCGTGGAATTCCTCTTCGATTTCGGCAGCCCGAATGCCTATTTCTCGCACAAGGTCATTCCCGAGATCGAAAAGCGCACCGGCGCGAAATTCGAATATGTGCCTGTCCTTCTCGGTGGCCTCTTCAAGCTCACCAACAACCAGCCGCCAATGGTCGCGTTTGGCGGTGTGAAGGGCAAGCTCGCCTACGAACAGCTTGAGAGCCAGCGCTTCATCAGGAAGCACAATCTCACGGCGTTCAAATTCAATCCGAACTTCCCGGTGAACACGCTGGCACTGATGCGCATCGCGGTTGCGGCGCAAGCCGCGGGCGAACTCGCGCCCTATGTCGATGCCGCGTTCCATTACATGTGGGAAGACGGACGGAAGATGGACGATCCCGAGATCATCCGCGCATCGCTTCTCGAATCCGGTCTCGACGCCGATCGCCTGATCGCGGCGTCGCAGACACCGGAGAACAAGGCAAAGTTGATGGCCAATACAGAGGCCGCCGCGAACCGGGGCGTGTTCGGCGCCCCAAGCTTCTTCGTGGGTGACGAATTGTTCTTCGGCAAGGACCGCCTGCGCGACGTGGAAGAGGAGATACTCGCGGCCCTTTAACACTCTGACGGGATGGATTTATTTGCCTTTTTCCCGGCAATCGGGCATGGAGCGCAGGCGTTGCCGCCGCGACCACAGAACTGCCGGATTTTCTCTGTTTCCTCGCGGCCGCTGTCGAGGAGTCTAAAGTTCATGATCGGGTTTTCGCGTTCGCTTGCCGCCGGGATTTTCGCCGCTGCCACGCTGGCCGCCACCGGGGCCGTCGCCGATTCCGGGCCGACGCTTCTCGGCGCCTACAAGAACTGGTCGGCGCTGCAGTCTGTGAGCCGCGATGGCAAGAGCTGCTATGCGATGTCGCAACCGAAATCGAGCGAGCCGAAAAAGGCGAAGCGCGATCCGATCTATTTCCTGATCAACACCTGGCCTGCGCGTCCGGCGAAGGACGAGGTCGAGGTCGTGTCCGGCTATGAGTTCAAGGCCGACAGCACCGTCACCGTCACGGTTGGAAAAGACAAGTTCGAACTGTTCACGAAGAATGACGGCGACAACGGCAACGCCTGGATGAAGGACTCCGGCGAGGAAGCCCGGCTGGTCGCGGCCATGACGCATGGCGCGACCGCCGTCGTGACGGGAACCTCCGCACGCGGCACCGTGACCAAGGATACCTATTCGCTGAGCGGCATTTCCGGCGCGCTCGACAAGGCCCATTCCGCCTGCGGGATGTGACATGCCGTTTCCACCCTCCCCTTGAGGGAGGGTCGAAATTCGCGAAGCGAATTTCGGGGAGGGGTTAATTCAGCCGCGGAATCCCTCCCCGAAATTTCCTTCTCGCTACGCTCGAAGCAAATTGTCGACCCTCCCTCAAGGGGAGGGTAGAAGTATGAGCATGAAGTTGCAGTCTCTCATCGGCCTATCGCCCTCCGATCTCAAAACCGCTCTCATCGAAGCCGGCGTGCCGGAGAAGCTCGCGCCCATGCGCGTGCGCCAGCTCTGGAACTGGATCTACGCCCACGGCGTGCGCGATTTCGCCAGCATGACCAATCTGGCGAAGGATTTCCGCAGCACTCTCGCCGAGCGCTTCACGCTCGCGCGGCTGGAGATCGTCACAGAGCAGATCTCAACGGATGGCACACGCAAGTGGTTGCTGAAAGCGGGTGGCCAGGAATTCGAGGCCGTGTTCATCCCGGAGCCGGGACGCGGCACGCTTTGTGTCTCGTCTCAGGTCGGCTGCACACTGAATTGCCGCTTCTGCCACACCGGCACGCAGAAACTCGTGCGCAATCTCACGCCGGAAGAGATCGTCGGTCAGTTGATGGTCGCGCGCGATGCACTGAACGACTGGCCAAGCACGGCGGAGAACCGCCGCGTCACCAATGTGGTGATGATGGGCATGGGCGAACCGCTCTACAATTTCGACAATGTCAAAGCCGCGCTCGCGATCGTCACCGATGGCGACGGGCTGGCTCTCTCGAAGCGGCGCGTCACGCTCTCCACCGCCGGCGTGGTGCCGATGATCGAGAAGGCGGGCAAGGAGATCGGCTCGTCGCTTGCAATTTCGCTGCATGCCGTGCGCGACGACGTGCGCGACGTGATCGTGCCGCTGAACAAGAAGTACAAGATCGCCGAATTGCTCGACGCCTGCCGCGCCTATCCCGGCGTCACCAACGCGCGGCGCATTACGTTCGAATATGTGATGCTGAAAGGCGTCAACGACAGCCTCGCCGATGCGAAGGAACTGGTGCTGCTGCTGAAAGGTATCCCCGCGAAGATCAACCTGATCCCGTTCAACCCGTGGCCCGGCGCGCCATACGAATGCTCCGACTGGAGCCAGATCGAGAAATTCGCCGAAGTCGTCAACCGCGCCGGCTATGCCTCACCAGTGCGCACCCCGCGCGGACGAGACATCATGGCCGCCTGCGGCCAGCTCAAAAGCGAAAGCGTGAAAGCGCGCGCGAAAGAGCGGATGGCGGAAATGGAAGCCTCCCGCCTCGCGCAGATGCCGGGATAGCCTCTTGCCGATCCGGTGCTAACGCCGGATCGCCTTCGTAATCGGCATACTGCTCTTCACGCCTCTCTCCGCCGCCGCGTCGAGCGAATAGGTGCCGTCGAGTTCGTCGATGAAATTGACGCCATCGGTGGTTTGATAGAGGTGGAATGTTCCGCCGCTCGTGAACGGATAGGACAGCTCCAGCATCAGCTGCACGCCCGGGTTCGAAGTATCCTGCAGCGCGATGTCGACCGACTTGCCGAACCCTTTCACCGTTGCGACGAAGCCGCCGCCGAAATTGCCGGTGCAGCTCGGCGTGTCCTGAGCCGCCGCGAGCACGCCAGTGATGCGCACATGATAGATGTCGCAATAGCCGTCGAGGCTGATGTCGGTGACCTTTGCGCGCGCGTGTGCGGTACCGGTTGCAGCGACAACAGCCGCCGCGGTGAGCGCGAGAATTGTTTTCATCGATGTCTCCGGAGCAGGTGGTCTCGCGAGGACGAACGCGAGCGGCCGTCGATGGCTCCGTGTCCTGTCGCGCGTTGGATAACGGCGTATTGACCGCTTCATGAAATTGCCTCCCGAACGGGAAGCGCCGATGCGCAGCCTTGACGGTCACGAATGTTCCCTTTATGTTCTCAATGTCGGCCGGGCCGAAAGGCGCCGGTTGCGATGGCTTTTGGAAGAAAGGACACTGGGTTCAATCGGTGAAGGAAGGCCCCCCGGGGGAGGGGGAGTGCCGAAAATCGAAAAACAAATGGCTAGATCATGGGCCATTTCCAACTGGAGCTACCAGATATTGAACACAGACCTTTCAAACAAAACCGCCCTCGTCACCGGGGGCTCGCGGGGGCTGGGGCGCGAGATGGTGCTGGCCTTTGCCGGGGCCGGCGCTGACGTCGTTATCGCCAGCCGCAAGATCGAGGCCTGTGAAGAGGTCGCGCGGGAGGTTGAGAAACTCGGCCGCCGCGCGCTGCCGGTCGCGGCGCATGTGGGCAACTGGGACGACAATGACCGGCTCGCCGAGACGGCGCTGAAGCATTTCGGCCGCGTCGATATCCTGGTGAACAATGCCGGCATGTCGCCGCTCGCCCCGTCGCTCAGGGAGACGACCGAGGCGCTGTTCGACAAGGTCATCGATGTGAACTTCAAGGGGCCGTTCCGGCTCTCGGTCCTGATCGGCGAGGCGATGATGGCCGGCGATGGCGGCGCGATCATCAATCTCTCCAGTACCGCGGCGTTCAAGGCGGAGCCACACACGGTGCCCTATGGCGGCGCCAAGGCGGCGATCAATGTGATGACCGTCGCACTGGCGAAAGCCTTCGCGCCGAAGGTGCGGGTCAACTGCATCGCGCCGGGGCCGTTCCTGACGGACGTTTCGACGGTGTGGCGCGAGAACAAGACCTATGAGCAGTCGCTAGGCCTGAAGCGCTTCGGCAACCCGGAGGAGATCGTCGGCACCGCGCTCTATCTCGCCTCCGATGCGTCGAGCTACGTCACCGGTCAGGTGATCCGCGTCGATGGAGGGACATGGTGAACGATCTGGAACGGCGCAGGCTTCAGGTCGTGCGCGATCACATGCATCTCGAGATTGTGCACGACTGGGAAGGCGTGCTCGCGACCTTCGCGCATCCGCATTACGACATCAACGACGGCCAGGCGGTGTTCGACGGGCGGGACGAGGTGCTGCGCTACTTCGCGGCCTCGCGCACGCCGTTCCCCGATCAGGGCAACGAGGTCATCTCGATTGCGGCCGATGGCGGCGACCGGGTGCTGGTCGAGTTCTGGCTCACCGGTACGCATCTGGGGCCGCTACGACGCGGCGACCGGGTGATCGAGCCCACGGGCAAGAAATTCCGTGTACGGATGATGGCGTCGTTCGAGTTCAAGCCGGGCACCGACAGGATCGTCTGCGAGCGGCCCTATATCGACTCAGGTGCCATCGACCGCGCGCTCGGGATCTCCTGAGCGCGCAGGCGAAGACAAATGCCTATTTGCGGAAGGCGGACTGGACCGGCTTGCTTCCGCCATTGGCGCGGGTGCCGGTCTCGACGGTGTACGTCCCGTCGAACGCGTCGGTGAAGGTCGTGCCGTCCGTCGTCTGGAAGATCGTCACTGTCCCGCCGGTCGTGAACGGATAGGAGAACTGCACCATCAGCTGCACGCCGGGTTGTCCCTGCGGGTCCTGCAGCGCAAGCAGCATGACGTCGCCGGCCGGTTTGGTCTGCGCAAGCATTCCGCCGCCATAGGTGCCGGTGCAGCTTGGTGTGTCCTGTGCCGTCGCCAGGCTCGTCTTCGTGCTGTAGGTGACGTGATAGATGTTGCAGAAGCCATCGATGCCGAGGTCCACCGTGACAGGCTTGCCGTGATGGTGCCGGGCAAGCGCGGCTCCGGTTGTGCAGAGCAGAGCGGCGGCGGCCAATGCCAGAGTGCGTTTCATCGTGGTCCCCATAGGAAATTGGATTTCGCTATGGTCCGAGGTTAGACGCGAGGCTGCGTTTTTCCAGCACATAGCTCTGCGCTGGAAAACAATGTATTGCGGTTTCGATAAAATTGTTCGTTCAGCCCTATGGAGTGCCTCTTGGCCGGTCCAACTATCAGGAAAGTCGTTCTCGCCTATTCGGGCGGCCTGGACACATCGGTCATTCTGAAGTGGCTGCAGACGGCTTATGGCGCGGAGGTCATCACCTTCACCGCCGATCTCGGGCAGGGCGGCGAGATTGAGCCCGCACGCGAGAAGGCAAAGCTGCTCGGCATCAAGCCCGCGAACATCTTCGTCGAAGATTTGCGCGAGGAATTCGTGCGCGACTACGTCTTTCCGATGTTTCGCGCGAACGCCCTCTACGAGGGCGTGTATCTGCTCGGCACGTCCATCGCGCGGCCCCTGATCGCGAAGAAGCAGATTGAGATTGCGGAGAAGCTCGGCGCCGATGCGGTGGCGCATGGCGCGACGGGCAAGGGCAACGATCAGGTGCGGTTCGAGCTTTCCTATTATGCGCTCAAGCCGGACATCAAGGTGATCGCGCCGTGGCGCGAGTGGGAGCTCACCAGCCGCACGAAGCTGATCGAATTCGCGGAGCAGCATCAGATCCCGATCGCCAAGGACAAGCGCGGCGACGCCCCGTTCTCCGTCGATGCGAACCTTCTGCATTCGTCGTCGGAAGGAAAGGTGCTGGAAGATCCCGCAGTCGAGCCGGAAAGCATCGTCTATCAGCGCACCATCGATCCGAAGGATGCGCCGGACAGGGAGACGGTGGTTGAGATCGGGTTCGAAAGGGGCGACGCGGTTTCCGTCGATGGCAAAGCGCTGTCGCCGTCGGCGCTTCTCACGGCGCTCAACGAACTCGGCCGCGCCAACGGCATCGGGCGAATCGATCTGGTCGAGAACCGCTTCGTCGGCATGAAGTCGCGCGGCGTGTACGAAACGCCGGGCGGCACGATCCTTCTCGCCGCGCATCGCGCGATGGAGTCGATCACGCTGGACCGCGGTGCCGCACACCTCAAGGACGATCTGATGCCGCGCTATGCGGAACTGATCTACAACGGCTTCTGGTTCTCGCCAGAGCGTGAGATGCTGCAGGCCGCCATCGACAGGAGTCAGGAGTTTGTAAGTGGCAGTGTCCGGCTGAAGCTCTACAAGGGCAATGTGATCGTCATCGGCCGTTCGTCGCCGCATTCGCTCTACAGCCAGGACCTTGTAACCTTCGAAGACGACCGCGGCGCCTACGATCAGAAGGACGCGGCAGGATTCATCAAGCTCAACGCGTTGCGTCTGCGCACGCTCGCGATGCGCAAACGCAGGGCGATCAAGCCATGAAGTCTCTGAGCCTCTTTGCGGGCGCTGCGGTCGCGATGGTGATGCTGACGGCGGCGGCGCTGTCGGCCGGAAGTCTCTCCATCGACGATATCGCAGGTGCGTACAAAGACCGCTTCCAGAACGGTCTTGTCGACGGCACAAAGTTTACGTCGGAGGACGTGCTCGAGATTGTGAAAGTCTCGCCACGCGAAGCCTATATCCGCACGCATCTGGAGTTCTACAACGGTCATTCGTGCAGCATCTATGGCGTCGCCAAGCTTGAGGGCGATGCCCTGGCGTACCGGCCGCATAACAACGCCGAAGGCCGGACCTGCGTTCTTACCCTGAAGCGCAAGGGTGATCGCATCATCTTCGGCGATGCCGATGGTGCGTGCAAGGAATACAACTGCGGTGCGCGCGGAAGCTTCGATGGCGTCGACTTCGCGATGTCCCACCGCCGGCCGATCCGCTACATGAAGGTATTGCTCGCGTCCAGGGAATACCACGACGCGCTCGCCGAACGGGACGCACACAAATGACCGCCAATGCCGAGATGATCGAATACTGGAACGGCCCCGTTGGTGAGAGATGGGCGCGTCTTCAGGAAACAATGGATGTCAGCCTTTCCGAGATCCATCAGGCGCTGATGACATTCGCCAATCCGCGGCCGCGCGAACGCGTGCTCGATATCGGATGCGGCACGGGAACGACGACCTATGCGCTCGCCAAGGCCGTGGGCAATGAGGGCAGCGTGACGGGCGTCGACATCTCCGAGCCGATGCTCGCGGTGGCTCGCGGCCGCGGTGTCGGCGTGAACTTCCGCAAGGCCGATGCGGCGACGCATCTGTTCCACCCGACGCACGATCTCGTGTTCTCGCGCTTCGGCGTCATGTTCTTCGACGATCCCGTTCGTGCCTTCGCCAATATCAAGAAGGCGATCAATCCGCACGGAAGGATGTCATTCGTCTGCTGGCGCGAGATGGCGAAGAACCTCTGGGCAGCGGCGCCGTTCGAGGCCGCGCGCGGACTCCTGCCGCCGCAAACGCCCGCCGATCCGCTCGCGCCCGGGCCCTTCGCATTCGCCGATGCCGACCGGCTGGGTGGTATTCTGGCGAAAGCCGGCTATCGCGATGTGCGCATTGAGCAACTCGACACCGTCGTGCGCATGGGCGCGACACCGGCCGATGCGGCGGTGCAGTCTCTCAATATCGGCCCACTGGCCTTCGCTGCCAAAGACGCCGATGGCGCCTTGCGTGCCGGCATCGTCGCTGCGGTCGAAGACACGCTCAGAAAATTCACCGGTGAGAAAGGCGTCGCTCCGCCAGCAGCGTGCTGGCTGGTCAGGGCTGCGCCTTGAACGCAAAGGCGCTTTGAAAGCGCAGGCTCATCATACGTCGAGCGCAGCGGTCAGAGCGTTATCCTGGATGAACTCGCGGCGCGGTTCGACGAGTTCGCCCATCAGCTTGGTGAAGAGGTCGTCGGCCTCGTCGGCGTGCTCGACCTTCACCTGGAGCAGCGTGCGCGCGTTCTCATCCAGCGTGGTTTCCCAGAGCTGCTCGGCATTCATTTCGCCGAGACCTTTGTAGCGCTGCATGGTCACGCCTTTGCGTGCCCATTCGAAGATCGCGGCGAGCAGTTCGCTTGGCGAGCGGACTTCGCGGACGTCATCCTTGCGCTTGAGTTTGCCGGAGCTGAGATAGGCCGCCTGCAGATCGGCCGCCATGCGGTCGAGCTTGCGCGCATCGGCGCTACCGATCAGCGCGCCGTCGATGGCCACGGCTTCGCGCACGCCCCGGACTTCGCGCCAGAACTTCAGGCCGCCATCGGGCGTCGGCTCGCCATGCCAGCCGCGCTCCAACTCGTCCGAGAGCGCGTCAAGGCGATGCGCGATATAGGTCGCAGCCTCCGAAGCCTTGGTCTGATCGTTGAGGATGTCGGGGTTGAGCGCGCCGGCGATCGCCGCCTGTTCCAGCAGGAAGCGCGGATATTGCGGCGGGAAGCCTTCCAGCGCGTGCTTGGCGGCGCGCGCCTTGTCCACCAGTGCATCGAAATCGGCGCCGGCGATGGTCTCGCCATTGTGCAAGGTGAACTGCGCACCGGCCGAGCCTTCCGCGATCAGATGGTTCTCAAGCTCGCGCTCATCCTTCAGATAACGCTCCGACTTACCACGTGTGGTCTTGTAGAGCGGCGGCTGGGCGATGAAGACGTGGCCGCGCTCGATCAGCTCGGGCATCTGGCGATAGAAGAACGTCAGCAGGAGCGTGCGGATATGCGCGCCGTCGACATCGGCGTCGGTCATGATGACGATCTTGTGGTAGCGCAGCTTGTCCGGGTTGAACTCCTCGCGCCCGATTCCGGTGCCGAGCGCGGTGATCAGCGTCGCGATCTCGGCGCTGGAGAGCATCTTGTCGAAACGCGCGCGCTCCACGTTCAGGATCTTGCCGCGCAACGGCAGCACCGCCTGGTTGGCGCGGTTGCGCGCCTGCTTCGCCGAACCACCGGCCGAATTACCCTCGACGAGGAACAGCTCGCATTTCGACGGATCGCGCTCCTGACAGTCCGCGAGCTTGCCCGGCAGCGAGGCGCCATCGAGCGCACCCTTGCGCCGAGTCAGCTCGCGCGCCTTGCGCGCCGCCTCGCGGGCGAGGGCCGCTTCCATCACCTTGCCGACGATGTTCTTCGCTTCGGTGGGATGTTCCTCGAACCAGCGCCCGAGCTTCTCCAGCACCACGCTTTCGACGACGGGACGAACTTCGGAGGAGACGAGCTTGTCCTTGGTCTGCGAAGAGAATTTCGGATCGGGCACTTTCACCGACAGCACGCAAGTGAGCCCCTCGCGGCAATCGTCACCGGTCAGCGCAACCTTGTCGCCCTTCTTGGAGCCCATGCTTTCGTCGGCATACTTCGTCACCACGCGCGTCAGCGCGGCGCGGAAGCCGGCGAGATGCGTGCCGCCGTCGCGCTGCGGGATGTTGTTGGTGAAGCACAGCATGCTCTCGTGATAGCTGTCGTTCCACGTCATCGCGACTTCGACGGACATGTTATCGCGTTCCGCCGCCACCGTGACCGGTGCCGGGATCAGCGAATTCTTCGTGCGGTCGAGATATTTCACGAAGGCTTCCAGACCGCCTTCGTAATGCAGCGTGACTTCCTTTTTCTCCACGCCGCGCAGATCGCTGAGCACGATGGTCGCGCCGGAATTCAGGAAGGCGAGCTCACGCAGGCGGTGTTCAAGCGTCGCGTAATCGAATTCGACCTTGGTGAAGGTCGCAGGCGAGGGCAGGAATGTGACCTCAGTGCCGCGCTTGCCGTTTGCATCGCCGACGACAGCGAGCGGTGCCAGCGCCTCGCCGGCGGCAAAGCGCATGTAGTGCTCCTTGCCGTCGCGCCAGATGCGCAGGTCGAGCCATTCCGACAGCGCGTTCACCACCGACACGCCGACGCCGTGCAGGCCGCCCGAGACCTTGTAGGCGTTCTGCTCGAACTTACCGCCGGCATGGAGCTGGGTCATGATGACCTCCGCCGCGCTTACGCCTTCGGTCGCGTGGATGCCGGTCGGGATTCCGCGGCCGTTGTCGCGCACGGTGCAGGAGCCGTCGGCGTTCAGGATCACATCGATGCGGTCGGCGTGACCGGCGAGCGTCTCGTCGATCGCGTTGTCGACAACCTCATGCACCATGTGGTGCAGGCCCGAGCCATCATCGGTGTCGCCGATATACATGCCGGGGCGCTTGCGCACGGCATCGAGGCCTTTCAGCACCTTGATGCTGTCGGCGCCATATTCGTTGGGATTCGGCATTGCGGGAGATGACATGGGGATATCTCTAGATAGGGCGCGGAAGCGAATCCGCAACCTCGAAAAGGTCGGCCTGGCCGCGTAGCGGCGCGAACATGTCCATGTCCGTGCCGGTCATCCACGCCTGTGCGCCGAGTTCCAGGATTTCGTCGAACAGCGCCGCGCGGCGCGTGATGTCGAGATGCGCCGCGATCTCATCCAGTAGCAGGATCGGGCAGAGGCCGTTGCGCGAACGTGAAAGCTCACGCGCATCGGCAAGCACGATGGAGATCAGCAGCGCCTTCTGCTCGCCGGTCGAACACTCGCGCGCATCGGTACGCTTCTGCGTGTGACGGACGGTGAGATCGACCAGATGAGGGCCGACCGTCGTGCGGCCAGCTTCGGCATCGCGAATGCGCGCACGGGCAAACGACTCGCGCAGCACATCGGCATCGTGCTCGATATCGTTGTCGAGCGAGAGCTGTGCCGCCGGGAACGCGCCGACGCGTTCTTCGAGCGCGCTGTTCAGGCGCGCAACGGTTTCGACACGCGCCTTCGCCATCGCAAGGCCCGCTTCGACCATCTCGCTTTCGAGGCCATCGAGCCATGCCGGATCGCGCGGGCCGTATTTCAAGAGCCGCGCACGCTCGCGCATTGCGGTCTCATACCGCGTCGCCGCGCGCGCGTGGCCGGCGTCGAAGCCGAGCGTGAGCCGGTCGAGGAATTTGCGCCGTCCGCTCGCGCTCTCGATGAACAGGCGGTCCATCGCCGGCGTCAGCCACAGCATCTGCACCACATCGCCAAGATCGGCGGAGGATGTCGCCGCAGCGCCGTTCAAGCGCACCTGGCGGCGTTCATTGCCCTGGCTGGATGTGAGGCCGGTGCCGATATCGTAAGGCTCACCGCCGCGCGTGACGGTCGCAGCGACCGCCCATAGCGCTTCGGAGATTGCCGACGGTCCACGGCGCGTGTGCTCGCCAAGCTTCGCACCGCGCAAGCCGCGTCCTGGCGAGAGCAGCGAGATGGCGTCGAGCAGATTGGTCTTGCCCGCACCGTTTGCGCCCGCGAGTACGACCGGCGCGCCGCTGGCTGCAATCTCGACGCTGGCATAGGAGCGGAAGTTCGTCAGGCGCAGCCGCGTGACGGAAAGCGCGCTTTCCTTCCCCACCCGCTCCGGCGCGGGGGAATTCTGCATGTCCGTCACCGTGCTCAAACTCACACCCGCATCGGCATAAGGACGTAAAGGGTTCTGCTGTCCTCAGTGTCTTCGATGATCGTCGGCGAACCCGCATCCGAAAGCAGGAAGCGCACTTCCTTGCCCTCGATCTGCCCGGTGATATCGAGCAGATAACGCGCGTTGAAGCCGATCTCGACCGTTGCAGCGCTGTAGTTCGCGCCGAGCTCTTCCGTCGCCGTGCCGCTTTCCGGATTGACCACGGACAGCGTCACCTTCTCCTTCGCGATATTGAGCTTCACCGCGCGGGTCTTGTCGGCGGAGATGGTCGACACGCGGTCCACCGATTGCGCGAATTCCTTCGCCTCGACGGAGAGAACCTTGTCGTTGCCCGACGGGATCACGCGCTGATAATCCGGGAACGTGCCGTCGATCAGCTTGGAGGTCAGTTCGACGCCATTGAAGGTGAACTGGATCTTGGTGTCGGAGAGCGAGATTTCGATAG
The DNA here is from genome assembly GCA_035502175.1 of Rhizomicrobium sp. Classification (GTDB taxonomy): domain Bacteria; phylum Pseudomonadota; class Alphaproteobacteria; order Micropepsales; family Micropepsaceae; genus Rhizomicrobium. The sequence continues at coordinate 21,374 of DATJUS010000035.1, forward strand.
CACCATCGGCATCGTCGAGCAGGCGGCGCAGTTCGCTGACGGTCTTGCGCGGCACGATCACGCCCGGCATGTCGCCGGCGCCGTCCGGCAATTCCATCTCGAAGCGTGCAAGGCGATGGCCGTCGGTCGCGGCGGCACGCAGCGTCTTCGCTTTTCCCTCTTTCGAGGCGTGCAGATAGATGCCGTTCAGATAGAACCGCGTCTCTTCGGTCGAGATCGCAAAGCGCGTCTTGTCGATGATCTGTTTGAGATCATCGGCCGCGAGGCGGAATTTGTGGGGCAGGGCGCCGGCCGCCATCTGCGGGAAATCTTCCTTCGGCAGGCAGGCGAGCTCGAAGCGCGACGAACCGGCGGAGACGGCGAGGCGTCCACCCTCTGCTGTCAGCAGCTCCGCCTGCACCTGTGCGCCATCCGGCAGCTTGCGCACGATGTCGTAGAGCATGTGCGCCGGTGCCGTGGCCGAGCCGTTGCGCAGCACGTCGGACGGGATCGACTCCACGATCTCGATGTCCAGATCGGTGGCGGTGAGCTTCAACTGGCCCTTCGCCGCCTCGATCATCACGTTCGAGAGAATTGGGATCGTGTTGCGGCGTTCGACGACACTCTGCACATGGCTGAGCGCCTTCAAAAAGGCGCCGCGTTCGACGTTGATTTTCATGGATCTTTCAGCTGCCGTCTGGTTCTAGAAAAGGCCCGGCGGAATGGCCGAAACCCCTTGATTTGCCTGGGTCCGGAACGTCGCGGACTCACGCCAGGAACCATATCAGAACGGTCTGAAAGAAAGAAGCTTTTCGGCGCGCGCAAAGGGCTGTTTCTCCCCCTGTTTGGCAGGGGGAGAAGGCCGAAAAACGGGCCTGAAAATCAGACCTTGCGCGAGAGCATCTGGCTGAGGAAATCGACCTCCTGACGGAACATCGAATCCTCCTGGCAGAGCGCCTCCACGCGGCGGCAGGCGTGCAGCACGGTGGTGTGGTCGCGGCCGCCGAAACGCCGTCCGATCTCAGGCAGGGAACGCGTCGTCAGTTTTCGCGAGAGGTACATCGCGACTTGTCTTGGCCGAGCCACCCTCCGCGCGCGCTGGGGCGAGTGGAAGTCGCGGACCTCGAGTTTGTAGAACTCGGCGGTCTTGCGCTGGATGTCTTCGATCGAGGTCTTGGTGCCGGGCGACAGGCGCAGGCCCACGGCTTCGTCGGCCATCTCCGGCGTGACCGGCTTCTTGGTCAGGTCGGCATAGGTCGCGAGTTTGGTGAAGACGCCGATCATCTCGCGCGGGCTGGCGTCGTTCATGTCGGCGATGCGCTCCAGCACATCGTTCGGCAGGGCGACATGCGGGCGGAGTTTTGTGAACTCCTGCGCGCGGCGTTGCAGGATCGCCAGGCGCGTGTCGCGGTCGGGAGCTCCCAGCGCGATCACAAGGCCACCGGCGAGGCGCGACTTGATGTCGGCGCCAAGGCCTTCCAGCGCCTGCGGTGCGCGGTCGGCGGCAATGACGACGCGGCGGCGCAGGTCTGCGAACGCATTCACGGTGTAGAGGAACTCCGACGCCGTCGCCGTCGAACGGCAGATGTGCTGCAGGTCGTCGACGATCAGAACTTCGGCCGTGCGCAGTTCGTCCTTGAACGCGAGCGTGTCCTTGCGGTGCAAGGCGCCCAGGAAGTGGCGCATGAAGTCTTCCGCACGCAGGAAAAGGGTGCGCTTGCCGCGTTTGCGGAATTCCAGCGCTGCGGCATTGAGAAGATGCGTCTTTCCGAAGCCAAACCCGCCATGGATGAACAGATGCGGGAAGTCGTTGTTCTGGCCTTCGGCAAAGGCGCGCGTGGCGGTATGACCGAACTCGTTGGCCGTGCCTGGCACGAAGCTGTCGAAGGTCTGCTGCGGATGCAGCATGCGCGTCCACAGTCCCTTGGTCGGATCCGTCTGCTCGATGGCCTCAGCGCGGGCGGGCGCATAGTTCAGGATCGCGGCCGACGGCTGCGGCATGACCACGGGCTCGCGCACAACATTGCCGCCGATCGCGACTTGGGGTTTTGAGAGCACGATGGAGATCGACGCCGGCTGCGTGCCCTCTGCGCGAAATGCACGATCAAGGCGCGCCATGTAGTGGTTTGCCACCCAGGTGCGCACGAACGGCTTGGCCGCACCGATGTGCAACTCGCCGTGGTCGCAGCCTTCCAGCGTCAGCGGCCCGATCCAGGCATCGAATACCGCATCGCCCAACTCACGCCGCAGCCGTTCGCGAACAGAACTCCACACCCCCGGCCAATCCGGCCCGGAGGTCACTCCGTTTACTTCCACCATTTTCCCACTTCCGCTTCTGTCCGGCATTCGCATGCCGCCGAGCTCTTGTTCTTCAGTTCCGGGAGCTGCTCCCGGCCGTCTTTCCCCTATGCGCGAGGACCTCGCGCCGCTCTTCGCTGTGGCATTGTCTTCCCCTTGTTGTGCGCGCCCGAAGATTTGGAGAGGCCTGTTCCGACCTGTTCGCCCCGGACGCAAAGATGGTTAACCTTGGCGCAGACACCCCTCTGCACCAATGCTTACGCTTTACTTGAGTTTTATTTAGACGTTACTGGAACTGTTGCGGACGTTGACCGAGAAGCCTGTTTTGATTGAGCTTTTATTGCTTCTTGTCTTTGCCATGTCCGCTCTCGTCATCAGGAACGGTTAACATTTAGACTCAGCCCGATAGCATCCACAAGCAGAACAGAAGGCGAATCAGATCAATTGCGACGCTTTTGATTCGATGCGTAAGCGATTGTGCCGTATACGGAAAATCACGCGCCTTTAGGAATCAACGGCTTACACGGCGCGATCTTGAAGCTATTGCGACGAAAAAATTACGCTCTGCCTACGGACAATAAAAAGGCGCGGAATACTTGGACTTAGTATAACCGCGCCAGAATTCGCTAAAGGATTCAAGGGGCGGAAATTTTACTTCCCGAGCTTGGCAACCCGCTTGGTGAGGCGCGAGACCTTCCGCGCGCCGGTGTTCTTGTGCAGCACGCCCTTGGAAACGCCGCGCATGATCTCGGGTTCTGCCGCTTTCAGGGCAGCCTGGGCGGCCTTCTGGTCGCCTTTCGCCAGCGCTTCCTCGACCTTGCGCACGAAGCCGCGGACGCGGCTCTTGCGGGCAGTATTGATGGCGGTGCGCTTCGCAGTGGTGCGGGTGCGCTTCTTGGCGGAGGCAATATTGGGCATTTCTCGTCCTAAATCCTTTGGGAGGCGGGGTCTTTAGCTTGGGAGACGCCCCGGGTCAATGTGCCGTGAGCGCCGCAAAACGTGAGTTGAGCATGGGTTCCCCGTCCGGGACAGTCAGCGCCCAATTCCAGCGGAACCTGTCATGGATATCAGAGGCTTGGCGCTGGCGCTCCTGATGCTCGTTGCGGCGCCGGCGCAAGCGGCGGCACCGATCAAGCAGACCCTCCCATTCGAGGGACAGGACCGGACCTTCTATCTCTATGTGCCGGATGGCGGGCAGGGACCGATGCCGATGGTCGTGGTGCTCCACGGTTCGGGCGGCAATGGCGCATTCATGATCTCGCGCTGGCAGGATGTCGCCACCCGCGAGCACATTGTTCTTCTGGCGCCGGACTCCCTGCACACCGACGTCGGCTGGGATCTCCGCGACGATGGGCCGAACTACATCCATGCCGCGATCCAGGCAGTCGCATCGGGACACCAGATCGACTTCCACCGCCTCTATCTGTTCGGACAATCGGGCGGCGCGGTCTATGCGCTCAATCTGGCGATGCTGGAATCCGAATATTTCGCCGCTGCCGCCTATCACGCCGGCGGGTGGCGCAAGCCGGCCGAATATCACTTCACCGACTATGCGAAGCGCAAAATCCCGGTAGCGGCGTTTGTCGGCGACAAGGACGAGTATTTCTCGATGCCGTCAGTGCAGGAGACAGAGAAAGTCCTGACCCAGCGTGGGTTTCCGGCGGAGCTGCATCTGCTCGCCGGCCGCGTGCACGCCTACACGGACGTGCCGGCGGATTTTCACGACACGGTGTGGAATTTCCTCAAAACCAATGTGATGACCGATCTTCCAAAGTACGCGCCATATCGTCTGGGCGGCGCGCCGATGAAGTGATCACTGGTCCTTGAAGTTCGGCTTCCGCTTTTCGCTGAACGCGGCCATGCCTTCCTTCTGGTCGTCGGTCGCGAACATGGCGTGGAAGACGCGGCGTTCGAAGCGCACGCCCTCGTGCAGCGTCGTCTCGTACGCGACGTTCACGGCTTCCTTGGTCATCATCACGATCGGCACGGATTTCTCGGCAATCGTCTTTGCGGCCTTCAGCGCCTCGGTCAGAAGATCGGCGGCGGGCACGACGCGCGAGACGAGACCGGCGCGCTCGGCTTCGGCGGCGTCCATGTTACGGCCGGTGAGGCACATTTCCATCGCCTTCGACTTGCCGACGAAGCGGGTGAGGCGCTGGCTGCCGCCGATGCCCGGCATGACGCCGAGATTGATCTCCGGCTGGCCGAACTTCGCGGTGTCGGCAGCGATGATGAAGTCACAGAGCATGGCAAGCTCACAGCCGCCGCCGAGCGCATAGCCCGCCACCGCCGCGATGATCGGCTTGCGGATTGCGCTGATGCGGTCATTGGCATTGGCAAAGAAGTTCGCCTTGTACATGTCCATATAGGATTGCGTGGACATCTCCTTGATGTCCGCGCCGGCGGCGAAGGCGCGCTCCGAACCCGTGAGCACCACGCAGCGCACGTCGGTTCCGCGATCCCAGTCCTCCAGCACCGAAACCAACTCGCCGATCAGCTCACTGTTGAGCGCGTTCAGCGCCTTTGGGCGGTTCAGCGTGATCAGGCCGACGCCGTCTTCGATCCTGGTGGTGAGGTTCTGGTATTCCATCGCGGGCACTCCGTTTTCCGGCGCTTTCCCTCGCCCACGCGGCGCGGGAAGGCAAGAGGCTTATTGACCCTGCGGCTGGTCGATCTGCTCACAGTCGCGATGAGACGCGGCGACGCAATCCGAGAGCTGCCGCTCGTAGGCGAGCCAGCGCATCAGAAGAAAGCCAAAGACGACAATCACCGCAACGGCGATCAGAACCGCGCGGTTGGTGCGGGAACGCCGGGCCTCTTCTTCGTCTTCAGTCATAGGAGGGCCTGCCGCGGTTCTTTTTGATATTCGCACGGACCTTTTTGCCCTCGATGCGGCGTTCTTTGCTCGCACGCGTCGGTTTTGTCGGGCGGCGTTTCTTCGGAATCACGGCCGCTTCGCGGATGAGTTCGGCGAGGCGCTCGCGCACATCGATGCGGTTGCGGTTCTGATCGCGGTATTGGCGTCCGATGATGATGAGCACACCGTCCTTTGTCAGCCGCGACCCCGATAGCGCGATCAGGCGCAACCGCACCGGATCGGGCAGTGACGGCGAATGCACGACATCGAAGCGCAGCTGCACCGCGCTCGACACTTTGTTGACGTTCTGGCCGCCGGCGCCGCTCGAGAGAATGAAACTCTCCTCGAGTTCGCTCTCGTCGATGCTGATGGAGGATGTGATGCGAAGCGCGGTCATGCGCATCTTTTACTTGCCTCTTGACATGCAACCAAATGGTTGCATATTAGGGGCATGAGCATGGACGCTGTGTTCAAGGCGCTGGCCGATGAGAGCAGGAGACAACTGCTCGATCGGCTCTTCGCCGAGAACGGACAAACCTTGAACGATCTGTGCGGTGGACTGGATATGTCGCGGCAGGCGGTGACGAAGCATCTGGGCATTTTGGAGGAGGCGAACCTCATCGCCGTCCAGTGGCGCGGGCGCGAGAAGCTGCACTACCTCAATCCCGTCCCGATCTTCGACATCGCCGACAGGTGGATCGGCAAGTTCGAGCGCGGCCGTCTGCGCGCGCTGAACGACCTCAAGAAAAATCTGGAAAGGGAAGAGAAATGAGCGACTACGTTTACGTGACTTATATTTATTCGACGGCGCAGAAGGTCTGGGACGCGATCACCAAACCGGAATTCGCGCACCAATACTGGATGCACACCAATGTCTCGGACTGGAAGCCTGGTTCGCGCTGGGAGCATCAGCATGGCGACGGCTCCGGCAAGGTGCTGATCGACGGCACGGTTCTGGAATCCAACCCGCCGCGGCGTCTGGTGATGACCTGGACGCGGCCCGACAAATCGCAAGAACCGTCGCGCGTGACGTTCGATATCGCCGACTACACGCCGGGTCTTGTTTGCCTGACGGTCACGCACGACCAGCTTGCGCACGATCCCGCGATGGCGAGCAGCATCTCCGGCGGCTGGCCGAAGGTTCTCTCAAACCTGAAATCGCTGCTGGAAACCGGCAAGGCCGAGAACATCTGGCTCATCAAGGGCAAGGAGTAACCGTCATGTCCGGCAGTTCGTTCGTTTACGTGACCTATATCCGCAGCCCGCAGCAGAAGGTGTGGGATGCGCTCACCAAACCCGAATTCCAGAAGCAATACTGGTTCGGCGGCCATCAGGAGAGCACCTGGAAGAAGTGTGCCGACTGGAAAATGTTCATGCCGCAGCATGGGCTGACCGACAGCGGCGAGATTCTGGAAAGCGATCCTCCCCATCGTCTCGTGATCAAATGGCGCAACGAGTTCCGGCCCGAACTGAAGGCGGAAGGCTATGCGCGGTGCGTCTATGAGCTGGTGCAGGAAAACGACCTCACCAAACTCACGATCACGCACACGATCGACAAGGAGAATGCGAAGTTCATCCAGGCCGTCTCCGGCGGCTGGCCGCGCATCCTGTCGAGTCTACAGTCCTATCTGGAAACAGGCCGTTCGCATGGCGACACGCGCACCATCGCGCAGAAGACCCACGATGACTGACATCCTTCACAAACTGCGCATCGACGCGCCGCCGGAACGCGTCTTCGAAGCCATCTCGACTGCGGAGGGCATCCGCCAATGGTGGACGCGCGACGCTCAAATGGACACGCGCGTCGGCGGCGAGGGGGCATTCTGCTTCTACAATCGCCGCTTCCGCCCCGCGGTGACAATCACAGCGCTGACACCGCCGGCGCATATGGCGTGGCATGTGGCGGAAGGCGCTTGGCCGGGCAGGAGTATCGCGTTCGATCTAACGCCGGACCGCGGCGGAACGATCCTGAAGTTCGCGCATCGCGGATATCCGGAGGCAAACGACCTGCTCGCCAGCGCCAACACGCGTTGGGGGTTCTATCTGGTCAGCCTGAAATGCTACATGGAGCGCGGAACGGGCTCGCCGAACCCGGATGACATGAATTTGTAGGCGCGGGAGCGAAAGGAATCGGAGATGACCAGATCCGTTTCGACATTCCTGATGTTCACCGGCCGCTGCAAGGAGGCGCTCAATTTCTATGTGTCGCTGTTCTCGAATTCGAAGATCGAGAATATCGCCAGATGGGGTGCCGGCGGTCCGGGCAAGGAAGGCAGTGTGATGCGCGCAGCCTTCACCCTGAACGGCGTGGCATTCCAGGCGACCGACAGTCCGGCTGTGCATGCGTTCGACTTCACGCCCTCGATGTCGATCTTCGCGGAATGCGACGATGAGGCGGAACTCCACCGCACGTTCGCGGCGCTAAGCGATGGCGGCAAGACGCTCATGCCGCTCGGCAATTACGGCTTCTCGAAGAAGTTCGGCTGGTGCAACGACCGCTTCGGCGTGTCGTGGCAGCTGAACTGGAGCTGACCGTTCATCCCACTATTCACCGTGGCCGGGCTTGACCCGGCCTACCCAGCAGGCGCGTGTCCACGCGCCGCAGATAAAGAGTCTTTTCGCTCGCGCGCATACGCTGTCGCTATGCGCCTCGCTAGCTGGGTGGCCGCCTCAAGGGCGGCCATGGTGAGATGGTTGTGTGCTTACCTCTGACACACAGGACAATAGAAGCTCGACCGCCCGCTCTGCACAATCCGTTTGATCACGCCACCATCCTTGCGGTGGCAGAGTTGGTTCTTGCGGTCGTAGACGGCGAAGGTCTTCTGGAAATAGCCGAGTTCGCCGTCGGTGCGTTTGTGATCGCGCAGAGATGAGCCACCGGCTTTGATCGCTTCGCGCAGCACGGCCTTGATCGCGGTAACGAGGGTGGCGATCTCGTCCGACTTCACGCGCGAAGCGCGGCGCTTGGGCGAGACCTTTGCGCGCCAGAGCGCCTCGCAGACATAGATGTTGCCGAGGCCTGCGATCAGGCGCTGGTCGAGCAGCGCGGCTTTGATCGAGGTCTTCTTGCCTTTGAGCACGCTCGCCAGAAACGCAGCATCGAGGTCATCCGACAGCGGCTCGACACCGACGGATTTGAACAGTTTGTGTTCCTCGATCTTCTCCGTATCGATCAGGGTCATGAGCCCGAAGCGGCGGTGATCGTTGAACACCACGCGCGCCGGCGCGTCGGTGTCGAACACAACGTGGTCGTGCTTGCCCTTGCCCGCGCCATCGGGCGCGCGCTCGTAATAGAACTGGCCGAGCTTGCGGTCCTCGCCCTTGGTGTAGACCGCCATGCTGCCGCTCATGCCGAGATGGATGACCAGCGTCTCGCCATTGTCGAGATCGGCCATCACATATTTCGCCCGCCGCCACATCCGCACCACGCGATGCCCGGCGAGGCGTTTGGCGAAGTCCTTCGGGAACGGGATGCGCAAATCCTTGCGCCGCGTCTCGACATGCGTGAATCGGTGGCCCTCGAAAGCGGGCTTCAGGCCGGTCATCACGGTTTCGACTTCGGGCAATTCGGGCAAACCAAACCTCGCTTGTCATCCGGGCGAGCATTGCCGACAGGCAATGCGAGGGAAGGGGACCCAGGTATCTCCGTTACGCAATGGTCAAAGTTTTATGCAGGTTCAAGCGCTATCTTGTGGCAGCAGTGACATGTTAACACCTGGGTCCCCTTCCCCTCGCGTCCTTCGGTCGCTCGGCCGGGGATGACAATAGTTGTATGTTTGAAAAGATGAGCGACACCACCGCAAGCTTCGGCTATCGCGACGTGCCGGAGGCCGAGAAGGAAGGCCTCGTGCGCGAGGTGTTTTCGTCGGTCGCCAAGAACTACGACCTGATGAACGACCTGATGTCCGGCGGCGTCCACCGGATCTGGAAGAACATCTTCGTCGAATGGCTCGATCCGCGCCCCGGCCGTGCGTACCTCGATGTTGCGGGCGGCACGGGTGACATTGCGTTCCGGATCGCCGACATGGCACGCGCGCGCGGCGGCGAAGCGGCAATCACCGTCTGCGATATCAATGCCGCCATGCTGGGCGAGGGTGTGCGGCGCGCGGGCGAGAAACACGAGGCCGCGGTCGAATGGGTGTGCGGCGATGCCGAGAAGCTGCCGATCCCCGATGCGAGCATGGACGCCTATACGATCGCATTCGGCATCCGCAATGTGACGCATATCCAGAAAGCGCTCGAAGAGGCACGCCGGGTGCTGAAACCTGGCGGCCGTTTTCTGTGCCTGGAATTCTCACGCGTCGAGGCGCCGGGGCTCGACAAGATCTATGATGTTTATTCGATGAACGTGCTGCCGCGCATTGGTCAGATGGTGGCGGGCGACGCGGAAGCGTACCGTTATCTCGCCGAAAGCATCCGCCGCTTCCCGCCGCAGAACGCGTTCGCGAAGATGATCGAGAAAGCGGGGCTTTCGCGTGTGCAGGTGCGCAATCTCACCGGCGGGATCGCAGCGATGCATTCGGCGTGGCGGATATGAGAAAGACGGCGCTCTTCTTATTAACCTCCCCCTTGGGGGGAGGTCGAAATGCGAAGCATTTCGGGTGGGGGTCAGCTCCCCCCGGCAGCACCGACCCCCGCCCGGAAAACTCTTCGCTTCGCTCGCGTTTTCCGACCTCCCCACAAGGGGGAGGTTAAGATGGTCCGCGATTTGCTCCGGCTTCTGCACATCGCACGCACGCTCGCGCGGCATGACGCGCTCGTGCCGCGCGAATATCTCGCCGCGATGCCGCCGTCTCTGAAGTTCGCGCGCTTCGTGCTGGGTATCGGCCCGACGAAAGACAAAGACCTGCCGCCGGGGCAGCGCCTGTCGCGCGCGCTCGAAAGCCTCGGGCCCGCGCATATCAAGCTCGGCCAGGTGCTGGCGACGCGGCCCGATCTGGTTGGCGACGACATCGCACGCGCACTGGAGCATCTGCAGGACAGCCTGCCGCCGTTTCCGATGGCGCAAGCCAAAGCTGTCATCGCAAGCGAATTCGGCAAGCCGGTCGATGCCATGTTCTCGGAGTTCGGCGAGCCGATTGCTGCTGCGTCCATCGCGCAGGTGCACAAGGCCGAGACCGCGGAAGACCCGCCGCGCGCTGTGGCGGTTAAAGTTCTGCGTCCCGGTATTGAAAAGGAATTCGCGCGCGATCTTTCCGCGCTTGGCCTGTTCGCGCGCGTCGCCGAGCGCATGTCCAAGGAGATGCGGCGCCTGCGTCCCATCGCGGTCGTCGAATCGCTGGCGATCTCGGTCGCCCTCGAACTCGATCTGCGCATGGAGGGCGCTGCGGCTTCCGAGTTGGCGGAGCGCACGAAGGGCGATGCCGATTTCCGCGTGCCTGCGGTTGACTGGAACCGGACGTCGGAGCGCGTGCTGACGACGGAGTGGGTGAAGGGAACGCCGGTGCGCGATGTCGAGGCGTTGCGCGCCGCCGGTCACGATCCCAAACGTATTGCGCAAATCGTACTGCGCAGTTTCATCGTCCAATCGCTGCGCGACGGTTTCTTCCACGCCGATATGCATCCGGGAAATCTGTTCGTCGATGAGCAGGACAGGCTGGTCGCGGTCGATTTTGGCATCATGGGGCGGCTCGACCAGCAGATGCGCCGCTTTATGGCCGAGACGCTGGCCGGATTCCTCGCGCGCGATTACGAGCGAGTCGCGCAGGTGCATTACGATGTCGGCTTCGTGCCGCCCTATCATCCGCTTCAAACCTTCGCGCAGGCACTGCGCGCGATCGGCGAGCCGATCTTCGGCCGTCCTGCAAACGAAGTCTCAATGGCGCGTTTGCTGCAACAGCTTTTCGACACCACGCGCCGCTTCGACATGCCGGCGCAGCCCCAACTCGTGCTGATGCAGAAGACGATGGTGGTGGTCGAAGGCGTCGCGCGAGGCCTCGATCCCGAATTCGACATCTGGGATGCGTCGCGCCCGGTGGTCGAGCGCTGGATGATCGAGCAGATGGGGCCGGAGGCACGGCTGCGCGACATGGGCGAAGGCGTTACGGCTCTGGGTCGCCTCGCGCGCGATCTCCCGCAACTTCTGCGGAATGCGGAATCTATCTCGCAGATGCTGGCCGATGGCGGATTGCGCCTGCATCCCGACACCACGCGCGAAATCGCCGAGGCGCAGATCGCGCGCACGCGTCACGTGCGTGTCGCATTGTGGATCACGGCGGCCAGCGCGCTCGGTCTTCTCGCCGTGTTCCTCCTCTGACATCGAAACTTGTCTAAGTGAAACTTTCTTGACGTCAGGAACGGTTCGCGCAGCGACACGTTCAGCGATTGTCTTCAACACGAAGAGGCAATCCAGATGAACAACCCCGACAACAAGCACACAGACATGGGCAATGGTGCGGCCACGGCGACATTCAGCGCGCTCAACGACTCGTTCCTCAGGATGCTGGAACACAACCGCGCGATCTTCGAGAAGATGATGCTCGCGATGCATGAGGAATCCCTGCGCTTCGTGAATTTGCGCATGGAACATACGAGCAAGGCGCTGCAGAATTCGCGCGATTGCCAGGGCCTCACGGGCCTTATCACGGTTCAGCACGACTGGCTCGTCGATGCCGCGCGCGACTATGCCGAGGAAAGCAAGCGATTCAGCGACGTGATGCGCGACATCGCGGCCGAACGCGCGAGCGAATTTGCGGACGTGGCAGCGCAGGCGACACACAACGTGGGCGAAAGGCTGGCGGCCTGAGCTGTCCTAACCCGGGTTCCTGGGTAGCGCGCCGGTTGTCAGCGGCGGCGGTGTCTGCACGACGCGATACTTGCCGCCCTCGCAATCCGTGTTGTTCGGTCCGTTCACGACATAGACGCTGAGATCGACCGTGTGGTTGGCGAGATCGGGCGCGTTGGGCACTTTCAGGTGCACCGCGCTCCCGGTCACCTTTTCGTTCAACGCCAGGATCTTCTTGTAGCCGGGCGAGCTGTCGCCGGGTTCGGCTGCGATGGTGAGCACCACGCGCACATCCGAAGGGTCGGCCACGCGCTCGATCGCATCGCAGGCAATGGCGACATCGTCGCCGAGGGCGAGCGCCGGAGCCGGCTCGGGCGCAGTGATCTGCTTGATCGTCGAGGCCGAGGGCGGCGACTGCGCGAACGCAGGTGCCACGGCGAACAGCGCGCCGGCGGCAAGGCTGATGCTGATGTACGGTTTACGCATCGTCCCTCCTCCCACGGCAGACGAAACAAACGAGTCTAGTTTACCTGTCTGTCGCGTCCTTCCCAATAGGGCCCGCGCAGATCCTTGCGCAAAACTTTCCCGGACGGGTTCCGCGGCAGAACGTCTATGAAATCCACCGATTTGGGCAATTTGTAGCCCGCAATACGCTCCCGCGCGAAGGCGATGATCTCGGCGGGGGAGGGTTCAAGTCCCTGTTTTTTAACCACAATCGCCTTTACCGCCTCGCCCCATTTGGGGTCGGGCACGCCGATCACGGCAACGTCCGCGACGCCGGGATGGCCCATGACCGCGTTCTCGACCTCGGCCGGATAGATGTTTTCGCCGCCGGACACGATCATGTCTTTCACGCGGTCGTGAATGTAGAGGTAGCCTTCGTCGTCGAAGAAGCCGGCGTCGCCGGTGGAGAACCAGCCTTCGCTGCAGACCGCCTTGCGCGTGGCGTCGTCCTTGTTCCAGTAGCCCTTCATCACGTTGCCGGAGCGGATCTGGATCTCGCCGACTTCGCCATGCGGCAGCGATTTGTTGTCGCCGTCGACGATGCGGATCTGGTGGCCCGGCGCCGGCTTTCCGCAAGACCGCAGCTTGCCGCGTGACGGCTCGTGATCTTCGGGAAGGAGGAACGTGCCGCCGCCGGTGGTTTCGGTGAGGCCATAGACCTGAAGAAACTCGCAGCCGAATGTCTCCTTCGCGCGCAACAGCACTTCGTCGGAGATCGGCGATGCGCCATAGGAGATATTTTTCAGCGACGAGAAATCCGTCGTTTTGGCGTTCGGATGCTGCAGCACGAACAGGATCAGCGCCGGCACCAGGAACGCGTAAGTCACTTTCTTGGTGTTGATCAGGCGCAGGATTTCGGCGGGATCGGTTTCACCAAGGATCACGCCATGCGCGCCCTGCGCGAGTGTCAGCAAGCCGATGTTCACACCCGCAACGTGGAAGAACGGCATCGCGATCAGCACGACATCGTCGGGCTCGTACTGGCCCAGCGGCGCATTCCCGAGGCAGGCGAAGATAGAGAGATAGTTCGCGTTGGTGAGCTGGACGCCTTTAGGATGCCCGGTGGTGCCGGAGGTATAAAGTTGAATCACATCGTCTTCCGGTGCGATCGGCAGCATCGGATCGACGGTCTTCTGCGCGTCGCGCCACGCTTCGTAATCGGGCCACGACGCGTGACCGCCATCCATCGCGATCACGGTCTTGAGCTTCGGACAATCCGGCAGGACCTTTGCCATGATGTCGTAATATTCCTTGCCGACGAAGATCACCTCGCAGCCGGCGTCGTTCAGCACATAGGCGATCTCCGGCGCGGCGAGGCGCCAGTTCACGCCGACGATCACGCCACGCGCCTTGAACGCGCCGAGCAGGACTTCGAAATAGCGGTCGCAATTCTTGCCGAGATAGCCGACGCGCGACGTCGGCTTCTGGCCGAGCCCGATCAGGCCCTGCGCCACCTTGCTCGCGCGTTCGTCCAGCGCGCCATAGGTGGTGATGCGGTCGTTGAAATCCATCGCGACATGGCCAGGCTGTTCGGCCGCATGGACCCGGCTGATATCGGCAACCGATGTCAGCTTCGAAAAATCAAACATGGACGCACTCCCCGGATATCTATTCCGGAGAGTTTAGCGGCGATTTCGAATTTCGCGCCAGTATTCGTCCCGGATGTCCTCGTCGATTTCGATCTCGGGACCGCCGGCATAGAGACGGTCCTTGCCGTCCTTATGAGGGCCCGAAATCCAGTAGTGGTCTCCGGTCGCAATGTCGAAGTAGTTCGCCTTGAGCGGAAACGTCGTTCGCGCGAACTCCTTCCCGTTGTAGCGGATCGTCTTTCCCGTCTTCGAGAATGTGACCCGCCCGATCCGGGCGGGTCCATTCAAGGATTGCGACTTGTCTTCGATGTACATGATGCGCGAGCGCATGATCGTCACCTCCGGCTCAGCCACCAGAACCGCCAGACCATCAGGATCGACGCGACGAGCAACGCGAAGGCGAGGCCGATCCAGATGCCCAGGCCGCCCATGTGCCACCAGAAGCCCAGCGCCACGCAGGTCGGGAAACCGGCGATCCAGTAGGAGCCGCCCGCGATCCACATCGGTGCGGTCGCATCCTTCAGACCGCGCAGGCTCATCGCGCCCACGACCTGGATGCCGTCCGCGATCTGGAACACGGCTGCGACATGCAGGAACACGATCGCGAGCGCGATCACTTCCGCGTTGGTCGCCGAGCGGTCGAGATAGGCATTTGCGATCTGCTCGGGGAACAGCCACAGGATCACCGCTGTGATGGTCATGAACACGACCGACATGAGAATCGCGCCATAGCCCGCGCGGCGCACGCCTTCCTTGTCGCCGGCACCCGCCGCGAGGCCGACGCGCACCGTCGATGCCATGCCGATGCCGAGCGGCACCATGAAGGTGATCGACGGCACGTTCAGCGCGATCATGTGGGCTGCGACTGACGCCGTGCTGAAGCGACCCATCAGCAGTGTCGAGCCGGCGAACAGCATCGCCTCGAACATCATCGTGAAGCCGATCGGCATGCCAAGCCGGAACACTTCCCTCAGCTTCTCCCAATGCGCATCGAAGAAGTGCAGGAAGATGCGATATTTGTGCAGGTTCGGCGTCAGGCGCACGACCACGACCATCATGAGGAAGCTGAACGTGTAGGAGCATGCGCTCGCAAGGCCGGAGCCGACGACGCCGAGCTTCGGTGCACCAAAATGTCCGAAGATGAAGGTGTAGTCGCCCGCCAGATTGAAGAAGATGGCGGTCACCATCACGATCAGCGACGCATGCGGCCGCGACAACGCGGTCGAGAAATTGCGCAGCACCTGATAGCCGAGCGAGAAGGGCAGGCCCCAGCATAGCGCGCGCGTGAACAACTGCGCACCATGCGCAAGCTCCGGCGTCTGACCGAACACGATATAGATCGGCTCGATGAACAGCAGCAGCGCGATCAGCGGCAGGGAGATCGCGAGCATCGCCCAGAATCCCATGCGCACCGACGCGCGGATGTCCTTCACATTGTTCGGATCGGCGCCGAGCGTGTGCGCGATCATTGGTGCGACCGCAGCAACCGGCCCGCATCCCAGAATCCAGCAGAAGAAGAACGCGGTGTTGCCAAGCGCCGCGGCGGCAAGCGCGGTCGTGCTCAGGTGACCGAGCATGATCACGTCGGTGGTCATGATCGCCATCTGGGCGAGTTGCGTCAGCGCCAGCGGAAAGGCGAGCTTCAGCGTCTCCCACGCTTCATCGCGCCAGGCGTCGAGGCCGTGACCGGTTATGCGCCGGCCGGCGTGGGCAATATCGATCTCTGCAACATGGGCCATGATACGGACTTCTTTAGCTTAAGCCCGAACCAGACGCTGAGGGGGAGCATCAGATACAAAAATCCCCTCCAAAGCCTGGCTCGGGAGGGGTGAAACGTGGCGATTTAGATTGATCTAAAGCGCGTTCTCCTCGCGAACCGATGCGGCAACCGCGCCGCCCGAAAGGGCGCACGGGATGTCCGGCATGAATGCGGAAACGTTGCTGTTCATCGGTCTCTCGACTCATCCGCCCGGCCCCATGCCGTTTGGATGCGAGCGTGGGTACGCCTCGAAATTGGGGAAGTCAACTCACGCGCGCGCATATCGGGCAGGTGTGGCCCGCTGCGCACATGCTGCACTGCGAATGGGGTAACAATGTCCGTTGCGGGCGTGAACGCGTGCGTTGCCGGTCCGTGTCCGTGTCAAAAGGGGAGAATGAAGTAAGACAGATCCTTCGGGACCTGGAGCACATTCACCCGCACGGCATCTAGCGTTTTGTCTTTGGCCTTCGCCAACGCGATATCGCGCTGGCTTTGATCCGAGATCTTGAAATCAACGGCGAAGACATCGTGGCCGAATTTGTCGTCGGGGATCTCGTTGGCGCCGCTGATATGGCGGATCTGGAAGTCGCCGAGATAAACCGCCTCGCCCTGCTTGATGGAAAAGGGAATGGCAAAGTCGTTTACCGGCCGGATCTCGCCGACCGAGACGCGGTAGATCACCCAGTCTCCGGGCGCCAGATCGTGCACTTCGACGATGCCTTTTTCCTGCTCGCTGGCGAAGTCGGGCGTGCTGTGGGGAATCCAGGCGTCCTGATAGTAATCGGCCGAGAAGTCCTGGGTGCCGTCGGCCCTGCGAAACCGAAGCTCCGTGACGGAAATCCTGGTCCCCGGACCGCCGCTCTGCGACAGAACTATCTTGGCGCCGTTGCCGGGATTGTCGGCCCAAGCGGTCCCCGAAATGGAGATCGCGAGCACGGCGAACAACGCTTTGACCACCGATCTCATCGGCGAACCACTCCCGCGAACAACGCCGGCAGTTTCGAATGCCTGCGCGCCGGACACAATATGGCTGTTTTACCGGGTGATCCTGGAAGGGCCGGCGGTGCTTTGCTTCGTGCGGGAATAGGGCTAGTTGCGCCAGCCGGCGCCGTTCAGCCTGAAGGCGTGGTTGTTGTCGTAGTTTCCGACGATCTTGTCGTTTGCAGCGATCATCGCGGGCAATGTCTCCGTGGCGCCCGGCGCGTCCAGCCGCACGCAGGTGCCGTCGGTGGTGCGGACGAAGCCGTGGCGTATCCCGCTCGTATCGGTGAAGAAGCCCACGATCTCGCCCTTGGCGTTGATGTCGACGGGAAAGGTCCATTTCGCAGCGGCAAATTCCGGTCCGGAAACGTCAATCGTCGTGAAGCTGCCGTCAGGTGTGCGCAGGTAGCCATGGTAGACCGGGATCGCGCCGCCCGTCGTGTAGACGCCGATCACCTGGCCCGCATCGTTGATGCTTCCCGCACCGGTACTGTCCGCACCGGGAACATCGAAGGCGGTGATCTTTCCGCCGCGACCGCGGAGAAATCCGTGCTCGACACCGCCGGCATCCTCGAAGTTGCCAAGGATGACACCGCGGCGGTTGATGGCGAACGCTGTCGTGTCCGTTGCATTCCGCACCGAGAACGTCGTGATCGTTCCATCCGCCGCGCGCACGAAGCCAAGGGAATTGCTCGCGGTGAGGGCATACCCCACAACGACGCCATCGTCATTGATGTCCGATGCGCTTGTGACGTTTGCGCCCGCGATGTTGATGCTGACATAGGTGCCGTTCGCGTCGCGGATGAAGCCTTTGGTCTTGCCCGATATGAGGCATTGCCCGACGACGTCGCCGTTTTCGTTCAGCGTGGATGGCGTCGTATAGGAGCGCGCATCGGGCTCATCGATCTGGGTGATCGTGCCGTCGGGCGCGCGCAGGAACCCGTGTTCCTTTCCATCGGCGCTATCGAAGAAGCCGAGGATGACATTGGAACGGTTGATGGCGCTGACGTTCGTTTTGGTGACGCCCGGTATGTCGAGGACAGACCAGCTACTACCGGCCTGCGCGGCGGTGGCGCCAAGCACGATGACAAGTGACAACAGAATGCAGCCTGGCTTGCGAAAGCGCATGAAGGACGACCATCGTTTTCGGTGCCCGGGAGAATATCGTGTACTGCCGAGCTTCGCCAACCAGCGCGTCACGCCATCGACGTGGCCGCTTCAGTCCTTTTTCCAGAGACCAGGAAAAGCGCGGAATCCGTGATTGTTCGCGTAACCGATGATCTTGCCGGTCGGGGCCATTGCGGTGATGCAGGTGCTCGATCCATCCGGCGCAGTCACGGTGTGGAAATTGCCCGCACGATCGCGGACGAAGCCGAGGGTCTGATAGCTATCGTTGACAAAGCACCCGGCGATATCGCCGTTGGAATCGATGCCCTTTGGCGTCGTACCCGCGGTCATGATTACGCTTGACGCGCCCGGCGCATCGAATGTCGTGAATGTTTCATCAGGCTCGCGCAGGAAGCCGTGATATATGAGGTTGGTGTCATAGTAATAGCCCGTTATTTCTCCGGCGGTGTTGATCGCGGTCGGTAGCGCGCCCATCGAACCGGGTGGATCGAACGAAGACATGTTGCCTGCCTTGTCGCGCACATAGCCGTATTGTTTATCGCTCAGCCAATAGCCCGTGATCAGGCCTGCTGTGTTGATCGCAGTTGCACCGCTTCCATAGCCCGCCGTGAACGTCTTGATCGTACCGGTGGGAGT
>DATJUS010000036.1:0-33674 GCA_035502175.1 Rhizomicrobium sp.
CCGGCGCGTTCACCGTTGCGGCTCCGGTTCACGATCTTCTGCTCGCAGGCGGCGGACCGATCACGGCGATCCCCCTCGCCATGTTTGCCGCCGGCGCGCGCCGCGTGCGCATGACGACACTGGGCTTCCTGCAATATGTCACGCCGTCGATCACGCTGCTGGTCGCGATATTACTGATGGGCGAGCCGTTCACCCACACGGACGCGATCACGTTCGGGTGCGTGTGGAGCGCAATCGTTCTGGTGACGCTGGAGGGCTCGTTGCTACGCGTTCGCGCGCGCCGCACCGCTTAGGCACTCGCCCAGCGTTTCGATGGCGGCTTCCGGAGTCATCGCGAGATGGAAGAAGGTCGAGACCGACGCGCCGGCGAAGCCCTGCGAGACCGTCTGCTCGATCAGCATCTGCAACGGCGCGAAGAAGTCTTCGGTGTTGAGCAGGACAATCGGCTTCGCGATCACCTGAAGCTGTATCGCGATCATGACTTCGAAGAACTCATCGATGGTCCCGATGCCGCCGGGCAGAACCACGAACGCGTCCGCCATCGCCATCATCAGCTTTTTGCGCTCGGGCAGACCTTCGGTGAAGATCACTTTCTCCTCGACCGAGGGTGGCTCGAGATGGCGCAGGAATTCCGGGAGAATGCCGTTGATATTCGCGCCCGCGAGTTTCGCTGCATGCGCCACTTCGCCCATCAACCCGACATAGCCGCCGCCGAAGACGAGATCGTATCCCGCTTCGCCAAGCACGGTTCCGAAGCGCTTTGCCGCGGCGGCATAAGCGGTATCCGTGCCATGCGAAGACGCACAGAACACACAGATTTTTTGGCGTTGTTTATCCATGAAGCGGGCGGGGTTGCGATGGGCAGCGCTTCTTCCTAAACAGGTTCGCACAACAAGACAAAGCCCCAAACGGAGGATCGCGTGCCGCGTTGGCTCATCATTATCGGAACGATTGCCGTGATAGCCATGGTCGCGGGTTTCCTGGTCTTCGGCGGCGCGAATATGGGGCATTAGATGGCGAAGTCGGTGGTCGAAGAGGGCGACGGCGCACCGTCGTTCCGTCCGCTCTGGATGCTGATGCCGTATCTCTGGCCGAAAGGTCAGCCGGAGCTCCGCATCCGCGTCTTTGCTTCGATCTTCTTCCTGATCCTCGCCACCGCATCGACCAGCATTTCGCCGCTGTTCTATGGCTGGGCGGTCGACATTCTCGCCAGGACGCCGGTCGAGATCGTGATCGGGGCCGCGCTGTCCTGGATCGCGGCTTACACGGTGTCGCGCATTCTGATGCAGGCCTTTGCGCAATTGCGCGACGGCGTCTTTGCCAAGGTGCAGTACCATGCGATGCGCGAGGTCGCGGTCTCGACCTTCGCCCATGTCCACACGCTGTCCCTGCGCTTCCATCTCGAGCGCAAGACCGGCGGCCTGTCGCGCGTGATCGAGCGTGGCACCAAGGGCATCGATACGCTTCTTTCGTTCGCGCTGTTCAGCATCTTCCCGACGATCGTGCTGCTGGCCTTCTACGCCGTCATCCTGTTCCTCAAGCTGAACCTGACGATCGCGCTGGTCACGGTGGGAATGGTCGTTGCGTATATCTGGTTCACCTTCGCGATCACGCGGTGGCGAATCCAGTTCCGCCGCGACATGAACCAGAGCGATCAGGATGCGAACACGAAGGCCGTGGACAGCCTGCTCAACTACGAGACCGTGAAATATTTCAACAACGAGAAGCACGAGACACGCCGCTTCGACAAGTCGATGGAGAAATATTCGCGCGCCTCGATCCAGGCGCAGATCTCACTCTCAGTGCTGAACACTGGTCAGGCGCTGATCATGGCGCTTGGTCTTGGCGCGGTGATGGCGCTCGCGGCGATGGGCATCAAGGCCGGGCAGTTCACCGTCGGCACGCTGGTCGCGGCAAATGCGATCCTGGTGCAGCTCTACATCCCGCTGAACCTGCTCGGTACCGTCTATCGCGAAATCACGCAGGCGCTGGTGGATATGGAACAGATGTTCCGCCTCTTGAATCAGCCGCGCGAGGTGAAGGACAAGCCGAACGCGCCGCCGCTGGTCGTCACGCGAGGCGAGATCAAGTTCGACAATGTCGTGTTTTCGTATGAACCGGCCCGCACGGTCCTGAAGGGCATCAGCTTCACCGTGCCCGCCGGAAAGACCGTCGCTGTTGTCGGGCCGTCAGGCGCCGGAAAGTCCACGATCAGCCGCATTCTCTACCGCTTCTACGACATCAAATCCGGCAGCGTGACCATCGACGGTCAGGATATCCGCGACGTGACGCAGGAAAGCCTGCGCGCGGTCATCGGCATCGTTCCGCAGGACACGGTCCTGTTCAACGACACGGTCCGCTACAACATCGCCTATGGCCGCATCGGCGCCACCGAAGCCGAAATCAAGGACGCTGCGCGCTACGCCCAGATCGACAAGTTCATCGTCGAGCTACCGCTCGGTTACGACGCGATGGTGGGCGAGCGCGGACTGAAACTCTCCGGCGGCGAGAAGCAGCGCGTCGCCATCGCGCGCACGATTCTCAAAAACCCGCCGATCCTGTTGCTGGACGAGGCGACGTCGGCGCTCGACACCGGCACCGAACGTGAAATCCAGAGCGCCCTTAATGAGATTTCCCGCAACCGCACCGCGCTCGTCATCGCGCACCGTCTGTCAACCGTAGTCGATGCCGACGAAATCCTGGTGCTCGATCATGGTGAGATCATCGAACGCGGCCGCCATAACGATCTGGTCGCCGCCGGCGGTCACTACGCGGCAATGTGGAACAAGCAGAAAGAAGCCGCAGCCGCGCGCGAGAAGCTCAAGGAAGTCGAGAACGACCCCGACGTGGCGCCGGGCATCGCCCGGGCCACGCCGGTCGAGGC
This sequence comes from Rhizomicrobium sp., assembly GCA_035502175.1. Lineage (GTDB taxonomy): Bacteria > Pseudomonadota > Alphaproteobacteria > Micropepsales > Micropepsaceae > Rhizomicrobium. The sequence goes on from DATJUS010000036.1 coordinate 2,885, forward strand.
CGAATAGCTACTCCGCCGCCTGATCGAGCGGCGGCTCCGCCGGCGGACGGCTGATCCCGATGTGATACTGCCTGTCACGCGCTGCGCGCCGTGCTTCGCGGCGCTCACGCATCTTGTACGGCAGTGCCAGCATCGAGGGCACAAGGCCCAGCGTGATCAGCTTGGAGAAGGCGAGGCCGAACACGATCGCTGTCGACAGCTGGACCCACATCATCCCGTTCGGACCACCGATGGTCACTTCGCGGGTGGCGAAGTCGATCTCGATCGCGAACATCATCGGCAACAGGCCGCCGATCGCCGTGATCGTCGTCAGGAACACAGGGCGAAGACGCTGTGCGCTCGACCGGATCACCGCCTCGATCGGATCCATGCCCGCATCGCGCAGACGGTGGAACGTGTCGATCAGGACGATGTTGTGGTTCACCACGATGCCGGCGAGGGCAAGCATGCCTGTGCCTGACATGATGATCGAGAACGATTCTCGCATCACCACCATGCCCAGCAATGTGCCGATCATGGCAAGGATCACCGCGACCAGGATCAGCGCCGCGTGATAGAAGCTGTTGAACAGCATCAACAGCACCATCGCGATCAGGAACAGCGCCAGGAATGCGGCGATCAGAAGGAAGCTGCCGGATTCATTCTGTTCCTCGGCGCCGCCTTTGAATGACACCCGGACGTCGTGTGAGAAGTTCTGGGCCTCGATCCAGGACTGGATCTTCGATGTTTCCGCGTTCGCGTTCACACCCAGCTTGACGTTGGCGCGAACGTGATAGACACGATGGCCGTCCACACGCTCGATCGAGTTGACCTGTTGCGCCGGCTTGCGGGTCACGAAGTTGCTGATCGGTACCATGGTTCCGTCATTCGCGGCGACGCGCAAATTGTCGAGCGCCGAAATGCCACGCGATTCCTTGGGATAGCGCACGCGGATGTCGACCTCATCCTGACTATCGTCGGGGCGGTATTTTCCGACCATGATGCCGTTGGTGACGAGCTCCACGGCCGTGCCGATCGATTGCGCATTCGCGCCGAAGCGGCTTGCCATCTCGCGATTGATGTCGAGGTCCCATTCGATGCCGGGTAGCGGGCGCGTGTCTTCGACGTCGCGAAGAGTCTTCATCTTGTCCATATGCTCGCGGATCGCGGTCGTGACCTGCGCCAGCGCCAGATAATCGTCGGACGAGACGTCGATCATGATGTCCTTGCCGCTCGATGGGCCGTTGCCAGGCTCGCGGATTTCGATGTTCACGCCGGGGATATTCGCCGTCTTCTTACGGATCTCCTCTTCGATCTCCTTGCTCGATTTGCGGAGGCGATAGTCCTTCATCTCAAGGCTGACATGGCCGATGTTGTCCACCGGCTCGCCGCCCTGATTGTTCATCGAATTGCCCTGACCGCCGGACGTCGCATAGACGGCGCGGATACCCGGAACGGTTTGGGCGATCCGCGAGACGTTCATCACTATATCGCGCTTTTCGTTGGCGGAGAGATTGCCGCGCGCTGAGACATAGATGCGCGCATAGCCGGGATCCTGATCGGCAAAGAAGATCGTTCCCTTGTTGAAGAAGTAGAACAGCGTGATCACGGCAGCTACGACGCCAAGCGCTCCCCAGATCACGCGTCCGGGATGCCGCGTCAGCTTCTCGGCCAGATGCGCGTACCAACCGGTGATGCCTGGGATCTCGCGCCAGTCGCCCGTCTCCGAAGCCTCGATCGCTTTCTCATGTGCTTCGTCATGCGGCGGTGCTTTGCCGAAGAAGCCGCCAAGCACCGGCAGGAAGATCAGCGCCACCACCATCGAAGCGGACAGCACGATGATGAGCGTGATCGGGAAGTAGCTCATGAACTTGCCGGGGATGCCGGGCCATAACAGCATCGGCAGGAACGCGCCGATCATGGTGGCGGTCGCGCTCACCACCGGCCAGAACATGCGGGTTGCCGCCTGCGCGAACGCCTCCTTCGGCGGAAAGCCCTCCGTCATCTTCCGGTCGGCATATTCGACGACGATGATTGCACCGTCGACGAGAATACCGACGGCCAGCAGCATGCCGAACATGATCATCTCGTTCAGCGACATGCCGAGGCCGTTCAGGACCATGAAGGCCATCAGGAACGAGGTCGGGATCGCGACGCCAACCAGAAGGCCGGCACGCACGCCAAGCGCCGCCACGATGATGATCATCACCAGGACGATGGCCAGGATGATCGAATCCGACAGCGAATTGAGCATGTCGTGGATGTCGGTGGATTCGTCGAACAGATAGGTGACGTGAACGCCCGGTGGCCACGTCTTCTGCGCCTTCTCCACGGCGGCTTTCACCGCGGCATTGTTGGCGATGATGTTCGCGCCGATGCGCTTGGTCACGTCGAGCGAGATCGTCGGCTGGCCGTTCACGCGGGCGTAGGTCGTCGGGTCGTAAAACGTGCGGTGAACCTGCGCCACATCGCCGAGCGTGATGGTCGAGTTCGGGGTCGAACGGATCGGCAGGGTGAGCAGATCGTTCGCCGTCTCGATGACGCCCGGCACCTTGACCGCGAAGCTGCCGTGACCGGTGTCGATCAGTCCTGCCGCGATCAGCCGGTTGTTGTTGGAAACGGCATTGAACATTTCCTGCTGCGAGATGCCGAAACTTTCCAGCTTCGCCGGATCGATCAGAATCTCGAGCATCTCCTTGCGCTCGCCGTCGATATCGACGTCCAGCACCGTCGGGATGACTTTCATGTCATCCTTCAGGTCGCGCGCGAGCTTGAGCAAGGTGCGCTCCGGCACGTCGCCGTAGAGCGCGGCGGAAATGACGGGCTGGAGGGCCGTGTTGATTTCTTCCACTGTCGGCGGATCGGCGTCGGCCGGCAGAAGCGAACGGGTCTCGTCGACCTTTGCGCGGACGTCGTTGAGCGCCTTTTCCTTCTTGAAGTTCACATCGAACTCAAGAATCACGACACCGACGCCGGAATAGGCGCGCGCGGTGATCGTTTTGAGGCCCTCGACCGAGCGCAGGCTGGTTTCCAGCGGCTTGACGAGCAGGCGCTCGCTATCCTCGGGGCTGATGCCCGGATAGGTCACCTGCACGATCAGATACGGGATCGGAATATCCGGCTGCGCTTCCTTCGGGATATTGATGAAGGCGTACACGCCCGCGACAAGGACGACCAGGATGAGCGCGATGACAACGCGCGTGTTGTTGACCGCCCAGTCGACGATTCTGGTCATGAGGGCACTCCGCTCTTATCGGCCACGGTTTTCACCTTTTCGCCCTCGGTCACGAATTCCTGGCCGACGGTGATGATGTTCACATGCTCTGGAACTCCGGCGATCCACATGCCATCGGGCCCATCGGAGACGATCTGGATCGGCATGAAGCGGACAACTCCATCCTGCACCACGCGCACACCCACGGCGCCGGCATCGTTCAGAACGAGAATGCCGGGTGAGATGTGAACGGAAGGAACCTGCCTCACCGGGATGTGGATGTCGGCGCTGACGCCGTCGCGCAATTTGTTGTCGGCGTTCGGCAGCTCGACTTCAACACGGAATGTGCGCGTCGTCGCGTCGGCGCGATCGGCCACGAACCGGACCTTGCCGTTGACGGTTTCGCCGGTGACGAGCGTCGCGCTCGCCGGGTCGCCAATCTTGATCTGCCCGACTTCATGCTCAGAGACGGCGCCTACGGCCAGGAAAGGCTCCGGCGCGTACACCATTTCGCATTTGTCGCCGGCTCGCATGTAATCGCCGACATCGACATAGCGGTCATCGACATAGCCGTCGAAGGGCGCGCGGATCTTTGTGTTGGCGAGCTGGATATCCATCGTGCTGGCGCTTGCCTTTGCGGCTTCATAGGCTGCCTGCGACTGCGCGAGCTGGGTTTTTGAGCGGAACCCTTGGGCGGCAAGCTCCTTCGCGATCTCGAGTTCTTTGCCGGTCTGCGCGACCATCGCGTTCATCTGCGCGACTTTGGCGCCGCGATCGTTGACATCGATCTCGCACAGCACGTCGCCGGTCCTGACCTTCTGGCCCTTGTCGAAATGGATCGCCTTGACCGTGCCTTCCACCTCGGCGCGCACATCGACAGCATGCAGGGCCTGGGTGCGGCCGCGCACGGTGACCGTCGCCGCGCGATCCGTCGCCGTCAGCGCCGCAATGCGAACCAGCGGCATGGCCGATGAGGTCGTCTTCGCGTCCGCGCTCTCGGTGCTGATCTCCGTCTTCGGCTGAATAAGGAGGCTGGATCCAATCCAGAGGACTGCGACGGCCAGGATGCCGAAGGCCCACTGGTAGCGTGGCTTCAGCGCGAGCCAGAAGCCCGGCATGATCCGCTGGTAGAAGGCATCGATGGCGTTCATCAGGCGAGAGAACATCGGACGGTACTTTCCTTATTCGGCGGCGACCGCTTCCGGCTCTTCGAACCGGATACGCTGGCTTTTGAGAAATTCGAGTGCTGCTTGGTAGATGGCGCGCCCGAAGCCGTTTGCAAACTCGTCGCCCTCGGTTTTGGGACGCGTGTTGCCTTCGTTCAACTGGGCGAGCTTGGATTCGGTCTGCGCGATGTAGTCGTCCAGCATCGCCGCAACCCGCTGCGTGGGCAGCAGGTCCGCGAACAGCATGGCGAACACGAACGGAGAGCGGTGGCGATCTTCGGGCAGGGGCCTCATCAGCGACGCGATGAATGCGCTGCGCCCTGCGGGGGTGATCGAATAGACTTTTCGGTCTGGGCGCTTCTCCTGCGCCTCCTCACGGACCGAGACCAGACCCTCTTCGGTCAGGCGGTTCAGGGCAGGGTAGATCGAGCCGAAGCTGGCTTCGACGAAATGCTGATAGCCGTCGTCCTGGAAAAGATTCTTGATCTCATACCCCGTGGCGTCGCCACGGGTGAGAATCCCCAAGCAGATCGTGCGAACGTCCACGGTCCTTGCCCCTATCTATATTGGTCCGATATAGATCGAAGCTATATATGTTTGGTTTCGCGAAATTCAAGCCGTGCAGTTGTGTAGAATTCGCAACCCCCGCCTGCATGGCTGGAGGACCCTGCCCACTAGTGAAAAATGGCAGATCGGCGCGTGGCTTAGAGGAGCTCGACCCGGTCGACTTCGACGCCCTTGTTACCCTGGCGGGTCGAATACCGGATCCGCTGCTCAGGCTCCACCATCTGAACGCCTGAACGCCTGAGCGCACTGGCGTGCATGTAGATATCGCCGCCGCCATTGTCCGGCATCACGAAGCCGAAGCCCTTCTGGTCATTGAAGAACTTCACCTTGCCTTCGACCATCGGGCCGCTGGGGCCGGAATCGCGATCGCGATAGCCTCCGCCGCCACTGAAGCGGTCTCCGCCGCCAAAGCGGTCGCCGCCGCCGAACCGGTCGCCGCCACCACGATGGCCGCCGCGCCCGCCGCCGCCGAAGCGGTCGCCGCCGCCATAGCCGCCCTCATCGCTAAAGTCGCGGCGCGGCTTGCGGGGAGGTGCAGCCTCCGCCGTACTGTTGTCGACACTGTGGACTGTCACGACCTGCAGACCGCGCGGTGAGTTGGCGAGATCGCACACGATGGTCGCCCCCTGATTGAGACTTGTCGCGCCCTGGGAGGCTAGCGCGGAGGCATGGCAGAACGCATCTGCACCATCCTCCATTGTGACGAAGCCAAAGCCTTTTGTTGCGTTGAACCACTTCACTGTGCCCTTCGCCGAAGCTTTCGCGAGGGGACCGTTATCGAAATTCGCCATGTCTGCCGATGCCACACCTGGCCGGACAAGTTTGACAGAGCGCGTCGCCCGTCCCGGCAACAGGCTGGCGCGTTAATCCCTATCATGCTCAAAAAGCCGGGCATCTAGCAACGGGGCAGGCGTCACCCGGCGATTTTTTTGCCATATATTTCCCGGCCGCCTTCAGACCACGTCTTCGAGGAAAAATGCCCGGAAGTCAGGATTTCGCCGCCGACCCCCGCAACGAAAAGGTTCTCATCTACCTGAATGGTGAGATGGTCCCGCGCACCGAGGCCAAAGTTTCCATCTTCGATGCCGGCTTCGTTCTGGGCGACGGCGTTTGGGAGGGGATACGGCTTCACAAAGGCGGATTGTTGTTCCTCGACGCACACCTGAACCGGCTCTATGAGGGTGCGCGCGCCATCGCGCTCGATATCGGCCTGTCGCGCGAAGGTATGATCGCCGCGCTACGGCAGACCGTCGATGCCAACAAAATGGAGCATGGTGTCCATATCAGGCTGATGGTCACCCGCGGGATGAAGAAGGCCCCGAACCAGGACCCGCGGAACGCTCTGGGCAAGCCGACCATCGTTATTGTGGCGGAGCACAAGGAGCCCAGTGAGGAGATCGCCACCCGCGGCCTGAAGTTGGTGACCTCATCGATCCGTTGTACCCCGAAAGAGATGTTCGACATGCGGCTGAACTCGCACAGCCGCCTGTCGCTGATCCGCGCGTTCCTAGATGTGATGGACAGGGGCGCGGACGAGGCACTGATGCTGGACCCGCAGGGCTACGTGTCGAGTTGCAACGCGACGAACCTGTTCTGGGTCAAAGATGGTGAAGTGCGCACCTCGACGGGTGAATACTGCTTCAACGGCGTTACCCGCGGAAATGTCATTGCGCTGTGCAAGGCAAATGGAATTCCGATCCGGCTTGCGAGCTTTGCTGTGGAAGACGCGTGCGGCGCTGACGAAGCGTTCGTGACCGGTACGTTCGGTGGGTTGACGCCGGTGCGGGAAGTCGATGAACACGTTCTTCCGTCGGCATTGCCGGGTCCCGTGACGGCGAGACTGAGGACCTTATACATGCAGCTGAAAGACGCGGATGCTACGCGATGAGCGAGCCAATCCGGATCGCCATGTGGTCGGGCCCGCGCAACATCTCGACCGCGATGATGCGCTCATTCGAGAACCGTCCCGACACCGCAGTGATCGATGAGCCCTTCTATGCGGCATTTCTGAAAGCGACCGGCATCGATCATCCGATGCGCGAAGAATCCATGGCCTCACAGCCGAACGATCCCTGGGTGGTGGTCGAACAGATTCTTGGCCCTGTGCCCGGCGACCGGCCGATCTGGTACCAGAAGCACATGACTCATCACATGGTGGGCGGCTTCCCGCGCGATTGGATCACCGGCATGCGCAACGCCTTTCTGATCCGCGCGCCGGAAGACGTGCTTGCGTCCTATGTGCAGAAGCGTGAAGACGTGACGCTCGACGACATCGGCTTTGTCAGCCAGGCCGAGCTGTTCGATCGCGAAGCACAGCGGCTCGGCCACCCGCCGCCCGTGGTGCATGGAGAAGATGTTCTTGCGGATCCGAAGGGTACCTTGGAAGCCCTCTGTGCTGGGCTCGGTATTCCTTTCAGCGATGCGATGCTGTCATGGCCTGCCGGGGCGCGCGCAACGGACGGTGCGTGGGCGCCTGTGTGGTACGCGTCCGTCCAGCGCTCGACTGGCTTTTCAGCGCCGCGAGCGCCGGCGACGCGCGATCAGCTATCGTCACACCTGCAGCGCATCGCCGACGCCGCGCGGCCACACTATGAAAAGCTTCTGGCGTTCAAGTTACGCGCCAGTTGATCTGATTGCCGCTCAGCTCTGTCACGAGCGTGCGGTGACGATCGTGTGCAGCGAGCGCGCCTTCCCAAAGAGCATTCCACGCTTTGAAGGCCGCCGCGCGGTCAGCAAGCGCCACACCATCCATCAACCGCCAGCCGTTTTGCAGGACCGCATCGCCATTGCGACTCACGCTTTCGCCCTGCGCACGCTGCATCGCCTCGAGATAACCGGAGAATGAGGGGGTGCCTGTGACCGCGAACGTCTCTTCGAAGAACTGCAATCCGATCAGCCGGGCGGTCCTGGCCACAAGCGCTGAACCTTCTTCTGCGCCGAACAATTCCTGCATCGTTGGCAGGAGCGATCGGACATATTCCATTGCGTAAGATCGCTCGACTTTTCGAAGGCGCTCGTCAGGCCAGTCTGCGGTGTCGAGTTTCGGGGCTTTCCCCGGATCGAAATTCGGCATGTGCTCATTTGGCGCGAAGCGAACGCGCTCTTCTGGCGCAATGTCGCGATCATATTCAAAATAGTAGCCTTCCAGTCCCGGATCCCCTTCAACCGTCTGTCCTGTGCAAACAAATCCCAGGCGTGGATTTTTCAGCGATATGCCGTTGTGACCGTGCCAGCCGTGCAGCATCGCCTCGTTTACCTCGCGCGGAATGGCGCAGATCGCCGTGCCCTGCCAGATCCAACGCGGCGGTGGATAGCGTACCCATGCCTTGCGAGGCGATTCAGCGACGTACTCTGTCTTCACACCGCCCAGTGCATTGGAGAAATAGTGATACTGCGCGCATGCCACAGCGTTGGGCAGCGCATCGAGGCCGAGCTTTTTCAAGCCAGGAATGAATTTCTCGAGATGCTGGCGGCGAAAATGCGCGAAGATGAACTGCCGCGCCGCATCATGGCCCTTGCGGCTGACCAGCGTCAGGACGAGACCCGTCATCAGTGCGTTGTAGATTTTGGCGACGGCTTTGTAACCCGCGACCTCCTGCATGAGATTCCGTCCCGCTCCGTTCCTACAGCGATGAATAGCCTTACTTGAAAATGCATTGATTGCACGTCTTGGTTAAGGCGGGGCGCGTGCAAATCAACTGGTAATTGTCGTTTGGCGCAATGGGTTCGAAACCATCAACAGGATTAGCACGCCACACGATTCCCGGCCGTGCCATTCTCCGCCCCCGGAGGATTCATGCGCGCGGCGCTCGGCATTATCGAAGGATTCTACGGCAAGCCGTGGTCATGGGCGGCGCGCGCCGAGACGGCTGCATTTCTGGCGCCGCATGGCTACGGGTTTTACTACTACGCGCCGAAAGCCGATCCGTATCTGCGCGAGCGCTGGCAGGAAGATCATCCAAGCGATATGGCGGAGCATCTGCGCATGTTTGCGGCGCGCTGCCGCGAGCTCGACGTTCGCTTTGGCGTCGGATTGAGCCCGTTTGAGATCTATCGCGACTTTGGTCGTGACGCTCGCGCGGCGCTCGTGCGCAAGCTCGCGTTCCTGAAGGATGTCGGCATCGATGATCTTGCCATCTTGTTCGACGATATGCGGGGGGACATCCCGGGGCTCGCGGAAACCCAGGTCGGTATCCTGCATTGGATTGCGGAGCGCACGAGCGCGAAGCGTCTTGTCGTATGCCCGACGTATTACTCAGACGATCCTGTTCTCGATCGGGTGTTCGGGCAGAGGCCGGGGAACTATTTGGAAGAATTCGGGGCGCGGCTCGATCCGGATATCGAAATCTTCTGGACCGGCGAGGAAGTGTGCTCGCGCGAATTCACCGTGGGGCATCTGACGCGCGTCTGCAATCTGATCGGGCGGAAGCCCGTATTGTGGGATAACTATCCGGTCAATGACGGAAAGCGTATGTCGCAATATCTGCATCTGCGCGGCTTCACGGGCAGGCCCGCAGCGATTGCCGATGTGATCTCTGCGCACGCGATCAATCCGGCGCTCCAGCCCGTGCTGTCGCGGATACCGGCGCTCACACTGGCCGCGAGCTATGCAAGCGGCGATGCTTATGAATACGGACGCGCGCTCGCTTTTGCGGCAAGCGATGTCGCTGGAAAAAAACTGGGCGACATGCTCCACCAGGATATTCTTTTGCTGCAGGACAGTGGCTTGGACCGGCTCGACACGATGGCCGAGCGTTTGCGCAAGCGTTACAGCGAATTCGATCACCCTGCCGCGCGGGAGGTGCTCGCCTGGCTCGACGGCGAATACCGCTTTGAGGCTCTGGCGCCGACGTCCTAGCCGCCCCGCCATTCTTGCGGTATGCCGGAGCATGAGTTTTCCGATGTCATCGCCATGAACAGATTCGGCCTCGTCGCCGATGCCGGCGGCACGAATGTCCGGTTTGCGCTTGTCGATCTCGATACAGCGGCCGTCGAACTTTGTTCGCCCCGGAAGTACACGTCTCGAAATTTCTCAAGCATCGAAGAGGCGGCGGCTGGTTATCTCGGTGCGCAGAAGCTGAGCGCGCCGCCATCCTTCGCCGTCCTGTCGGTTGCCGGGCCCGTGGCGGACAACGCAATCAACATGACCAATCTCGGTTGGCGATTTTCCGGCGATGAGTTCGGCAAGGCGCTGGGCATCGCATGGGTGCGGCTGATCAATGACTACGAGGCGATCGCGCATTCTGCGCTGGCGCTGAAGGATGACGACCTGCGCGTCATCGGCCCTTCCGTTTCTGTGCGCGCCGGTGGACGTCGGACTGTCGCCATCGTCGGACCGGGGACAGGGCTCGGTGTTGGTGGCTATGTCAGAACATCGCAGGGCCTGGTGCCTCTGGTGACCGAAGGGGGGCACTCAGATTTTGCACCGTCGGACGATACGGAAGATCAAGTGCTGAAGTTTCTTCGTGATAAGTGCGGCCATGTTTCCAACGAGCGAATTCTGTCGGGCCCAGGGCTCATGAACCTGCATGAAGCGCTGTCGCACGTCGAAGGCGTACGGTACGAAAAGACGGAGAGCCACCAGATAACCGCTCAGGGACTTGCCGACAGGAACTCGTTGTACGGAAGAGTGCTGTCGCGGTTTTGCGCGATCCTCGGGTCAGTTGCAGGCAACGTCGCGCTCACGATGGGCGCGCGCGATGGCCTATTGCTGGCAGGCGGAATACTTCCAGTCGTCGCCGACTTCTTGGCGGCGAGCGAATTTCGCGCGCGGTTCGAAGCCAAAGGACGGTTCGAAAGCTATATGAAAGCCATTCCTACGCGCCTTATTGTCAACGATAACGCCGGACTCATCGGCGCGGCCGCGTGCTTGAAAGCGCGAAAATGATGCGTCGGACGGGTGTGGTTTGCGTCGGCGCGCTAGCCTTGGGCGCCTGTTCGGTTTTGCAGGCCGAGGACAAGGAGCGGAAGGTCGTGGAGCAGCCTGTGATCATTCCATCCGAGCCTGGCGTGATCCATCCTGATCTTTGGCCGAAAGGCCAAAGCGGTGTCGCGCGCGATCCGGCGATCGAAGCGGAGATCGTGCGGCTCCTGTCGCTAATGACCGTCGAAGAGAAAGTTGGCCAGACAATCCAGGCCGACATTGCGTCGGTGTCGCCGGATGATGTGCGGAAATATCATCTTGGTTCGATCCTCAATGGCGGCGATTCCGGACCGCACCATAATGACCGGGCCCCTGCGCCGGATTGGCTGAAAATGGGCGACGAATTTTTCAACGCCTCACTGCCTGCGACGCCCGACCGCCCGCGCATCCCGATTATCTGGGGCACGGATTCCATCCACGGCAACTCGAATATCATCGGCGCTACGATTTTTCCGCACAACATCGGACTCGGTGCGATGCGCGATCCGGAGTTGGTGCGTGAGATTGGCAAGATCACCGCTATGGAGACGCGTGTCACCGGCGCCGATTGGGCATTCGCGCCGACGCTCGCGGTCGTGCGCGACGACCGCTGGGGCCGAACCTATGAAGGCTACTCGGAAGAGCCGGAGATCGTGCGCGAATACGCGACGGCAATTGTCGAAGGGCTGCAGGGCAGGCCTGGTGACGCGGACTTCCTGCGCGGCCCGCACGTCATCGCGACGGCGAAACATTTCCTCGGCGATGGCGGCACGCTGAACGGACGGGATCGCGGCGACAACGTGTCGAGCGAGGCGGACATGCGCGACTTGTTCGCTCCGCCTTACGAGGCAGCGATCGCGGCGGGTGTTCAGTCGGTGATGGCGTCTTATTCGAGCTGGCAAGGTTACAAGATGCACGGCAACAAGGCGTTGCTGAGCGATGTGCTCGTCGGGCGTCTCGGCTTTGATGGTCTCGTCGTCGGAGACTGGAACGGGCATCTGGAGGTTCCGGGATGCTCCGGCTCGAGTTGCGCGCCGGTCTACAACGCCGGCGTCGATATGATCATGGCGCCGGATACCTGGCGTGGACTCTATGCGACGACGCTGGCCCAGGTTCGTTCCGGCGAAATCCCGATAGCGCGACTGGACGAAGCGGTCGCGCGAATCCTGCGGGTGAAGCTGCGTGCCGGCGTCATGACGGCGGGTGCGCCATCGACACGCCCTTATGCGGGGCGATGGGATCAACTCGGCTCACCAGAGCATCGCGCCGTCGCGCGGCAGGCGGTGCGCGAGTCACTCATTCTGCTCAAGAACAACGGCGGTATTCTGCCGCTCGATCCGAAACTTCACGTTCTGGTCGCCGGCGATGGCGCGGACGATCTAGGCAAGCAGTGCGGCGGCTGGACGATCTCGTGGCAGGGTACCGGAAATTCTCGCGCAGACTTCCCGCATGGCCAGACGATCCTCGAAGGTATCCGCGAGAAGGTCGAGGCCGCAGGTGGCGTGGTCACCTACAGCGCCAACGCAACGTTCCTCGCAAAGCCGGGCGTAGCGATCGTGGTGTTTGGTGAGGACCCGTATGCCGAAACACGGGGCGATAAGAGCGATCTTTCTTTCGACTCAAAAGATCTCGGCATGCTTCGCAATTTGCGGGCTCAGGGGATTCCCGTTGTTGCCGTGTTTTTATCTGGCCGCCCGCTGTATGTGACCCGTGAGATCAATGCGTCCGACGCGTTTATCGCCGCCTGGCTGCCGGGATCGGAAGGCGGCGGAGTGTCGGACCTTCTGTTCCGGAAGGCGGACGGGACAACCGCATATGATTTCCGCGGCAGGCTTTCCTATTCCTGGCCTCGCGCTCCGGACCAGACGCCGCTCAATGTTCCTCGCAAGGACGATGCGGAAGCCGCAAAGACCTATGATCCGCTTTTCGCGTTTGGGGCAGGAATGGACTATTCGCACCCCTTCGATATCGGGCCGTTGCCCGAAGCAGCGCAAACGGTTTCAGACGCTAGTTCCAGGGGCATGCAGGCAACGCTGCCCTGACATGTTCCGGCTCTGCGACCGGTGACGGCCTTTTGATCGCCACGCATACGACCGGGTGGATTGCGCCAGCGCGAACCCGTGTATGCTCCGCGCGCCAAATCAGCTTCGCTTCCACAGAGGGTCCCATGAAACCGGTAATAGTCGCAGCCTCCGTCCTGATCGTATCGACCGGGCTCGCCAACGCAGCCAATCGCGTCGTTCTGCCGGCGAACGTCACGCCCTCGCATTACGACATCTCTGTCGCGACGGATGCGACCCATCTGGCCTTCACAGGTTCGGTGAAGATCGACGTCGACGTCAGGCAGCCGGCCAAGACGATCGAACTGAATGCCGCCGATATGACATTCGGGCGCGTTTCGCTGTCGGGCGTTACCGGTGCGCCGAAGGTCGCCTTCGATGCGAAGGAGCAGACGGCCACGCTGACGTTCCCGTCCCAGATCGCCGCCGGGCACCATGTGCTGGCCATCGACTACAAGGGCAAGATTTATCAGCAGGCTGCGGGGCTTTTCGCACTCGACTACGATACGGCGAAGGGCAAGAGACGCGCACTGTTCACGCAGTTCGAGAATTCGGATGCGCGGCGCTTCGTACCTTCGTGGGATGAGCCCAACAAGAAAGCGACGTTCACGCTGACCGCGACGGTGCCTGCCGATCAGATGGCAATCGCGAATACGCCCATCGTGGCAACCGACTCGCTTCCCGGCAGCCTGAAGCGCGTGCATTTCGCGGCATCGCCGAAGATGTCGTCCTATCTGCTGTTTTTCGGTGCCGGCGATTTCGAGCGCGTCTCGCGCAAGGTCAATGGCGTGGATATCGGCATCATCGTCAAGCGCGGTGATACCGACAAGGCGGGTTATGCACTCGATGCCGCGTCGGCAATCCTTCCGTTCTACGAGGATTATTTCGGCGTAAAATATCCACTGCCGAAGCTCGATCTGATAGCCGGTCCGGGTTCCAGTCAGTTCTTCGGAGCCATGGAGAATTGGGGCGCGATCTTCTATTTCGAACGCGATCTTGAGATCGATGCCAAAACCTCGACCGAGTCAGACAAGCGCGGCGTGTACATCACCATCGCGCACGAGATGGCGCATCAGTGGTTCGGCGATCTCGTCACGATGGATTGGTGGGAAGACCTCTGGCTGAACGAGGGCTTTGCATCTTGGATGGAACTGAAAGCAACGGACCACTTCCATCCGGAATGGAAGGTCTGGATGGATTCCATCGACGCCAAGGAAGGGGCCATGCGCGTGGATGCGCGCGCCGGAACGCATCCAATTGTGACGCCGATTCTCGACGTGCTTCAGGCCAATGAGGCATTCGACACCATCACCTACTCGAAGGGGCAGGCGGTCATCCGCATGTTGGAGAACTATGTCGGTGCCGACGTGTTCCGGGCCGGTGTGCGCAACTACATCAAGGCGCATGCTTACGGGAACACGGTGACCGACGATTTGTGGCGGGAACTCGACAAGACATCGCCCCGCCCGGTCACACAGATCGCGCATGATTTCACGCTGCAGGCCGGCGTTCCGCTGGTGCGCGTCGCGCCGACCGCCGGCGGCGTTCGCCTGACGCAGGAGCGTTTCGCCATGGATGCGACGGCGAAGGCGCCGCTCACATGGCACGTTCCGGTGCTCGCGCAATCGCCGGGTGACAAAGCGCCGTGGCGTGGGACCGTGGCAAAGGGCGCTCCGGTTCAGATCGCGGCCAAGCCGGGTGTCGTAGTGAACGAAGGGCAAGCCGGTTATTTCCGCACCGCCTACGACCCCGCACTGCTAAAGGCCGTTGCCGCTCGGTTTGCTGATCTGTCGGCGGAAGACCAGTTCGGACTGCTCAACGATACACGCGCGCTGGGCTATTCCGGCTATGCGCCGCTCACCGACTTCCTATCGCTCGCACAACAAACCAAGTCGACGATGGACCCTCAGGTGCAGGCGGCGGTTGCGGCGAGGCTGCAGGGCATCGACTCGCTCTATGACGGTTTGCCGGGGCAGCCGGCGTTCCGCTCGTTCGGGCGGACACTGCTCGACCCGTTGTTCGCCAAAGTGGGCTGGGATGCGGTCGCGGGCGAAAGCCAGAACACCGCCCTTTTGCGCGAAACACTTCTCGATGCGCTTAGCCAGTTCGACGATCCAGGCGTCATCGCTGAGGCCCGCAAGCGCTTTGCTGCTTATCTGCGTGATCCGTCGCACATCACGCCGGACACGCGCCGGAGCATGCTGGAGATCGTTGCATTGCACGCGGACGCGACAACCTGGGAACAACTGCACACCCTGGCGAAGAACGGCAGTTCGGCTCTGATCAAGGATGAGCTGTACCGGATTCTCGGCACCGTCCGCGACCGCGCTCTCGCCGCCAAGGCGCTTGCCTTGACGTTGGGCAATGAAGTGGCGATTACGACGCGGCCGTCGATCGTGCGTTCTGTGGGCATCGCGCATCCCGATATGGCGTTCGACTTCGTGACCGGGCATCAGCAGTTGGTGATGTCGTGGCTGGAAGGCGATAGCCAGAACCAGTTCGCCCCCCGAATCGCAACGAGTTCCAACGACCCCAAGATGATCGCGAAGCTGAACGCCTACGCCAAGGCGCACATCCCGGCAACGGCGCGCGGCGATACGGTCAAGGCCACAAGCGCGATCGGCTTCAATTCGGAGGTCCGCGCAAAACGCCTTCCGGAAGTGGACCGCTGGATCGCAGCCAAACGCGGCGAATAGACAATCGCCATAGTGCAAAAGAAAAAGGGCCGGAGTTTCCTCCGGCCCTTTTCCCTGTTTCTCAGAGTATTACTTCAACTTTATCTTTGCCGTTGCCGACGCGACGCCGTTCACGACAACTTCGAGCTTGCTCCTGCCCTTTTCGCAAGAGCTCGGAACGTCGAACTGCGCCGAGGTGGTCGAACCGTCCGAGATGCCGGTCGCATAGTTATGTGTCTTGGCATAACAGACGTGACCGCTGGCATTGTTCGTGAAGCGCACAAGCGGGTAGTTCGTCGAGACCTGAACGTCGTCGCCGTAGTAGCCGCCATAGCTCAGACCGTTGAAGCCCACGCCGGAGATACTGTTGTTCGTGCTGCCTCTCGTGGCCGTCTTCGGAGATGCCGTGATCTTCGGGATGGCGGCCTTCACAGGCTTTCCGACCGGCGTGTAGATTTCCACGTCGCCGACATCGCTGCTCCAAAGAACTTCGCCCGTCGGAAGCACGAGCATACGGCTTTCCCAGGAAGACTGATCTGCGGCGCTGGCTGGTTCGTCCACTTGCGTGATCGTGATCTTGTTCGCGTTCTTCACCTTGATTTCGAAGAAGTGCGTGGGATTCGCGAACACGCCCGGGCTGGCCGCCACCAAAACGTTGCCGTCGGGAAGCACGGCTGCGGGGCCGTCGCCTACAGATGACGGATCCTCGGCGCCAACGCTCGGCAGATCCGGGCCCTGGGTCCAAGACGTCGTCAACGGATTGTAAGTGCCGGTGTGGCTCGTGCCGCAAAGCTGGAAGACAAGGCCATTGTCGAGCAGCAAAGCAGGCCCGATTTCGGACGTGCTGGGATCAACGCAGGAGAAGCCAATTTTGCCCGGCGTGACCCAGGAGCCGGTGTTCTCCGAATAGATCTCATAGTCGTTGCTGCTGCCGAGATCGCGGCTGGCGTCGACTGTAAGGATCGTGCCATCGGGCAGCTGGGTCCAACCTTCTTCGTCATTACGGTCGGCCTTGCCCGTCCCCGTCGCGGTCCAGGTGATTGTGTCGCCACTGATCGTGGCGATGGCTTCTTTTGTCGTGCAGCAATCGGCCTGCATGAGAAGGCCATCCGTACGCACGACGCTCTGTGCGTCGCCAATCGTCGACCAGCCAGTCGGAGGCGGAACGTTGGTCCATGTGTTGGCAACGCTATCGTAAATCGCGCCTTTGTTGGTCCAGACCGATTTGCAGTTCAGATACTCTCCGCCTTCGACCGTGACGTGCTGGCCGTCGGGCATAACCTGCGATCCGAAGTACAGCGGGTTGTAGCCGGAAGGCATCGATGCGATCGACGACCACGTTCCATTCTTGTAGCTGCCAGTATTGTCAGGCGTCAGTTTGTACCAGTTGGTCGTGCACAGGTCGTGCATGATCACCGTACCGTCCGTCAGCAACAGCGCGGTATCGCCCGTGCCGGGGAACGTGTTGTTGAGCATGCTCCACGTGCCCGAGGTGGCTCCTTTAGGGGCGTGGAACGGCTGCTTCGCGGGATTGTAGTGCCAGCTGCCGGGATGAGCCGGTACTGGGTCGAGATGCCTCGCGAGCGCGCTTGTCGAAAGCAGCGCGCCAGTGACGGCGACAAGGGCAATGATTCGGCTGGAACGCATGATTGAAGTCCCTTTCGGATGGACGATTTTTACCGGGTTGATGGCGCGAGTTTCACCTGACGCCGTATCGATCAGCATTTCGGAAAGTTACGCGAATGTTAGTTGCGCACATTGCGTTGCGCAAGCGCGACGCAACGGCAATTCAGGCGAAAAATCCATGCTGCATGCGCGAGGAAGGCCGTCGGTCCGGGGGAGTGATTCCGATCAAGGCTCACAATGGTGACGCGTGCTTTCGGCGGAAACGGAATGACAATTTGACACAAATTCTTATTTGTCCATGCGCCTCATCGCGCCAACGGCTTCCGCAAAGCCATGCATCTTGAACGGGACGACGATCTCCTTGTTCGAGACGCGAGAGGTGAACGACAGCGTCATGCTCTTGGCTTTCAGGAAATCGGGTTCGTCGACTTTTTTCACCGACATGATTGAGAGACAAAAGCGGGCGGCGCAGGTCCGGATGGGCATCGGAATATCTTTGCTGTCCACGCGCAGGGTCGACATGTCCCCGTTTTCCACAATCTCCGGTGGGTACCGCAGGAAAATAGCCAGCACACCTTGAAAACCCATTCGCCGAAGCGTCATGCGGACTTCGTCGGAGGGATTGCTGGGGTTCTTCAGAGTTTGATAGACGCTGCAATGCGGCAGCTTCCATCCCGGCGGCGGCCCTTGTCTCGGAGTCGCGCCGGCGGAGTTACCGGTCTCGGGCTGGCGCGGTAGCGAGCGCGGCTTGGTACAGTTCATTCTCCAGTCGCCGACTGTGACCTGTCCGACGAAGTCGGGTTTGAGTGCCCCAACGACCGCTGCCGGGTCTTTATTTTGTTCCGCGGCTGTCGGCTGCTGTGTTGACGGACGGGCGCCGTAGTGCGCCGCAGCAAACAGCGCGACGACGAGAACGGCGGCAAGCGCGATGCCGATCAGCGAGTTACGCATGGAATTGCTCCGGGCCTTTGCATGATGATCGATTAAAGGGAGGTGCCGAAATCCTCAAGAGCGTGTCTCGCTAAGCGAATTTCGGAACGTTTGGATATTCCTCCAGCACCGGACCCAGCGCGGCCTTCAGCGGGCCGAGCCATGGCTCGAAATTGCGCCAGTGATCGACACCGGTCTTGTAGAGCGGTGTGCGGACCTGTTCCGAGCTGGCCGTGCGTACCGCGCGTTCCGTTTCATGAAAACGCAGGCATTGCTCCTCAAACGGTACGCCGATGTATTCCAGAACGCGCCGAATTTCCCGTTCCGGATTCTCAACCATCTCCTCATAGATCACGCGGTGAACCCGGCCGGGAAGTATGGCGTCGTAGTGCGCCATCAACTCCACATAATCGCGGTAGAAGCGGCCAACGTCCGTCAGCGAATAGGTGAAGTGCTGGCCGCGGGCGAAATGCTGCTTGAAGTTGGAGAAGCACGAACCCATCGGATGACGCCTTGCGTCGATGATCTTCGCATTCGGAAGGATCAGGTGGATCAGAGGAACGTGCGCATAGTTGTTCGGCATCTTGTCGACGAAATACGGCTTGCCGAGAATGCGATGCCGCCGCGTGTCACGGATGTATTCTTCGCCCCGGCGTTCGAATTCCGCCGGATCGAGATACCCGAGCAACTCGGGGTAGCCTGGATTCTCGCTCTCAGCGTTGTCTTCGTTCAGATGCCTGGCCAGCGACGTGATGTTCGGCAGTTCCATCGTGCCTTCGATCTGTGAATGGCTGGACAGGATCTGTTCGAGCAGCGTCGAGCCGGCGCGCGGCAAGCCAATGACGAAAATCGGATCGCGCGCGTAGCAGCCAACGCCTTTGAGCTGCTTGAAGAAATCAGGGGTAAGGATCTCCTTGGCGACTTCGACATAGCCATGTGTCTTGTCGGCGTCGTATTCGATCGTCGAGCGCCATAGCGCGTTTCCGAGCTGATAGTTCTCGAACGATTTTTCGAATTGCTTCAGGTCTTCATACGCCTTGCCGAGCGAGAAATAGAATTGGACCCGGGCCTCGACACGCAGATCACTGCGCTCGAGCTGTCCTTGCATCGCCTCGATATCCCGCTCGGTGAAGCGAAAGGTTTTAAGATTTGCGAGGCTCCAGTAGCCGCCGCCCAGCTCCGGCAGCAACTCGATCGCCCTGCGATAGGCCGTAACACCTTCATTCTGCTTGCCGGCGGATTTCAGTGCGTGGCCGTAGCTGACCCAGGACGAGGGGTGCATCGGATATTCGCGAACCAGACCTTCAAACAGGTCGAGCGCCTCGAGATCGCGGCCCATCTGGCCCAGCAGCGATGCCTTCATTGTTCGGAATTGCGGATTGAGCGGGTCGCGCTCAAGCAGCATGTCGATATGCGGCATGGCTTCCTGAATGCGGTTCTGCAGATAGTAGGAAGATACGAGCCGGTAGCGTGCTGCCGCGAAATCGGGCGCGAGTTCGAGGCATTGCTCTAGAAGCGCCGAAGCGTCCTCATTGCGGTCGCACGCAATCGCGGCTTCCGCCAGCATCTTGATCGCGTTGACGTGCTCCGGGTTTCTTTCAAGAAACTCAGTCAGGATATCTTCCGTGATATCCGGCCGTCCATTGCGTAGCGCAGCGACGGCCTTCTGCAGCGCAGGCTCATTCACAGAAATATTGAAGTGGTGCGAATACGCCGCGTCAGAGGCCAGGATGTCGCCGACGAGGATGTATTGCTCGCCAAGCAATGACCAGGCTTGCGAATAATTGCGATCTATCCCCACGGCTTCCATCAGCACAGCGATGGCGGCGCGATTTTCGCCAAGCGTGCTGAGCGCGCGCGCGAGCTCAAGGCGAACCTCTTTCCAGTCCCCGTCTGCCAGCGCGAGAGGTTCGAGAATATCTCTCGCTTGGGCCGCATCGCCCTGCATGCGGACGGCTTCGCCCAGAAGCAATTTGGCTTCGCGATCGTCGGGTGACGTTGCCAGTATTTCTCTCGCGCGCGATTCCGCCGCTGCCGGATCGGACATGAGCAGGCGCTTGCCCTCGGCGATTGCCGCCGGCAGCGGCCGCACCTCAGCCGGTCTCTCGGCAACAGCGGATGAATTGGACATGATCTGCACTACCCCAAACGCGCATTCTTCTGTGTCAGTTCTGCCCTGGCGACGGCGACGGCCGGACACCGGCCAGCACCGATTGCCCGGACCAGCGGACATCCCCGGAATTCCACTTGCCGGAATAGTCTAGCTTGGCCTGAAGCCGGCTGTAAAATTGCGGAACGGCTGGATATTTCTCCAGAACGAAGCCCAGGGCTGTCTTCAGCGGACCAAGCCATGGCTCATAGTGACGCCAATGGTCGAGCGCTTCCGTGAAGATGGGTCTGCGGACCTGTTCGGAGCTCGCGGTGCGCACCACCCGGTTGTTCTCATAGAAGCGCAGACAGGCCTCTTCGAAGGGCAACCCGACATAGCCCAGCAGGCGGCGGATTTCCGCCTCCGGCTTTTCGATCAGGTCTTCGTAGAACACGCGATGGACTTTTCCCGGCAACACATCGTCCCAGTGGGCCATGAGCTCCACATAATCGGCGTAGTAGCTGCCGAGATCGTTCAGTGAATAGCTGAACTGTTGCCCCGTTCCGAAGTGTTGCTTGAAATTCGAGAAGCAGCAGGCGAGGGGGTGGCGCCGCACGTCGATGATCTTGGCATTTGGCAGGATGAGCTGAATCAAACCGATATGGGCAAAGTTGTTCGGCATCTTGTCTATGAAGAACGGCTTGCCCAGCGTGCGGTGAGCTCCGGCCCGCCACAGATATTCTTCGCCCAATCCTTTCAGGTTCGCCGCGTCGACATCGCCGATTGCCTCCGGATAGTTGGCCGCGACGTCCGTCGTCTTGAGCTTTCCGCCCAAGCGTCCCGCCAGATAGGTGATCGCCCGCAGCTCAGTCGTGCCCTCGATCGCCGAATGGCTGGCCAATATCTGTTCAACAAGTGTTGAACCCGACCGCGGCATGCCGACGACAAATATCGGATCCGTACTTTCGCTGCCCTGCGCCGTGCGCGCAGCGAAGAACTCGCGCGTGAACAATGCGTTCGAACGGCGCACATGATGCGCCGTTTCCTCGGGATCATAGATAACGATCGCGCGCACAAGCTCGTTGGCTTCGCGGTAGCACCAGAACGATTCCTCATACCTTGCGTGATCTTCGAGCGCTTTGCCGAGCGCGAATAGCATCAGGCCCCGGTTTTCGCCCTTCAGATCCTTTCGCGCCAGCTGCTGACGCATCGCGTCAATTTCGAAGTCACTGAATCTGTAGGTCTTGAGATTTGCGAGTCCCCAATAGGCATCCCCATAACCAGCGAGCAGCGAAATTGCCTTCTTGTAAGCCGCGATCGCATCGCTCTGACGGCCGATCGATTTCAAGGAATGGCCATACGAAATCCAAGCGCCGGGCTGGTTCGGCGCCGCCTTCAACATGATCTCGTATTCGGATGCCGCTTCCTCGAATGCGCTCATGCGCAGATAGGACGCAGCTTTCAAATTGCGATGATGGTGATTGTCCGGTTCCAGCTTCAGGATTTCGTCGACCTGATCGATGGCCTCCTGAAGCTTGTTCAGGGATATCAGCGCTGTGGCGTAGCGGAAGCGGGCACCGGTGAATTCGGGCGCCAGCTCAACGCAACGTTTGAAAAGCTGTTCCGCGCTCTGGATATTGTTGAGCTTCATCGCGACTTCCGCGAGCAGCTTGATCGCGTTGACATCGTTTGGATTGGATTCGACATGTGGCCGCAGAAGTTGCCGCACATCTTCATAACGGCCTTCGCGAAAGGCCGTCATGGCGTCGCGCAGCACCGGATCGTTGATCGTCGCGTAGTAGTATTCGGCATACGCCTTGTCCGCGACCTTCTTGCTGCGCATGCGCGTCATCTGATCGCCGAGCGCATGCCACGCATCCGCGAAGCCGGGGTCGAGATCGACCGCGCTGCGCAGCGATGCGGTCGCTCCGCGATTGTCGCCGGCCTCTGCCAGGATCAGCCCCAGCTCATAATGAACGGGGGCACGATGCGATTGGGTCTGGATGAGCGTTTCGAGAAGCGCCCGGGCCGAGTTCGTGGCGCCCTTCTTCCGGAGCGCGACCGCGAGCAAAAGAAGTGCGTCCGGTTCTTCCGGGTTCTCGCGAAGGATGTCGCGCGCGAGCGTTTCGGCTTTCGCGGGATCTGCCGGGAGATGACGCCTCACTTCTGAAAGTGCCGTCGATAGATCGTCAGCAGGGTCGATAGCCACCAAAATCCCTGATTTATCTGGAGAAATTCAGCGTCGATTAAAGGGTGCCGGTAACGGCAGAGTCAATATTTCGCGTCCTCCGTGCTGGCTCAGTTGTCGGATCCGGTAAACGCAGGCGCGGCCGGATAGGCGGAGAGGACCGGGCCCAGGGCAGTCTTCAACGGTTCCAGCCAGGGCTCGTAATTCCGCCATTGCGCCAAGGCTTCGGTGAAGATTGGCCTTCGGACCTGCTCCGAACTTGCCGTTAGCACGGCTCTGTAGTTTTCGTAGAAGCGCAGGCACCGCTCATCGAATGGCAGCCCGAGATAGGAAAGCATGCGCCGAATTTCCGCTTCTGGGTCTGCAACCATCTGCTCGTAGATGATGCGGTGAATTTTGCCAGGCAGCGCGGTGTCGAAATGCGCCATGAGCTCCACATAGTCGCGATAGTACTGCCCGATATCGGCCAGATCGTTGGCAAATGCGTATCCCGATTCGAAATCCTGGCGGAATATCGACAGTCCGCAGGCGAGGGGGTGGCGGCGCGCATCGATGATCCTGGCGTTCGGAAGGATCAGATGGATCAGCCCAATATGCGCAAAATTCTCCGGCATCTTGTCAACGAAGCGTGCGCGTCCGAGCGGCCGCAACACGCGTGTGTCTTCGAGGAACTCTTCCCCGAGGGCCTCGAGGACATCGGTGTCGAGATCGCGAATGATTTCCGGGTAGGGGCCGTCGAGGCGTTCTGCAATGGCTGGAATGTTCGGAAGCTCCGTCGTCGTTTCGACCGCCGGATGGCAGGACAGAATCTGCTCGATCAGAGTCGAACCCGACCGCGGCATGCCCACCACAAAAATCGGGTCCGCCGCCTTACTGCCAACCCCGTCGCGGGATGACAGGAATTCGGGCGTGAATACGTCTCGCAATTTCGCAAAAAAGCGCGATGTCTGCGGCGGGTCGTAAGGCACGGCAGCACGGCGGAGCGCATTGGCAGCTTGATAGTGTTCGAAGGAGCGCACGAATGCCGACGCATCCTCTTCCGCTTTCCCGAGTGTGAAGTGCAGCAGGCATCGTTCGCGGTCGGTGATGCTTGCCTTCGCCAGTTCCGCCTCCATAGCATCACGTTCCGAACGTTCGAACCGAAAGGTCTTGAAGTTTCCGAGACTCCAATAGGCCTCGACGAGGCCGGGAAATTTCGCAAGAGCGTCGCGATAGGCCTTGATACTGTCAGGCTGTCGTCCGGCGGTCTTGAGGTCGGAGGCGTAGTTCAGCCGGACGCCGGGTCTTTCGGGGTAGTCCAGGATCAATTGCTCATGAACGCGAAATGCTCGCTCATGGTCTCCGGTGCGCGCAAGAACGATCGCCTCCAGGCTAAGGCATTCGAAATTCCGGGGGTCTTCTCGCAGCAGCCGCTCGATTTCGCGAAGCGCTTCATGAGGCCTGTTCATCTGGTAGAGAAGGGTTGCGTAGCGATAGCGTGCCGCGAAGAAATCCGGTGCGAGGGAAACGCACCGCTTGAGAATGTCCAGTGCGTCCGCATGGCAATTCGAGCGGATCGCGATCTCCGCCAGCATCTTCAGGCCATCGACATTGTCGGGGCTCTGCGACAGGACCCGCCGCACGAGTGCTTCGGCATCCGCATTGCGGTCTTCGCGCAACGCCGACGCGGCTTCGGTGAGAGACGGTTCAGGCCGTCCCGCACTCATCAGGTGTTTTTCTTCTGGCCCGTCGTGCCATCGTAGGGATATGCGTCGAGTGCCGGGCCGAGTGCCGCTTTCAGCGGCCCCAGCCACTCTTCGTAGTGGCGCCAGTTGCTAAGCGCTTCCGTGAAGATCGGTCTGCGAACCTGCTCGGAGCTTGCCGTGCGCACCGCGCGCGTGTTCTCGTGGAACCGCAGGCAATGTTCGTCGAACGGCAATTCCAGATATTCGAGCAGCCTGCGGATTTCGGCCTCGGGCGTATCGACCATCTGTTCGTAGAAGATGCGGTGCACCTTTCCCGGAAGCACATTGTCGAAGTGCGACATCAACTGGACATAGTCGTGATAGTAGCGGCCCAGGTCGGCGAGGCTGTAAGAGAAATCCTTACCGACGGCAAAATAGTGCTCGAAATTCGAAAGACCGCACGGAAGCGGATGTCGGCGGACGTCGATGATCTTCGCGTTTGGCAGGATCAGCTGGATCAGCCCGATATGCGCAAAATTGTCCGGCATCTTGTCGATGAAGAACGGACGATCCGTCGTGCGGTGGCCGCGCGTTTTTTCCAGATATTGCCTGCCCAGATAGAGCGCGTTTTCCTGGTCGAGATTTCGAAGGCTTTCGGGATACGGCGCCTGCATATCTGTCGAAAGCGCCATGTTGGCGGCATATCCCTGGCGGTACTGATTGACGCCGGTCGCGCCGGTCCGCGCGACGAGATATGGCAACACCCGCAATTCCATTGTCCCTTCGATCGCCGGATGGCTCGCCATGATCTGTTCCACGAGCGTGGAGCCCGAGCGCGGCATGCCGACAACGAAGATGGGATCGCGCTCTTTGCTGCCCCAACCCGTCCGATCGGAGAAGAATTTCTGCGTGAACAGAGCTCTGCAATTGGTGACGTAGACCGAGGTCCGTTCCGCATTGTAGCCGAGCGTTGCGCGTTTTGTGGCATTGCCTTCCTTGAACAGCGCGAATGACGCCTCATATTCGCCCCCGTCCCCAAGGCCTCTGCCGACCGCGAACTGAATTTGCACGCGGGCTTCGACTGGCAATTCACCCGATTCGAGGAGCGACCGCATGGCGGCGATTTCGGCATCGGTGAAGCGGTGCGTTTTGAGATTGGCAAGTGCCCAATAGGCGTCCGCGAGGCGGGGGAACTGGGCGATCGCCTTTCGATAGGCGGCGGCGCTTGCATCGCTCTGCCCCATGATCCGGAGTACATGGGCATACGCCATCCATGGGCCGGGATGCTTGGGACCATAAGACAGCAGAATTTCGTACTCCGCAGCGGCTGCGGCATGATCGCCGATCCAGCTATGGGCCATCGCCTTCAGACCATGATGGGCGGGATTGCTGGGTTCGAGCTGAAGCAAAACGTCGATCTGGGCGAACGCGTCTTGCGGCCTGTTCTGCAGCAGCAGCACGTTGGCATAGTTGTGCCGCGCTCCGACGAAATTCGGGGCGATCTCGATTGCGCGTGCCAGAAGCTCGGCAGCTTCGTCGTTGCGGTCGAAACGGATCAGAGTTTCGGCCAGCAATGTCATGGCCTGCACGTCCTGCGGCTCCTGTTCCAGGAACCGGCGAAGCATGGCTTCGGCGACCTGCGGCTTGTTTTCTCTAAGCGCCTCAGTCGCCTTTTGAAGTTGGGGATCCGCGAGGGCGGAACCTTCCGGCGCTGCATTCGCGGGCGCATTGCTCACGTCTGGTTCTTCCCCGAAAGCCTTTGTGAAACCGGAACAAAGACGGCCTGTTTCTGCCTGTCAATGTCACGTGGTGCTATACCAAAGAGAACGGCGCCAGCGATTGCTCGCGGCGCCGTTCCAAGAGCGATGGCGGGCCGGGAGCCCGCCACGCAATGTCACGCGATTATTGATAGACGTGATAATCGTTCTGGTAGTGACCCATATACGCCGGGGCAATCGTGTAGACGTACGTCTGGCCGACGTGCGCGCCGCTCGCGACCGAGAGGTTCGTCTGGTTGGTGCGGTTCGAGTACCCCATGTTCGGATTCACGTTACCCGAGAAGTAGCACGAGCCGTTGGTGAAGTAGCCGTCTACCACTGGGCAGATGCCGACCTGGTTGTACGAATAGTACGACAGGAATTCTGCCGTGTTGTTCGTCACGATCGTGCAGGCGCGCTTGCAGTTGATGTTCTGCGCCGCATCTTCGATGTAGAAGCCGCCGGGCAGGGAAACCGTGGTCGTGCCCCACGTTTCCACCATGTACTTCTCATGCATGCCCTGGTGATTGCGGGCCTGGCCCTTGTGCACCTTGAACGGCGCTTTCGCGAAGTTCACGGCGGCGTGGCTCTTCTGACCGTTCGGATGCTTCTTGCCCACTGCCATCGCGGACGGACCGGCGACAACAAACGCCAGACCGACTGCTGTCGACAGCAGAAGATTTGTTTTGCTCATTTGGTACTCCCCTTTCGAAAGGTGGTTCGAATGAAAGTGCGGCCCTCGAACTACCGCACGGACTTACGAAATGCCTTACTGACTGCTGCCGAGGTTGACCTTGAGCAGCCTTCGAAAAAGGTATCCCGTCTGCAATTGAAGTCAATTCAGAATTGTCGGAATGCGCGAGAACACGGGGTTCGCTGCACTGCAACCTGGTGCTTCAGTGCGGAACCGATGAAATTCTCACGTCGCATTTTGGTTGCGCAAAGAGGGCGTCGCGCTGTCGGCAAATGTGCATCACTGCACATTGCGTGTGCACACTCTGGGAGATTCTGGCGTGATCTCAACGAGATAGCGTGGCGGGCCAGCTCCCGGACGTCTTTTGTGGCGGAAATCTGTGCGGCTGCCCATCGTTTGCGCAAACGACATCCCGTCCGGCTCCGCGGACACCGGCTTGAGGGCGCGATGCATTTGGCGAAAGATTTTTTCTACGCCTGCTTGCATCCGCCATTTCGAACGACATGCTCTTTGATCGTCGCATCAGAGTTGCGACGCAACCGAGTCGCGCGATGCGCACAGCGGCCCCATGCGGCAAACGACGCCGAGGATTGTTTGGAGAAAAGCTGCGAGCGAGTTTCTTTGAGGGAAGTAACGGATACCTCCGCTGTGCGATCGGAAGCGGCTGACGATAATTTAATTCCCTCTTCGATCTCGTGCGTCTTCGCACGTGCTCACCGCTGCGATGGGAGGGCGGACGTTCGCATCGTAGTTCTGCCCGCAGGAAAAACTCCGTGTACGAAAGGGTTTTCATAGGACGTTAAGAGCCGTTAATATGACGGTTCCTTCATGGCATTGAGTTCACGGGCTTTTTTGACCAAAAGGGAGGCGGTTCCACCTTCTGCGGGTAGGGTGTTGTCGTGGCAATTTTTACCTGTGCCGAATAATGTAGAACCCCTCGGGAACCTATCGGATCGCCGGAAGAATGATGAAGCTGGAACAGCTTGTTCTGGATCGTGGGCTGGTCGCCCCTGAGACGTTGTCGCGCGCGCGCCTGATACAGGCTGAAACGGGCGAGCGGCTGGATTCCGTCCTAACTCGACTCGGCATGGTCGCGGAGCAGACGCTCGCCAAGGCGATCTCGGATGAGACCGGCCTCGCGATCGCGGCCAGCAGCGATTTTCCCACCGAGCCAGTGCTCGGGGACGCCATCTCGGTGCGCTTTCTGCGTGATGTGAAGGCTGTCCCGATCGCTGCAACTGATGATTCCATCGATATTGCGCTCATCGATCCCCTCGATCCTTATCCGCTGGAGGCATTGTCCTTTGCGCTTGAGCGTAAGGTCCGTCCGATCGTCGCCAAAGCGAACGATGTCGAGGCCGCGCTTGATCGTCTCTACGGCAGTGCCACGCAGATGCAGGCCGAGGGCGAGTCCGTCGACGAATCCGACGTCGAACGGCTCAAGGATTTAGCCTCCGATGCGCCGGTCGTCCGCACGGTAAACAATCTGATCACGCGCGCGTCCGAAGCGCGTGCCTCCGATATTCACATCGAGCCGGCGGAAGATTGCGTGCGCGTGCGCTATCGCGTCGACGGCGCGCTTGTCGATGTCGAGACATTGCCGGCGCAGATGAAATTGCCGCTGGTATCGCGCATTAAGGTTATGGCTTCGCTAGACATCGCCGAACGCCGCCTGCCGCAGGACGGCCGTCTACGTGTTGCCGTCCGCGGCCACGAGATCGATCTTCGTATCGCGACATCGCCGACAATCCACGGGGAAAGCGTCGTGATGCGTATCCTCGACCGCTCAAGCCTGTCACTCGATTTCAAGACGCTTGGCTTCGAAGATGATGTACTCGAGCAGTTCCTCCACGTTCTCAAGCAGCCGCACGGCATCGTTCTGGTGACGGGCCCGACGGGCAGCGGTAAGACCACGACGCTGTACGCATCGCTCGCGGCGATCAATTCGCCGGACCGCAAGATACTCACCATCGAAGACCCTATCGAATACCGTCTCGCTGGCATCAACCAGACGCAGGTGAAGCCGCAAATCGGTCTCACCTTTGCCGCGGCACTTCGCTCGTTCCTGCGTCAGGATCCGGACGTGATGATGGTTGGCGAAATTCGCGACCTCGAAACCGCGGAAGTCGCGATCCAGTCGGCGCTCACCGGTCACACCATTCTTTCGACGCTGCACACCAACAGCGCCGCCGCCTCGGTGACCCGCCTCATCGATATGCGCGTCGAGCCATTCCTCATCACCTCGACATTGAATGCGGTGCTGGCCCAGCGCCTGGTGCGCCGCCTCTGTCCGAAATGCCGCGAAGCCTACCAGCCCACGCAGGCTTTCCTGCAGGGCATTTTGCCGGGAACCGACACGAGCCAGGTCAGGCAGCTATACAGGCCTAAGGGGTGCGATGCCTGCGGCGGCACCGGGTTCCGCGGGCGCCTATCCGTAATGGAATTGCTTCTCGTCGATGAGGAGATTTCCTCCCTGATCCTGTCGCGTGGCGAAGCGCGGGAGGTGCAGCGTTCTGCCGTGGCACACGGCATGCGCACGATGCTCGCCGACGGCCTGCTGAAATCGGAGAAGGGCCTCACCACTATCGAAGAAGTCCTTCGGGCGACGCGCGAGGTCTGACGGTGGCGACATATAAATACCGCGCAGCGACCGTCACCGGTCAACTTCGCACAGGCGTGCTTGAGGGTGCGTCGCGGGCGGATGCGATCGAGCGCGTGAAGCGGCTCGGCCTCATGCCGATCGAGACGATCGAGACGACAGCGAAAAGCGCCGCTGCACCGAAGCTGCGTCTCAACAGCCAGACCCGCCGCGGCATCGTCAATGCGGTTGGCGAGCTCGCGGTTCTCCTGAATGCAGGTCTGCCACTCGACCGCGCGCTCGGCGTTTGTGTCGAGAACTTGACCCGGCCGGCAGTGAAGGCAACGTTTGCAAAACTGCGCGATCGCGTGCGCCATGGTGCGTCGCTTGCGCGTGCCATGCAGGAAAGCGACGGCGCGTTTTCCCCAATGGCGTCCGCAATGGCCGAGGCAGGCGAGGCCAGCGGCAAGCTCGATGAAAGCCTCGGCCGCCTCGCAGAAACGATGGAGCGGGCCGAAACGCTGCGCCAGACCATCGTATCGTCGATGGTCTATCCGATCATGCTGATCATCATCGCGACCAGCGTCATTCTCGTGATGCTGCTGTTCGTGGTCCCGCAGTTCGAGAATCTGTTCACCGACACCGGCGCGAAGCTTCCGTTCATGACCCAGGTCGTGATGGGCGCGAGCCATGCGGTGCAAAACTACGGTATTACCGGAACGCTCGTCGCGGCCGTCGGCGTCTTCATGCTCATGCGCTGGGCGCGGCAACCTACCGTCAAGCGCGTTATTGACCGGCAGCTCCTCAGCACACCTGTTATCGGACCGGTCATCCGCAATGCCGAAACCGCGCGCTTTGCACGTACGCTGGGCAGCCTTCTGGACGGCGGCGTCCCGTTGGCCTCAGCATTGCAGATCGCGCAGCGTTCGATAGCGAACATGCATATGTCGGAAGCAGTCGACAAAGTGTCGTCAGGCTTGCGCCAGGGTGGCGGACTCTCGAGCCCGCTGGCGGCAACAGGATTGTTCCCGCCGATGGCATTGAGCTTTCTGCGCACCGGCGAGGAAACCGCGCAGCTGGGCCTCATGCTCAGCCGCCTTGCCGACGTTCTCGACCGGGAGGTGCGCAATTCCATCCAGCGCATCATCTCGATATTGACACCGGCGATTACGGTGGCGATGGGCGCCATCGTTGCCACTGTCATCGCCTCCATCATGTCTGCAATTCTGGGCTTCAACGATCTGGCTATAGGACCATGACCATGCGCAAATTCCGTCGCGGCGAACGCGGTTTCACCCTTCTCGAACTTCTGGTCGTGCTTGCGATCATGGGCATGCTGGCTGCGATCATCGCCCCGCAGGTCATCCGCTATCTCGGCACCTCGCGCACGCAGACCGCCAAGGTGCAGATTCAGTATGTGATGCAAGGGCTGGAGCTCTTCCGCATCGATGTCGGCCGTTATCCGACGCAGCAGGAAGGCCTTATCGCGCTCGTGAACCCGACCCCTAGTGCACCGAACTGGAATGGGCCGTATCTCAAGAAGGAAAGCGCGCTCAAGGATCCATGGGGCAATCCTTATCTCTATCAAATCCCCGGGCAGCACGGCGAAGTGGACGTCTACACGCTCGGTCAGGACAAGGCGCCGGGAGGGACCGGCGAGGCACAGGATGTCGGGAGCTGGTAGCAAGGGCTTTACCCTGC
>DATJUS010000037.1:0-11976 GCA_035502175.1 Rhizomicrobium sp.
CCGTTCACCGCAGGCGGTTCCTGGCATGACATGACGCTCGCCATGGGCGCGCGTGCGGCGCGTGGTGGCACGGGATACGGCGACCGTGGCCATCCACCGGGACGTACGGGTTCGGGCGCGTGGATTGTTTTTGACCCGGTAAAATCACCCATTGTGAATATGCGTGTCGGCATTTCGTACGTGAGCCTTGCCAATGCACGTGCCAACCTCGCTGCCGAGAGCTCAAGAGCGGCGACGCTGGAAAGCATTCGCGACGCTGCGCGGAAAGCGTGGAACGACAAGCTTGGGCAGATCGCCGTCACCGGCAGCACGCAGGACGAGCGGACGGTGTTCTACACGGCGCTGTATCATGTGCTGCTGGGTGAGAATACCTATAGCGACGCCGATGGCTCCTATGTCGGCTTCGATCATGTGGTTCATAAGGTTGCGGGGCCGCAGCTTGTGCAATACGCGAATTTCTCGGGCTGGGATGTCTATCGTTCACAGCTCCAACTCGTGACCTGGCTCGACCCGAAGATAGGGTCTGACATTGCACAATCGCTGTTCAACCAGGCCAATCAGAACCACGGCGTTTGGGACCGATGGACGCACTTGACTGGCGCCACCAGCGTGATGAACGGCGATCCCTCGCCGCAGAGTATCGCTGCAATCTATGCTTTCGGCGGACGCGGCTTCGATATGAAAGGCGCCTACACGTCGTTGCTGAAGGCGGCGACCGTGCCGACCGCACTCGATCTCGATCATCGCGGTTGCCCGGTACAATGCGTGGGAGAGCGGCCCGGTCTCGATCAGTGGCTGACGCTGCACTATATGCCGGCGGGTTCGCCAGGATGGGGCAGTGCGGCGGATACGCTCGAACTTGCGGCCGCCGATTTCGGCGTTGCGCAGCTTGCCGAACAGAACGGCGATGATGCCAACGCGAAACTGTTCCGCGGGCGCGCCGGCTGGTGGCGCAATCTCTTCAATCCCGCAACCGGCTACATCGAGCCGCGCAATGCCGACGGCAGCTGGAAGAAAGTCGACGTCAATGTTGAAAACGACGACGACTATGTCGAAGGCAGCGGCGCGCAATATCTCTGGATGGTGCCGTTCGATCCCGCTGGCTTGTTCGAGAAGCTGGGCGGCGTCGATAAGGCTGCGGCGCGCATGGATCGCTTCTTCTACAACAAGGACGGTTCTCTCGCAGTGACGAAGGCCGGAGACGATCACGCTGAACTTGCGAACGAACCGTCGATAGCATCGCCCTGGCTTTACGATTTTGCGGGAACCCCGTGGAAGACGCAGGAGATCGTGCGCGCGGCGATGAAGCAGATCTGGACCAATGCGCCGGATGGCATCTCCGGCAATGACGATCTCGGCGAAATGTCGTCCTGGTATGTGTGGGCCGCGCTCGGGATGTATCCGCTCTATCCAGGGCGCGCCGATCTTGTGCTCGGAAGCCCGATGTTTGAAGACGCGGTGATAAGCCGTGCGAATGGACGGCTTGCGATCCATGCCAAAGGCGCCGCAATGGATGCGCCTTACGTTACGAGTCTTTCGATTGACGGCGCGGTGAGCACCAAGGCATGGCTCCCCGCATCCTTCGCATTGACAGGTGGCACGCTCGATTTCGCGCTCTCAAAAATGCCAGCGAAACTATGGGGCGCGGACTCGCACGATGCGCCGCCATCCTTCGGCCCGGTCGGTGCCGCTCAATAAATAGGCGTCGCGGCGCACGTTTGGTCACAAAACCATCATCTTGCGTGCGCGGCGGCCGAAACAAAATAACTCTCCCTTTTGAATCAAGATATTAAAACTTTGCTGCACCGCGGCACGGTTCTTGAGTAGCCCTTAACCAATGGGGCCACGCGAGGGAGTGTGATGAAACTCGTCACAGCAATCATCAAACCATTCAAGCTGCAGGACGTCCGCGAAAAACTCACCGCCATCGGTGTGCAGGCGATGACCGCGACTGAGGTCAAAGGCTTTGGCCGCCAAAAGGGCCACACTGAGATCTATCGCGGTGCCGAATACGAAGTGAGCTTTCTGCCGAAGATCAAGATCGAGATCGGCGTGCCGGAGGCGATGGTCGACTCCGTCGTCGAGGCAATCGCGGCGACGGCCAAGACCGGCCAGATCGGCGACGGGAAAATCTTCGTAACGCCGATCGAGCACGCGCTGCGAATCCGAACCGGCGAGACCGGCGACGACGCGCTCTGACGCGCGCGAAGACATTCGCGCAACGACCAAGCTTCTATCAGGGGATAAGACATGACGATCAAGAACTTAAAGCGAAGCGCAGTGGCAACGCTGGTAGCGTTGAGCGCGTTGGGACTGAGTGTGGCGCCCGCATTCGCGGCGGCGCCGAAAATCGATAGCGGCGATACGGCGTGGATGCTGACGTCCAGCGCGTTGGTCCTGATGATGACGATTCCTGGCCTTGCGCTCTTCTACGGCGGCATGGTGCGCAAGAAGAACGTTCTTGCCACGCTGGCGCAAAGTTTCGGTGCAACTTGTATCATCACCGTTTTGTGGATGGTCGTCGGTTACTCGATTGCGTTCACGACCAATCCCAATTCCGCTGCGAACGCCTATATCGGCAGCTTCGACCAGTTTCTGCTCGGAAAGATGGGGCTGAACGCCGTCAATCCCTTGGCGGCAACGATTCCTGAGTCCGTCTACATGTTCTTTCAGATGACGTTTGCGATCATCACGCCGGCGCTGATCGCTGGTGCGCTGGCCGATCGCATGAAGTTCTCGGCCTTCATGTGGTTCATGGCGCTGTGGCTGTTGCTGGTTTACTGCCCGATTGCGCACTGGGTCTGGGGTGGCGGTTGGCTGGGTAGCATGGGTGCGCTCGATTACGCCGGCGGCACGGTCGTGCATCTGAATGCCGGTACGGCAGCGCTTATCACCTGTCTTGTGCTCGGCAAACGCAAAGGCCTCGGCACCGAGAACATGGCGCCGCACAATCTCGTGCTCAGTGTCATCGGTGCGTCTTTACTCTGGGTTGGCTGGTTCGGTTTCAACGCGGGCTCGGCCGTCACCGCAAATGTCAACGCAGGCATGGCTGCGGCCGCGACGCAGATCGCGACGGCGGCTGCGGCACTCGGTTGGATGTTCATCGAATGGATCATCGCGAAGAAGCCATCCGTGCTCGGCATGATTTCCGGTGCGGTTGCAGGCCTTGTCGCAATCACGCCGGCGTCGGGCTTTGTCGATGCGCAAGGCGCGCTGATCATCGGTTTCGCAGCCGGTGGGGTCTGCTACTTCTCGGCCGTCTGGGTGAAGAAGTGGATCGGCTATGACGATGCCCTCGATGCCTGGGGCGTGCACGGAGTCGGCGGCGCGCTGGGCGCGATGCTGACCGGTGCGCTTGCCAAGAATGCGATCAACTCCGCCGGCAAGGGTTGGATATTCGACGGCAACGGCCATCAGATGCTGATCCAGTTCTACGACGTCGCAGGGACCTTTGTGTACTGCGCGGTCGCGACCTTCATCATCCTGAAGGCCATCGATCTAGTCATCGGCCTACGGGTTTCGCCCGAAGTGGAAATCGAAGGCCTCGATATCAACCTCCATGGAGAAACCGTCCACGGCTGAAGCACGAGCCTCGATCACGAAACGACAAGGGCGCCCGGCATGACCGGGCGCCCATTTGCGGGAGGAATGTGATGTCAAATTAAAGGGGATTGACCATGCGCATTCGCAAACTCTCGGCGTTCGACGCCACCAGGTATTTTCTCGCCGGCCTCGCAGCGGCGACGTTTCTGTCCGTTGCACATTCCGCCAAATCCGATCCGCTCGCCGCGCCTTCGATGAGCGCGTCTCTTGGAGCAAATCCAAACCCGCTTGGCGTCGACCTCGATTTTCTGGGGAAGTGGTCGGTCGGCGGCGCAATCAGCGGGCTCGCCTATTATCAGGATACGCCGAACTTCGGCGTTCACTCGCAACTCGACCTCGATAACGGTCAGGCCTGGATCGAGAAGACGGATGGCTGGTGGCAGTTCTATGTGCAGGCAGGCGCCTATTCACTGCCTTCGCTCGGCACCGGCTATATCAAGTCTTCGATTGCACCGGCGCTGCTGTTTGGCGACGTGCCGGTTGCCTATCTGAAGATCGTACCGATGGAGAATTTCTCGATCTCCGCCGGCAAGCTGCCGACGCTGATCGGCGACGAATACACCTTTACGTTCCAAAACATGAACATCCAGCGCGGCCTGCTCTGGAACCAGGAGCCCGCGATCAGCGACGGCGTCCAGGCGAATTACACAAGCGGCCCGTTCTCGTTCGCAGTGTCGGTCAATGACGGGTACTACTCACAAACCCTGAACTGGATCTCTGGTCTGGCGTCGTATGGGTTTAACGGCGGCGCGGACACGCTGGCGCTCGCGGCCGGCGGCAATCTCGGACGCAATCCGAATACCATGCCGTTCGCGACGCCGGTGATGAATGACGGCAGCATTTACAATGTGATCTACACGCACACATCTGGCCCGTGGACGATCAGCCCATACTTCCAATACATCGAAGCGCCGAAAGACCCGCTGCACGGCGCGCTAAAGGGTGCGACCTCCGCCGGTGGCGCAGTTCTTGTAAACTACGCTTTCGACGATCACTGGAGGCTCGCAGCCCGCGCAGAGTACGTGGAATCGTCGGGAAGCGCGGCGAAAGGCTCGGCCAACATGCTGATTGCCGGTCCGGGCAGCAGTGCATGGTCATTCAGCCTGACACCGACCTATCAATACAAGATCTTCTTTGCGCGGCTGGAAGGATCGTATGTCGGTGCGAGCGACACGACGCCCGGCTATGCCTTCGGCGCATCGGCGGCAAGCACGTCCCAAACGAGCGTGTTTTTCGAAACCGGCGTGCTGTTCTAGGCACGCCGGTTCCGGTCGATGAGGGCTACTTCTTCGGCGCGCCGGAAATGCCGAGCGCCGCGCGAAGCTCGGATGCCTTCATCAGTTTTCCGTCGCGCATCACGAGTTCAACCTGGCGCAGTTCGGTGATGTCCTTCTGCGGATCGCCATCGATCAGCGCCAGCTCGGCGAGCTTGCCCTTGGCCAGCGATCCGGTTTTGTCCGCCATGCCGTAGACATTGGCCGGATTGATCGTGGCGGTTGCGAGTGCATCTTCGACCGACATGCCGGCTTCGGTGTAGAGCTGCAACTCACGGATCAGCTCAAAGCCCACGCCGTCGGTGCCGGCAAGCACGAAGATGTGCCGTTTGTTGAGCTCGACGACGAGGTCTTTGAGCTTGTTGAAGCTCGCCCGCATCGTCTCGCGCGATAGATCCGGTGTCGGCGCCATGGCGCTCGACAGGAAGCCGCGCGCGAATTGCGAGGGCAGGGTGTCGGCATAGGGCGCATCCGCGGCCGGATAGGTACCCTGATCCGGAACGTACAGATCCTCAAATGTCACCAGTGTGGGATCGACCGCGATGTGACGCGCGGCGAGTTCGTCGAGGTAAGCCGTCATCATCGGTGAGTGCAGATCGACGTCCTTGGCGTATTTGCCGGTGCCGGTGAAGCGCGCCATGCCGTTGGAGACCTTGATCACATCATCTGGCAGGGCCTGTGCCATCACCCAATTGATATGCGTGATCTCGTCATAGCCGTCGTGGACGGCTTCGAGGGGGCGCATGCCGTGCGGGATATGGCCGTGGACGTGGAGGCCGAGCTTGTGTGCCTCATCCGCCATAGGCTTGACCCACGCCGGATCGAGCGAGCCGTAGAGCTTGATCGCGAAGTAGCCCTTGTCCTTCGCATGATGCACGGCCGCAACGGCTTCGTCCTTGTTATGGACGACATAGGCCACCTGTGCCGTGTACGGCCCCGGCCCATCGATCAGCAGCGACGGCACTATGCGCTGGCCGAGCAATTGCTGGTCATCGATGCGTTTCTTGCGCGCGAGAAGTTCGTTTTCCTGATTGCCCGGATCGCGCACGCTGGTAATGCCGGAGGCGAGCAGCAGCGGCCCGGTCGAGTCATCGCCATAATGCTGGTGATTGTCCCAAAGGCCGGGGATCAAGGTCTTGCCCGTGCCGTCGATCACCTGCGCACCAGCGGGCACTTTGACTTTGCCGGACGGGCCTTCATCGGCGACGAGGCCGTTGTTCACGACGACCGTCATGCCGGTGAGGAATTTGCGCGCGTCCGAGTCATACAGTTTCACGTTCGTGAACGCGACCGGCCCGCTCGGCGTCTTCGCGATGGCCGCATATTGCGCCGGCGCGAGTTTGGCGAGTGCCTCGTCCTGCGCCTTGCTCATCGCATCGCCGACATTCTCCCAACCTGCGGGGAGGAACGCGACCACACCGGGCGTGCCGAAGAACTTGTCGCCGTCCATCCATATCGGGAAGGGCGACAGGCCGAAGCCCGTGATCGCGTAAGCGGTCAGCGTCTTCTTCTCTTTGCCGTTGTTCACTTCCAGCGTCGTCAGCGGCGCGATCGAGCCGTGGCCAGATGGCAGAAGGTCGATCGAATGCGTCGGCGACTTCAGCATCGCGTCGATCAGAAAGGTGAAGGAATCGAACGTGCCGCCAAAGGCCACATAGGCGAGGTTCGGTGCGGTTTTGCCGGTGCCGTGATCGACTGGGCTCTTGTAGGTGTAGGTGCCGTCGTTGGCCTCATACGTCTCTGCGACGTCGCCCTGCGGATTGTGGCCGCGGATGACCATGCTCGCGAGTGAACCATCCGGCGCAAAGCGGTTCTGCTCGTCCATCTCGCTCACGAAGCCGCGCAAGTTGAAACTGAAGCGCGACCAGTGCGTACCGTCCTTCGCGGTCCACAACGACACCTGGCCGTGGCGCGAGACGCCGTTGCTGGACGTCAGTGTCCAGACCTTGGCATCGGCTGGTGGTTTGGCCAGCTGGTCGTCCGGAATTTGCGCCATCGCGGGCGCGGCAATGAGTATGGCGGCGAAAAATGCGGCTCTGCGGATCATGGCTTTCCCCAAAAATTGCCCAGACAGGCTCGTCACGTAGGGACGATTGCCGGCTTTTGAAGGGGCGCGCCAATGCTGCACCGCCGAAATCACGCGTTTGTGGGGCCGTCAGCTGCGCGCGTGGCTCATGCCGGGTCCAGCATTTTTTCAAGCGTCGAAAGTTCGTCGGCCTCGCGCGCGGGCTTGTCCCAGCGCAGGCGGCTGATACGCGGGAAGCGCATCGCCACACCGGATTTGTGGCGGGTTGAGCGCTGCAGTCCTTCAAACGCGACCTCGAACACCAGCCCGAAATCCTTGTTGGCTTTCACCACGCGCACCGGCCCGAAGCGGTCGACGGTGTTGTCGCGCACGAATTTGTCGATCTGTTTCAATTCCTCATCGGTGAAACCGAAATAGGCTTTGCCGACGGGCGTAAGTGAGCGATCGCCATTGGCATCCTCGCGCCAGACACCGAAGGTATAATCGGAATAGAAACCGGAACGTTTTCCGTGGCCGCGCTGCGCATACATCAATACGGCATCGATCAGATGCGGATCGCGCTTCCATTTGAACCATGGGCCTTTGGGACGTCCGGCTTCGTAAATCGAGTCCCAGCGTTTGAGCATCAAGCCTTCGGCAATACGCGGATCGCCTTGCGGTGGATCGGCACGCAGTGAGGCAAGTTCGTTCCATGTCGAGAACGGTTGCAGCGGTGATAGGTCGATGCGTGGTGAGTTCGTGTTGTGGACGAACGCTTCCAAGCGTGCGCGGCGTTGCCGGAATGGCAGGTGGCGAATGTCTTCTGCACCGTCAAGCAGAAGATCATAAGCGCGGATCGCGGCCGGGAATTTGGCAATCAGTTTGGCATCGGCGGTCTTTCGGTTCAGGCGTTGCTGCAAATCGCCGAAGGATGCGACCGCACCGTCGCGCATGACGAGCAGTTCGCCGTCAACAACGCCTTCGAAGTTCAGGAAGTCGACGACATCGGGAAACGATGCGCCGATCTCGTCGCCGGTCCTGCTGTAGAGCTTCTTCTCACCGCGCTCGCTGACGGCCTGAACGCGGATGCCATCCCACTTCCACTCGGCGGCAAAATCTTTGGCGTCGAGCTTGGCAAAATCGGAATCCTCGATCGCCTGCGCCAGCATGACGGGCCGGAAGCGGCCTGGTGAATCTCCGGTGGGCTTGCCGCTTCGTTTCTCTAGCCAAGTGAACAAATCTTCGAATGGCGGCGCCTGCCCGTGCCAGACCTCTTCGATTTCCGACACGTCAACACCGCCCAGATCGGCCAGCGCCTGCTTCGCGAGACGCGCGGACACGCCGACGCGTAGTCCGCCGGTCAGCAGTTTGAGCAGCGCCCAGCGCCCGTCGGGATCGAGTGCGTCGAGCCAGCGCTCCAGAAGCTTTTGCACTTCGGCGCGTGTCGCCGTACGCAATGCATCGACGACTTCGGCAAGTTCGGGTTCGCGGTTGGCGCCGGGCTTCGCAGGCCAGACGAGAGCAACGGTCTCTGCAAGGTCGCCGACATAGTCGTAAGACAGTGCGAACAAGGCGCTATCCATGCGCGCCTCGA
Organism: Rhizomicrobium sp.; assembly: GCA_035502175.1. Taxonomy (GTDB): domain Bacteria; phylum Pseudomonadota; class Alphaproteobacteria; order Micropepsales; family Micropepsaceae; genus Rhizomicrobium. The sequence continues at coordinate 8,477 of DATJUS010000037.1, forward strand.
CGGCCTTTCGAATGAAGGCTGGCTTTGCGGCATCGAATGACAGCGCCCCGGTAAGTGCCGCCAGCGCCCAGCCCCGCTCGGGGGCCGGTTGATCGCGCATAAAGTCGCAAAGAAGCGTGAGCTTACCATTTCTCTGTGGCGTGAAGGCGAGTCGGTCGAGCAGATTGGCGAAGGCGCGCATCAGGCTTCGCCTTCATCTTCGTCGTAACCGACCAGTGACAGGGCCCGCGCCTTTTGATCCCGCAATTCGCACCAGCGCAGCAGTGCATCCTCGCCGCCATGGGTGATCCACACTTCGCCGGGTTTGAGTTCTTCGAGCGTGGACGTGAGTTCTGTCCAGTCGGCGTGGTCGGAGATCACGAGTGGCAGTTCCACCTGCCTCTGCCGTGCACGGGCGCGCACCCGCATCCAGCCGGAGGCGAATGCGGGTAGCGGGTCGGCAAAGCGGCGCGACCAGCGATCGTCGATGGATGAGGGCGGTGCGATCACGATGGCGCCGGCGAAATCCTTCTTCTTCCCCTTTTCTATGGTGGCAGGTTCGATGGGGCCGAGATCGATGCCGAACCGCTCGTACAAGGTGTTGAGGTTCTCCATCGCGCCGTGGACATAGATCGGTTTGTCGTATCCGGCCTCCCGCAAGAGCCGAACGATGCGCTGCGCCTTGCCGAGCGCGTAAGCGCCGACAAGATGCGTGCGCTCGGGAAACTGCGCGACGGACTTCAGCAGCCGCGCGACTTCATCGCTGGCTTCCGGAAAATTGAACACGGGGATGCCGAACGTCGCCTCGGTCACGAAGACGTCGCATTTCACCGGCTCGAAGGGCGGACAGGTCGGATCGCGGCGACGCTTGTAGTCGCCGGAAACGACTATGGTCATACCCTTGCTGCGCACGACCGCTTGCGCAGAGCCGAGGATGTGTCCAGCGGGCACAAGGGTGATCTCCACGCCGTCGCGCTCGATGGTCTGGCCATAACGCACGGCTTCGGTCGCCTCCGCGAAGTCTTCGCCGTAGCGCGCGGCCATGATGGCCAGGGTCTCGGCGGTTGCTACGACTGCGCCGTGACCGGAGCGCGCGTGATCGGAATGGCCGTGGGTGATGACCGCGCGCGCGACCGGCCGCGTGGGGTCGATATAAAAGTCGCCCGGCGGGCAATAAAGACCGGCCGGGGAAGGGCAGAGGACGCTTTCCGGTTTGGGCATGGCCCATGATAACGCGCGAGCGCGCCGGATTGCACCGCGTCAGCTTGCTATGGCGTCAACCACGTTCTGCGTAAATTGCGTACAGCTTGCCTTGCCGCCCAGATCGCCGGTCATCAGGCCGCTGTTGAGCGTGTTTTCCAGTGCAGTGGTGACGGCAGCGGCTTCTTTCGCAAGGCTGAGGCCGTGGAGCAAAAGCATCGCGATAGAGCTGATCGTGCCGGATGGATTGGCGAGGTCCTTGCCAGCGATGTCTGGCGCCGAACCATGGATCGGCTCGAAAAGGCCCGGCTTTTGTGCGCCCAGCGACGCGGAGCCCAGAAGGCCGATAGAGCCAGGCAGCATCGAGGCTTCGTCACTCAATATATCGCCGAACATGTTCTCGGTCAGCAGCACGTCGAAGTCACGCGGCCGCTGGATCAGGCGCATGGCGGCGGTATCTACCAACGTGTGCTCAAGCTTGCATTCCGAAAATTCGGCTTTGTGAATGCGGTTGACGGTCTCTCGCCACAGCCGGCTCGTCTCCATCACGTTGGCCTTGTCGACGGAAATGACGGAGTTGCGCCGCTTGCGCGCGGCTTCGAACGCCACGCGCGTCACGCGCTCGATCTCAGCGACAGTATAGATGCAGACGTCGGAGGCGGTATCCTCATCGCGCTTCTTCTCACCGAAATAAGCACCGCCGGTCAGCTCGCGAATGATCAACAGATCGACACCGTGCGCGACCTCCGGTTTGAGCGGGGAATGCGCGAGTGTTGCTTCGGTCACGGTCACTGGGCGCAGATTGGCGAAAAGGCCGAGCGCTTTGCGGATGCCGAGCAGGCCTTCCTCCGGCCTGCGCTTGCCGCCGTCCCATTTGGGGCCGCCGACGGCGCCCAGGAAAACCGCATCGGCGTTTTTGCACGCGTCCACGGTGTCTGGCGGCAAGGGATCACCGGTCGCATCGATGGCCGCGCCGCCGATGAGCTTGCTCGCGAATTCGAAATCGTGACCGAAGCGCGTCCCAATTGTTTCGAGTGTGCGTCGCGCGGCAACGGTAATCTCCGGGCCGATGCCATCGCCCGGTAGAAGAACGATATTGAATTTTGTCATGCCGCGCGTTGTTTCTCGTATGCTTCGATGGACGGCATGCGTCCCATCAGCCAGCCCATCGTGTCAACGCCGTCGAGCAGGCAACGCCGCGCAAACGGCTCGACGTTGAACTTGGCGACGTGATTGCCGAAGCGGAGTTCGCAGGCATCGAGATCGATGGTCGCGTTCTCGCCGGGACGCGCGGCCAGCAGGTCCCAGCTCGCCTGATCGATGACGACCGGCAGCAACCCGTTCTTGAGTGCATTGGAGGTGAAGATGTCCGCGATCTCCGTGCTCACGACGGCACGAAAGCCGAAATCGGTCAGCGCCCAGGGTGCATGTTCGCGCGAGGAACCGCAGCCGAAATTCTTGCCCGCAACCAGAATACGATGCGCGGTCGGCGCGATACGGTTCAGGACGAAGTCCTTCACCTCGCGACCTTCCTTGTCGTAGCGCCAGTCGTTGAACGCGTGTTTGCCCAGACCTTGCTGCGACGTCGTCGTCAGAAAACGCGCAGGAATGATCTGATCCGTGTCGATGTTCTCGTTGGTCAGGACGGCGGTGCGTGACGACAAAGCGCCAAACGGTTCGGTGTTCATGCGGCGGACTCCAGGAACGGACGCGGGTCTGCGATGCGTCCCATGACGGCCGAGGCCGCAGCTGTTGCGGGACTTGCCAGCACGGTGCGTGCGCCCGGACCCTGACGGCCTTCAAAGTTGCGGTTCGACGTCGAGACCGCGAGCTGACCCGGCTGTACGAAATCCCCGTTCATCGCGATGCACATCGAGCATCCAGGCAAACGCCATTCCGCGCCGGCGGAAAGAAATACTTCGTGCAGGCCTTCTTCTTCCGCCTGTCGGCGCACGGCCTCCGAACCCGGCACGACGAGGATGCGCACGCCCTTCTTCACCTTGCGCCCGCGCATCACATCGGCAGCGGCGCGAAGATCGGGCAAGCGACCGTTGGTGCAGCTTCCGATGAACACGACATCGACCGGCATATCGGTCAGGGTCTGCTCGGCCTTCATGCCCATGTAGTCGAGCGCGCGCTCGGTGGCTGCTTTCGGCACCGTCGCATCGACCGCGATGGCGGTGTCGGGCGTCGTGCCCCAGGTGGCCATCGGTTTGATCTTCGATGCGTCGATCCGGATTTCGCGGTCGAACACAGCGCCTTCGTCGCTGTGCAAGCGGAGCCAGTCATACGCCATCTGCCCGAACACGGCGGCCTGCGGC
>DATJUS010000038.1:0-5848 GCA_035502175.1 Rhizomicrobium sp.
GTCGGTGTCTCGTGTGGGCATGACGAAGCCGAGGCCAAGTGCGTGCACGTCCTCTGCCAGGTACACCGTCAAGGCCTGCAACCGGCGCATCAGATGGTGATGCGAGGAGCTTCGCAGGGTTTCGATGTCGGCATCGCTGGACAACACCGTGTCGAAGGCGTCCAGCAGCGCAATCAACGATGCGATCCACCGCGCGCGGCGCTCCGTGCGACGGCCGGAGAAGATCATGTCGCGCGCAGCCTGAAGCTTGTCGACCAGATCGGCGTGCGCGTTCACCAGTGCGGCGAGCGCGTCTTTCTGCTTGGTGCCGAGATCGTAGAGCGACGCCTTGGCCGATATGTAGCGGGAGAAGGAGAGAAGCGCCTCGCCGAGATAAAGCTGGCGGATGCGGTCGTCCAGAATCCAGTTGAGCAACATCGCAATCAGCGCGTAGCCGATACCGCCGCCCGCGAAGATTGCGGTGTGAACGATTTGCACCGTGAACGGCGCGCGATGAGTTGCCATGCCGAACAGCAGCGCGAGCACGGCCGCCACGCCGAGGCCGACGGCGCGTTTGCCATAGGCAACCAGCATCCCGGTGGCGAAACCCATGAGCAAAATTAATGGTCCCAACAGCCACGGAATACCGCCGGTCAGCGAGGCGAGCAGGGTGACGATTGCCGCAGCGGCAATATCGAGCGCGAAGATGCGGGCCTTGAGATCGAGCGGGCCGGGTTGGTCGACAATGCTGGCGTAAAGTGCGCCGGTCGCACCCAGCGCCATCACCTCGCGCCCGAACAGAACGCCGCCGCCCACCACGACAATGGCCATCGCGACGGTGACCGCGAGGCCGTTCTCGATATGCAGCCGAAAGAGGCCGTGCCCGACGCGTCGGTGAAAATCGTTTAAGGAAATGGCGGAACTCCGGCTTGGGTTTACGAGGGTTTCGAGAGGCCCTACAACGGTTTCAGAGGGTCATTGTACGTATCGGGGACAGCGTGTTCCGCAAAATTCTGATTGCCAATCGCGGCGAAATCGCCTGCCGTGTCATCAAAACCGCGCGACGCATGGGTATCAAAACGGTCGCCGTCTATTCCGATGCCGACCGCGACGCGCTGCATGTCGAGATGGCGGACGAGGCTGTGCATATCGGCCCGCCGCCGTCGGCGCAGTCCTATCTTGTCATCGACCGCATCGTGCAGGCGTGCAAGGACACCGGCGCCGAAGCGGTACACCCGGGCTACGGCTTCCTGTCAGAGCGCGAGGCCTTCGCCGAGGCGCTCTCCAAAGCGGGCGTGGTGTTCATCGGACCGAACAACAACGCCATCGCCGCGATGGGCGACAAGATCGAATCCAAGAAGCTCGCCATGGCTGCGAAGGTGAACACTGTCCCCGGCTATGTCGGCGAGATCAAGGACGCCGATCACGCCAGGAAGATTGCGAGCGACATCGGCTATCCGGTGATGGTGAAGGCATCCGCCGGCGGTGGCGGTAAGGGCCTGCGCGTCGTGCACAAGGAGAGCGAGCTCGTGCAGGCGATCCAGTCATCGCAGAACGAAGCGAAAGCGAGTTTCGGCGACGACCGGCTGTTCGTCGAAAAATTCGTGACCGAGCCGCGCCACATCGAAATCCAGGTGATGGGCGACAAGCACGGTAGCGTCGTCTATCTGAACGAGCGCGAATGCTCGATCCAGCGCCGCAATCAGAAAGTGATCGAGGAGGCGCCGTCGCCGTTCCTCGATGCCGCGACGCGCAAGGCGATGGGCGAGCAAGCGGTGATGCTGGCCAAGGCGGTGAATTACGACAGCGCCGGCACGGTCGAATTCATCGTCGACAAGGATCGCAATTTCTACTTCCTCGAAATGAACACACGCCTGCAGGTCGAGCATCCGGTGACGGAGCTGACCACGGGCCTCGATCTCGTCGAACTGATGATCCGCTCTGCGGCGGGCGAGAAGCTGCCGATCGCGCAGAAAGACGTGAAGCTCGACGGGTGGGCGATGGAATCGCGCGTCTATGCCGAAGATCCCTATCGCGGCTTCCTGCCGTCGACCGGCCGCTTGGTGCGTTATGAGCCGCCGGCCGAAGGCGTGACGGGCAACATCGCCATCCGCAACGACACCGGCGTGTACGAGGGTGGCGAGATTTCGATGTTCTACGATCCGATGATCGCCAAGCTCTGCACCCATGCGCCGACCCGGCTGGAAGCCATCGACGCGATGGAGGCGGCGCTGGACGAATTTCGCATTGAGGGTATCCGCCACAATATCGCGTTCCTCAATACAATCATGCACAACAAGCGCTTCCGTGCCGGCACGATTACGACAGCGTTCATCGCGGAGGAGTTTCCCGAAGGCTTCCATGGCCGTGACATCGACGACGCCGCACGTGCGCGCTTTGTCGCTGCCGCCGTGGCCGCAACGCTGGTCAAGCAGGACCGCGCCTCGCGAATTTCCGGCACGCTCAACGGTCCACACAAATCGGCGGCGAGCTTCACGGTTGCGGTCGATGGGCAGCCGTATGCTATCACCGACGCCTATTTCGCGGCGGGCACGATGCACCTAGCGATAGACGGCAAGGCGCTCGAAGCCGTTGTGGAATGGCAGACCGGCGCGCCTTTGATGCATCTGCAGACCGATGGCCGGAAATTCGCGATCCAGATCGCGCCCGCAACCGGTGGCTGGCGTGTGTCTCAGGGCGGATCGGCGGCAACCATCGTCGTGCGAGGCGCCCGCGCGGCGAAACTCGCGGGGCTGATGCCGAAGAAGGTCGCTGCGGATAATTCCAAATTGCTGCTGTGCCCGATGCCGGGTTTGATCGTCTCGATCAACGTGCATCAGGGTCAGGAAGTCAAAGCCGGCGAACCTCTGGCGGTCGTCGAGGCAATGAAGATGGAAAACGTCCTCACTGCCGAAAGCGATGTCACAATCAAGAAGGTCAACGCCAAGAAGGGCGACAGCCTCGCCCTTGATGACGTAATCCTGGAATTCGCCTAACCGAACGTCTTGCGGACCTCGATATAGATGCGCGGCTGGGACTTGATCGCACGGTCGTCGGTGTAATCGAGAGGCGCCGTGTTCCGCTCGCCGTCGAAATTGAAGTACTCGTTCTCGTAGACGAACTGGCCGAGGTTATCGAGCTCAAAGTGGAGGCTCCAGTCCGGCGTCGGCTTGTATTCCCAGAAGATATACATGTAAGGCGGCAGGACACGGCGATGCTGGGTCTGTTCGAGGCGATAGTAGCGCTCGTCCCAGCCATTGAAGTAGCCGATCTTCCACGTCGATTTCAGGCTCTCGATATCCTGCAGCAGCGAGAACTCGATGTCCTGCGGCCGTTCGCCAGAGATGACGCGGTTGGTGTGGGTCACGGGATCGACCACCGAACTCAGCTGAAAGTTCGTGATCGCGTGAAAGCGCCCGTTCTTCAGGCCGAGATGGTCGAGCGGCAGCATGAGGTCGAAGTTGATCTGGTTGTTCTGGCCATTGCCGATATTGCCGGGTGCGTCGAACTTCGTTCCATCGGGGGCCGTTACCGGCACGAGATCCACGACGTCGGTGATTTCCTCGTGGATGAGCTGCAGCGTGATCGCGCCCTTGTCCCAGAAATGATGCTCGTAGGAGATTTCGTATTGGGTGCGCTGGTCCGGCCGCAGGTTCGAATTGCCGCTGCTGACGCCGCTGCCGCCGAGGTTTCCCGTCGCGATGAAGTTTCCGAAATCAAGCTGGCCGACAACCTTTTCATAGCGCAGGCGGACCTGATCGCTCGTGGTCGGTGACCAGGTCAGGACCGCACGCGGCTTCGGATAGAAGAAGCTGCGGCGCTGATCCTGATCGCTGTGCTCGCTGATGATGGAGTATTCGAAGCGTGAACCGGCTTCGAACAGCCATTGCGGCGAAATCTTCCAGGTTCCCTGCGCGAACACCTCTGCGCGCTTCTCGTCAACATGCGCTATGGCGTCCGGCAGGGTTTGAGCGATGCTGTTGAGGAAGAAGGCGGTGTCGCCGTCCAGGTAGTTGTAAGCACCTTCCGCGCCGGTCTCGATGGTGAAGGCGTCGCTCCAGGGATAGCGCAGCGTCTCCCGCACGATGGACTCGCCCGTCGAGCTAGAGGAATTGAACACCTCATCATCGCCGGCCTGATAGGAGGCGTTCACGTCTTTCGAGAACCCCAGGCGTTGAAGCACGAGGGTTTCGTCCTCGAACGAGCCGATCTTGCCGTTCCAGTGCAGGCCAAGCTCGGCGTTACGCCCCACGGAGTCGTCCGAGATGAAGCGGTTGCCAGGGCCGCCGTAGTAGTTCGCGGTCGAATAGAAGGGAGAATCCTGAAGCGCTAGGTTTACCTTGAAGGTGCCGTCGAACAGCGGGACCGTGGCCGCACCTGTCACCGCGCCGCCGCTGCCCTGACCCGTGGTGTGGGCGCGCTGATTGAATGAAGACGCAACCGTGCCGTCCGGATTGTAGAACGTGACCGTGTGCGTCCCCCAGCCGACGGAATCGTCGTATCCGGCATAGCGCGTAACGGATGCTTCGAACGTGCTGGCGCCGGTGTGCTCGGTGAAATTCAGGCTAGCGCTGGGAACGGTGTGGCCGTCCTGGAAGAAATTGTCGGAGACATCGAGCACCCACTGCGTGGAGGCGCCCTTCTTGCGGATGACGTTCGCGATGACCGTCTGGCCCTGCATGTCGATGCCCGGAGCGCCGCCGCGGATGACTTCGATGTGATCGACATCCGATGCCGGAATACGCTGAAGGACGGTCTGCAGATCGTCGGATTTCGAAGTCGGCCGTTGACCGTCGATCAGAACGTTGCCGGCGGTGCCTGCAAAGCCGCGCGCCGAGTTGCCGTCGTTGAAGGTGAAGCCGGGCAGGCGTCCGATCATATCGTAGGCGGTGTTGGGACGGGCCTGGGCGAAGAAGGCGGTGTCATAGGTGAGAACGCTGCCCTTGCTCTCGTCCTGCGCATTCGCGCCGGTAGCCGCAAGCAGCAGCGCGGCTGCCGCCGCAACTTTCCAACTCAATCGCACGCCGTTCCCCAAATCAGATCGTCACATGCCAAGAAATTGGCAATTGCACTCCTAGTGCTACAATGCGCGCAAAGCGCATGGCTACCCTGTGCTAAAGTTGTGCCTGACAAATATAAAGATCGCGTTCGTTCAACTTCGCGTGGGAATGCGTTAACGGTGGTTCATGAGTGACGAAAACGATCTGACATCCCTGCGTTTGCGCGTCGAAGGCTTTGTTCAAGCTGTGGGATATCGCAATTTCATCATCGAAGAGGCGACGCGACTGGCACTCGACGGCTGGGTTCGCAATCGCGCCGATGGAACCGTCGAGATTCTTGTGTGTGGCGAAACTAAGGCAGTCGAAGCGCTGGTGTCAGCGAGCATGCGCGGCCCTGCGGGTTCCACGGTCAAGAACGTCGAGCTTCACAATGCCGAACCGCCGGCGGAAAAAGGCTTCCACCGGCGTTCTTCGATCTGACGTCAGGCGCGCTTGCGGAAGAGTTCGCGAAACACGGCGATTGTGAAGACGAGCATCCCAAGTCCCGTCAGCCCGTTGCCGACCTTCATGAACGGCTCGTATTGGGGGTCGTTGCCGTGTGCGAGAAACAGCGCGAAGGCCGGAAAGAACACGACGATCCCGGCGGTGAGGATCGCGTAGTTGATCCACGCCATGCGCGGTAACATCGTTTCTTTCGTCAGCGCGTAGAATGTCCCGCACAACGCCGTCGTCGCCCAGCCGACGAGGTTCATGTGGACATGGAAGCTGGCGAATGCATCGTCGCGGCTGGCGGCCATGTACATTCCGATTGCGCCGCCGACCAGAATGCAAAGCGCGCCGGTTGCAAAGAAAGCTGCTGATACCCGTGG
>DATJUS010000039.1:0-40345 GCA_035502175.1 Rhizomicrobium sp.
GGACCGCCTTGTCGTCCTTCAGGTCGAAATAGACGTGGCCGGAACTCGCGAATTTCAGCCCCGAAATCTCACCACGCACCCGCACGAACGGGAACGCGTCCTCGACGGTGCGCTTCAGAAGGCCGGCGATCTCGCTGACGCTGAATTCGGGCAGGTTCGGTTTGGCGGCGGCTTCGGACATGACTCACAGATGATAGAGGATGCGCGCTTGAATCCGGTACCTCTTTCGGAGAGGTTCCGGCCATGAAAGTTCTCCTCATCGGCTCTGGCGGCCGCGAGCACGCGCTGGCCTGGGCGCTGTCCGCCAGCCCGCTTCTCACCAAGCTCTATTGCGCGCCCGGTAACGCCGGGATTGAGGCCGTAGCCGAATGCGTGCCTATCGCGGCAATGGATTTCGACCGGCTGGTCGCATTCGCGCAGGAGAAAAAGGTCGACTTCGTCGTCATCGCACCGGACAACCCGCTGGTCGGTGGGTTGTGGGACCGGTTCGAGGCGGCGGGCATCCGCGCCACGGGGCCGAGTGTTGCGGGCGCGATCCTCGAAGGCTCCAAGGGGTTTGTGAAAGACCTGTGCCGTGAGGTCGACATCCCGACCGCCGCTTACGCGCGCTTCCGCGATGCGCCCTCAGCCAAAGCGTTCGCAGATACGCTGGGGCTACCCGTCGTAATCAAGGCGGACGGATTGGCGCTCGGCAAAGGCGTCATCATCGCCGAGACGAAAGTAGACGCGGCGAAAGCCATCGACTTCATGTTCGACGGCGGTTTTGGTGAAAACAGCAGCGAGGTCGTTGTCGAGGAATTCATGGAGGGCGAGGAAGCGAGCTTCTTCGCCCTCAGCGACGGCGAGACCGTCATCCCCCTCGCCGGCGCGCAGGATCACAAGCGCGCCTTCGATGGTGACAAAGGCCCGAACACCGGTGGCATGGGCGCCTATTCGCCTGCGCCGGTTCTTCCCCCTGCGCTCGAACAGGTCGCGATGGACAAGTTCATCAAGCCGACCATCACGGCGATGGCGGCGCGCGGCCGCCGCTATCAGGGCGTGATATTTCTCGGCCTGATGGTCACCAAAGATGGTCCGAAGCTCGTCGAATACAATTGCCGCCTCGGCGATCCCGAAACGCAGGTGCTGATGATGCGCCTGAAATCCGATCTGCTGACCGCATTGATCGCGATGCGCGATGAGCAGTTGCGCAATCTCGATCTGCGCTGGAGCGATGATGCGGCCCTGACCGTTGTGATGGCGACGAAAGGTTATCCCGGCGACTATGCCAAGGGCAGCGAAATACGGGGGCTGGATCGCGCATCCGCACTTGAGGGTGTGCAGATATTCCACGCCGGCACCGCGCGCAAAGACGGCAAGATCGTCGCCAACGGCGGCCGCGTTCTGAACGTCACCGCTGTCGCACCAACCATCGCCGAAGCGCAAAAGCGCGCTTACGAAGCTGTTGACCTGATCGACTGGCCGGAAGGCTTTTGCCGCCGCGATATCGGTTGGCGCGCGATCAGGCGCTAGTGCGTTCCCTGATCATCGCCATCTGCTGAACGATGGTCTGCGCCTGACGGATCGAGGCGGCGTCGATCAGAACACCGTTGAGCGCAACGGCGCCCATGCCCTTCGCCTGCGCATCCCTCATTGCGGCGAGGATCGCTTCGGCGCGTTCGACTTCTTTCGCAGGCGGCGTGTAGATCTCGTTGGCGAGCGCGACCTGGCTCGGATGGATCGCCCATTTGCCTTCGCAGCCGAGGATCGCCGTGCGCATCGCCTGCACGCGGAAGCCGTCGGGATCGCCGTAGTCGCCGAACGGCCCGTCGATCGCCATCAACCCATGCGCGCGTGCCGCTTGCGACATGCGGAACAGCGGATAGTGCCAGAGATCGTTCCAATGCCGCACACGGGCATCGGGAACATCGGTCAGCATCACGTAGTCCGCATTGCCGCCGCCGATGTTGGTCGTGCGCATGCGCTGGGACGCCGCGTAATCCGCCGATCCGAAATGCAAACTCTCCAGACGCTTCGACGAACCTGCGATCTCATCGATGTTGGTGAGGCCAAGCGCAGTCTCGATGATGACTTCCAAACCGATCTTCTTCTGGCGACCCACGAAATCCGATGCCTGTGTGATCAGCATGTCGATGGCGTAGACATCCGCCGCGCAACCGACTTTTGGGATCATGATCGCGTCGAGGCGCTCGCCGCCCTTCTCCACCAGCGCCAGCACATCGCGATAGCAAAAATTCGTGTCGAGGCCGTTGATGCGAACAGTGACAGTCTTGTTGCCCCAATTCACCTCGTTCAGCGCGACCACGATGTTGTCGCGCGCGGCTTCCTTGTCGGACGGCGCAACGGCGTCTTCGAGGTCGAGGCAGACGACGTCGGCCGCACTTGCCGCCGCCTTCTCGAACAGCGCAGGCCGCGATCCCGGCACGAACAGCTTGGACCGGTACAACCGCACCGGCGCGTGGTTGGAAATCGTCGTGAAGCTCATGTCCGCCTTTTCCGCGACAAGGGGTGCGCGGATTCCAAAACCGATGTTAGCCGGTCGCTGGCAACATGGGTATAAATTTGCGTGGTGGCGATGTCGGCATGCCCCAGTAAAGTTTGTACGCTTCGCAGATCGGCGCCGCCCTCGACAAGATGCGTCGCAAACGCATGGCGCAAAACGTGCGGCGACAGCTTCTCCGGATCGATGTTGGCCTTGAGTGCCAATTCTTTGAGCATCTGGTGTACGCGGCGGCGCGTCAGGAAGCCATCTGCCGAACGGGACGGAAACAGGAATTTGCTCTGCCCGTCTTTGGGCAGAAATCTGACCCGCACATCCAGATAGGCCGTGATCGCATCGCGCGCCGAAGGATTGAGCGGCGCCAGACGCTCCTTCCGTCCTTTGCCGCGAACGATGATGAAACCGTCTTTGCTACGCGCGGATGCGAGCGGCAGGCCGGCCAGTTCGCTGACCCGTAATCCCGCCGCGTACAGCATCTCGACCATGCATAGCAGCCGCACGCCTTCCGGGCCGTCCTGCTCACGCGCGGCACCGATCAATGCCTCGATATCGTCGCGGGTGAGAACTTTCGGCAGCGGCCGCGCGCGCTTCGGCGCATCGACGGCCGAGGTCGGATCGTCCTTGCGGATACCCTCCGTATAGAGAAATCCAAAGAACTGGCGCAGCGCGGAGAGCTTGCGCGCCTGCGACGACGCGGCCACGCCCGCCTTCGTGAGGCCGGCAAGATATTTCCGCACATCGTCACGCGCTGCGCGCTTCATGTCGGTCCGTCCGGCGAAGTCGAGCAGATCGCGACGATAGGCGGCAATTGTGTTCACGCTCGCACCGCGCTCGGCACTCATCATGTCGAGAAAGGACTCGATCAGCGTCGCGTTGCTCACGCCGTGCCCGGCCGGTAGAGCATCAGCGCGTGGATCGCCATGCTCTTCGCGGAGTCTTTCAGGTTCATCGCCTCAAGCGCCCGCACGATCTCGACCGTCACATCCGGTGCCAGATCGCCGGGGCCCTTCGCGCCGACAATGTCGAGGATTCGCAGGATCGCCTCGCCCTTGCGTTCCGGCGTCGCGGCGGCGAGCAGCATTTTCTGCATTGCCGCTTCATCGGGCCTGCGGCCGGAGAGATGTTGCGCGCGTAGTGCCGACGCCTCGGCCTTGGCGTCGGCCGGCAACGTCCGGCCCATCGCGTCGTAGAGCCCCAGCAACAGGACTTCCATTGGGCGTGACGCGTTCTGTGCCTTGTCGGCTTCGGTCGCCATGCGGGTGGCAATGCCGCTCAACGCAGCCTGCGCAGAATCATCTTTGTCTGACGCCAGCCCCAGGACTGCGCGTGCGATGTCGTTGTCGCCCAGCCAAGGCGCAGCAGCACTTGTCTTGCCGGCGAGCAGCAAGGCCCAGCCGATCAACGGACCTTCGGTCTGCGCCACCGCTTTCGCGTCCACGGTAACGGCGACATCGGCCTGGAGATTCGATGCGGTTTCAAACAGTCCCGCCTTGTCGCCGAGCGTCAGCGCGAGATGGATAAAAGCCGCCTTCGCCGCGGGTCGCGTTTCGAGTTGCGCGGCCCGACGCAAAAGTGCCTGCGCCTTGAGAAACGAAAGCTTCGGCGCCATCGCAAGCGCGCCGGCAGTCTGTTCGGCCGTGAAAACCTGCGCATCGGCAACGGCTTTAAGTTCGTTCGTCGACACCGCGCCCATGCGCAGCACACGTTCTGCAGCAGCCAACCTTTGGTCTGGCGTTGCCTTCGGATCGCGCAGGATCAGGAGATTGACCGACGGCCCAAGCGATTTTGCGAGGTCCGCCGGAACTGGCAAACCTGCTTTGTGAAGCAGGAAAACATGCAGGGCGGTCGGTTTGGAAATCTTCTCGACCGGCTTCTTCGCGCCGTTGAGAACATCGGCCATCAACGCCGTATAGGCGGGATCGGAATCGCCCTGCGCGTTCATGATCTCTCGCGTCATGTCGGCGGTCGCCGTGTCGCCACCGGCCGCCGCGCAATAGGCGCGCAACTCGAGCCAGAACAGATCGCCTTCCGTCATCCGCGCCGACGTCTGCGGACCGCAGACATCCTTGACGCGACCGGCGAGCAGCAATGCGTTCGCCTGGACCCGCGCCAGATCTGCATCGTCATGACCCTGCACCTGCGCGGCGAGTTCGCCGGCAGAGTCGATGAGCGCGGCATCGCTGAGTTTTTGAATCCGCATCGCCGCGAATGCCCGATGGATTGGGCCCTGAGGCGCATCGGCCCGCGTCAAAATCACCCTTCTCGCGAGCGCATGCACGGCAGTGTCGGGCGATGCCAGGGGCGCCCTGGTCAGCAGATCGTCAATGTCGGCGCGCCCCGAACCGTTCCAGATGTTGGATTCAAATCCACCATTGCTCGTGTCCAGCGTACCGCCGGAGCTTTCGTCGAGAGCACCCAGCGTCGATGTTTGAACGGCTTCGGCCTTTGGCACGATCGGGCCCTTCTCGACAGGGGCGTTCAATGGTGCGGTTTCGACGCTGTCCCTGCGGACACGGCCGACCGGCGCCTCATCGTCAGAGCGAAGACCGTTGTCCGTTGTGTCCGGCGGAGGGGCATCGGCGTGACGACCGGATTTCGCCGGCTGCGGCTGGTCGGGCTCGTTGTCGTCCGCCAGATCGTCTGTTGACACATCCAGCGGCGAGTCATCCGACGCGTGCGACTTTTGGGACTTCGGCGACGGTGGGTTCGCCGTGTCGTCGCTCAAACCGTCAGTCGATGTCACCGGTGGCTGGTCCGTCCCCTGTTGAGACGCGCCAAGCTGCCGTGGCGGGGCTGTTGCGTGACCCTCATCGCTCTGTGCCGACGCACCGAACGCCGTCAGCGCAAGGGCGAGAATCGCGAAACTAATGCGGGAGGCGATCATCCGGCACGACCTGTTCGTAATGCCTGGTGGAGGGTTGGACCGAGCCGCCATAGATCGTGAAGCCGATGGCGCTGACAACAAGCAAGATGGCCACGGCTATGCCGATCATCGGCGCCAGGCCCATACCGTCACCGCCACTCATCGATCGTCTGTTGCTTCGCATGCCCTATCCTAACGGGCCCTTTGTGGCGGAATTGCAGGCGGCGGCGCAAGTCCCGCTGGCGGGCCAGTCTCAAGATGTGTAATTCCAGACAGGATGACGGGGCTGAGCCGCACAGTGGCACTGGTAGGCATGATGGGAGCTGGAAAAAGCTCGGTCGGCCGCCGTCTGGCGACACGGCTCGGCGTGGCGTTCAAGGATGCCGACAGCGAGATCGAATTGGCTGCTGGATGCGCCGTCTCCGAAATCTTCGAACGCTATGGGGAACCTGCGTTCCGCGACGGGGAGCGCAAGGTGATCGCCCGGCTGCTGGGCGAAGTGCCGCATGTGATGGCCACCGGCGGCGGCGCGTTCATCGATCCCAACACACGGGCACGACTCAAGGAAAGCGCACTGACCGTTTGGATCAAGGCGCCCGTCGACGTGCTGATGGCCCGTGTAAAGCGGCGCGACAACCGCCCCCTGCTCCGCACCGCCGATCCGCGAGGGACATTGGAGCGGCTTCTGAATGAGCGCGCACCCATCTATGCCGAAGCTGACGTGATCGTGGAAAGCGACGACAGTCCGCATTCCAACATCGTGGATCAGATCCTGAGCGCTCTCAAACAGAAAGGCGTGACGGCATGAGCGAGACGATAACGGTGGGGCTCGGCCATCGCAGCTACGAGATCCATGTCGGGCCCGGCCTGCTCGCGAAAGTCGGCGAATTTCTGAAGCCGTTCGCGCGCGGACCGGTCCCGATCGTTTGCGACACCAGTGTCGAGAAGCTTCATCTTCAGGCGGCCGAGGCCGCGATCAGGGGCGCGGACATAGATGGGCGCCCGGTTCTCGTGGAGCCCGGCGAAGCCGCGAAGGCGTTTTCAACCTTGGAACGCCTGACACGGGTCTTCCTGACAACAGGCGTGGAGCGGAGCGGCCTTGTCGTCGCGCTTGGCGGCGGTGTTGTCGGCGATCTCGTCGGGTTCGCATCGGCGATCACCAAACGTGGAATTCCGTTCGCGCAAATTCCGACCACACTGCTCGCACAAGTGGATTCTTCCGTCGGCGGCAAGACGGCGATCAATACGCCGGAAGGCAAAAATCTTGTCGGCGTGTTCCACCAGCCGCGCATCGTAATTGCAGACACGGAACTTCTGAAGACGCTTCCGCGGCGCGAATTGCTCGCGGGCTATGCCGAGGTCGCCAAATATGGCGCGCTTGGCGACCGCGATTTCTTCGAATGGCTGGAGACCAACGGTCCGAGAGCCCTTTCCGGCGATAGTGACGCGATGGTTCATGCGGTTGCGCATTCCTGCCGGATGAAGGCGGATATCGTTTCGCGCGATGAGCGCGAGACCGGGGAGCGCGCCCTTCTCAATCTCGGTCACACCTTCGGCCATGCGCTGGAGGCGGAAGCCGGGTTTTCGGACCGCCTTCTGCACGGCGAAGGTGTCGCGATCGGGATGGCGCTCGCGTTCCGGCTCTCCACAAAGCTCGGTCTGTGTCCCGGCCAGGACAGCGAACGCTTCATCCGGCATCTGAAATCCGTGGGCCTGCCGTCATCGATTTCCGATATTCCGGGAGAGCGCCCCGGCGTCGACGCACTTCTCGATCACATGCAGCACGACAAAAAAGCCGCCGGCGGCAAGATCAACTTCATCCTGCTGCGCGGTATCGGCCACGCATTCGTGACCAACGATGTTGCGATGGACGCGCTGAAGGAAGTTCTTGCCTAGGGCGTGCACTGCGGATTGCGAAACCGGAACTTAGACTGGCCGAGAATGAACTCGCTGCGCATCGCGGCGGAGAATGCGAGCCATTTCTTGCAGACATCGCCCGTGAAGTTGTCTCCGCTGCGGCCGGGCTCTTTCGCCGTGAACGTGACTTCGAACCGGTTGGTCCTCTTGCCTCTGGTCAGCACGATGGTCGCGAACTTGCGGGACGGCAATTCCCAGATGCCGTAGGTCTGCTCTGTCCTGCTCTTGAGCACGCTGAACCGCGGATCGGATTCCGCGACCGGGCGAAACCCGGCATGGACCGCTGCCTCGCCGATGGTCGCAGCGTCGAGTTCATCGGCCGGCACGACGAACTCCGCGGCATTGGAGGGGTAGTACGGTGCGCCAGATGCCGCCCCGGCAGCAACAAGCGCCATGGCGCCAACCAGCACTGACAATCGCATCGACGTCTCCAATTTCCGCACAGGATACAGCAATTCGCCGCCTGCCAGCCATCCGCTATACTGCCCGCCTTCACCGAGGATTCCCATGGACCCGTCTTCAATATTTTTCTGGATCGGCGCCATCGCCGTCCTGCTGGTCGTCTCTGCGTTTTTTGCCGGGTCGGAAACCGCGTTGACGGCCGTATCCCGCGGAAAGATGCATCAACTGGAGAAAGATGGGTCCCGCGCGGCAGCGAATGTGAACAGGCTTGTGCTCGACCGTGAGAAGCTGATCGGATCCCTTCTTCTCGGTAACACGTTCGTCAACATTCTCGCCTCGTCGATCGCGACCACGCTGCTTGAGTCCAACTTCGGGCCACGCGCCGTAGCCATCGCGACGGTCGTCATGACCGTCGTCATTCTCATTTTCGGCGAAGTGCTTCCCAAGACCCTCGCCATCGCCCGCACGGACCGCTTTGCGCTCGCCGTCGCGTGGCCCGTGCGGGGCGCGGTCGCGATCCTGAGCCCCATCGTCAGCAGCGTTCAGTACATCGTGTGGAAAGTGTTGGGGATTTTCGGCGTCGAGCAGGCCACCAGGGAAGAAATCGTTCCGGCCCATGAAGAGATCCGGGGCACCGTCGAGCTTCATCACAAGGAAGGGGGCGTCGAGCGCGAACACCGCGACATGATCGGCGGCATCCTCGACCTGCGCGAATTGACGGTCGGCGAGGTGATGATCCACCGCAAAACCATGGTTGCGGCCAATGCCGACGAGCCGGCGCAAAAGATCATCGAAGAGATCGTCGCATCGGGCCACTCCCGTATCCCGTTGTGGCGCGGGGAGCCCGAGAACATCATCGGAATCGTGCACCTGAAAGACATCGTCAGCGCGCTGGTGAAAAACGGCGGCTCCTATTCCGGCATCGATCCTGCCGCGCTGGCAACGCCGCCCTGGTTCGTTCCGGACACGACATCCGCGGAAGAGCAGCTTGAGGCGTTCCGCGAGAAGCGCGCGCGGTTCGCGCTCGTCGTCGATGAATATGGCGCCCTGCAAGGGTTGGTCACACTCGAAGACATCCTCGATGAAATCTTCGGCGAACTTCCGGATGAGCACGAGGCGCAGAGCCGCCCCGACGTGCGACGCAAGCAGGATGGATCCTATCTGATCGATGGAACCGTCCCGGTCCGCGATCTCAACCGCGATCTCGATTGGAACCTGCCGGACGAGGAAGCGACCACCATCGCGGGCCTCGTCATCCACGAAGCGCGCACGATCCCCGAAGTCGGCCAGCGCTTCGCCTTCTTCGGCTACAAATTCGAGATATTGCGCCGCCAGCGCAATCAGATCACGGCCCTGCGCGTGACGCCGCCCGCCGTTGACGACAAGGATGCGATGCCGCCCGGCTAATGCTCGTTCCACATCTCGGCAGGCGTGAGCGTCGTAAGCGACAGCGCGTGGATCCGTGACCTGAGTTCTTCCGAGAGCGCGGCATAGACACGGCGCTGGCGTTCCACGCGCGACACGCCTTCGAAGGCCTTTGAGACAATTCTTACGTTGAAATGCGTTTCGCCGCCGGGGCGCGCGCCGGAATGACCGGCATGCTTCGCACTCTCGTCTTCGACGTCGAGCGCGTCAGGCGCGAACGCCGCGGTGAGCTTCGCCCGGATTGTATCGACCATTGTCATAAATCAGGCATCGGCGCGTTTCGCGAGCGTGTCAAGCGATACGTTTTCTTGTTTTTTCACCCTTCGATCCCATAATTCCAGCATGGCAAGACCGCGTTCCGCATCGCGCCTTCGCGAAGGCATCCGTATCAAACCGGATGCCGCCGCCATCGCTGCGACTGTCGTCGACGTGCGTCCCTGCGCCGAAAAGGGTTGCAAGGACGAAGGCGCCTATCGCGTTCCGAAGAGTCGCGAGGAACTCGGCAAGCACATCTGGCTCTGCCTTGCCCACGCGCGCGCGCACAATGAGTCCTGGGATTACTTCAAGGGCATGAGTGAGAACGAGATCGAAAGCTTCCGTAACGAAGCACTCACCGGCCATCGCCCGACCTGGCCGCTCGGAAAACGCGGAGCCCGTATGCAGAACGGGTTCACCAATTTCGACTTTGACAATGCCTTCGGGGCCACGAATCCGAAGAAAGAGGCCGATAAACCACGTCGTGCGGAACGTCAGGTTACGCGCCTGCAGCTAATGGCATTCGACACGCTCCAACTGGAGCCTTCCGCCACCTTGATCGAGATCAAGGCGCGGTATAAGGAACTTGTGAAGCGGTTTCATCCCGACGCGAACGGTGGCGATCGGGGCGCCGAAGAGCGTCTGAAGCAGGTTATCAAGGCCTATGGCGTGTTGCGCGCCTCCGGGTTGACCTAAAGCGGCGCAAACAGCGCCCTCCCCGCACGCGGCGGCTTCCCGCCCAAGACACTTCAGCCGGACCCGGACATCATGAGCGTTGAGAATGAGGGCCTCGATCCCTCTTACAAGCCCGACACCGAAGTCGACGTGAAGACGGTGTTCGGCATCGACGCGAAGATGAAAGTCCCCGCGTTCAAGCAGCCGAACGAATATGTGCCCGATCGCGACGAGGCCTATCAGTTCGACCGCGAAACGACGCTCGCGATCCTCGCGGGTTTCTCGAAGAACCGCCGCGTGATGATCCAGGGCTATCACGGCACCGGCAAGTCGACGCATATCGAACAGGTCGCGTCGCGCCTGAACTGGCCGTGTATCCGCATCAATCTCGACAGCCACATCAGCCGTATCGACCTGATCGGCAAGGATGCCATCGTCGTGAAGGATGGCTTGCAGGTGACCGAATTCCGCGAAGGCCTGTTGCCGTGGGCGTTGCAGCGCCCGGTCGCGCTCGTGTTCGACGAATACGATGCCGGCCGCCCGGACGTGATGTTCGTGATCCAGCGCGTGCTGGAGGTTGCGGGCAAGCTCACGCTGCTCGACCAGAACAAGGTCATCCGCGCCCATCCCGCGTTCCGCCTGTTCTCGACGACCAACACGATTGGTCTCGGCGACACCACCGGCCTCTATCACGGCACGCAGCAGATCAACCAGGGCCAGATGGACCGCTGGAGCATCGTGGCCACACTCAACTACCTACCGCACGACAACGAAGTCGACATCGTTGTGGCCAAAGTCCCGTCCTACAAGACGCCGGAAAAGAAGAAGCAGATCTCGTCCATGGTCCGCGTCGCCGACATGACGCGCAACGCATTCATCAATGGCGACCTCTCGACCGTCATGAGCCCGCGTACGGTCATCACCTGGGCGGAGAACGCTGAAATCTTCGGCGACATCGGCTTTGCCTTCCGCCTCACCTTCCTGAACAAGTGCGACGAACTCGAGCGCGCCTCGGTCGCCGAGTTCTATCAGCGCGCATTCGGCGAGGAACTCCCTGAAAGTGCGGCGAAGGTGCTGGTGGCGTGAAGATAGCTGCACTCCCATCTTCACCTCCCCCCTTGTGGGGAGGTCGACGCGCGCACCCCAGACTTTTTCCGGGGGAGCACGTCGGGTGGGGGGCAAAGCTTGCGGATAGACCCGCCCCCACCCGGAAATGCTTCGCATTTCCGGCCTCCCCACAAGGGGGGAGGTTATTTTGAGCAAGCCTGAATCCGCAGCTGAACCTTTCAAGCGCGCCGTCGCGACCGCCGTTCGCTCCCTTGCCGGTGAGCCTGAGCTTGAAGTCAATTTCTCGGCTGAGCCGCCTTCGCTCAAAGGGTTGAAGGCAAAACTCCCCCTGCCCTCGCGCAATCTGCCGCCGAGCGAAGTGGCCGTCGTGCGCGGTGCCGGCGATGCCTATGCGCTCCGCCGCGCCTATCACGAAGACAAGCTGCACGATCAGTACCGGCCGCAATCCGCCGATGGCGCGGCGATGTTCGAGGCCGCCGAACAGGCGCGCGTCGAAGCGATCGGCGCCATCGCCATGAAGGGCGTCGCGAACAATCTCACCGCAAATCTCGAACAGCGTCTGAATGCGCGCGGGCTGAACAAGGCTCGCGTGCGGGGCGATGTGCCGATTGCCGATGCACTGGGTTTGATGGTTCGCGAAAAGCTCACGGGCGAACCGCCGCCGGAGTCCGGACAGAAAGCACTCGAACTCTGGCGCGAATGGATCGAGCAGCGCGCGGGCAAGGATATCGAGAAGCTCGGCGATGCGATCCGCGACCAGAAGGCGTTTGCCAAACTCACCCGCACCATCCTGCGCGACCTGAACCACGGCGATGATTCCGACATGGACTCGGAAGCCGACGAAGCGGGCGAAGACGCCGAGAATTCGTCCGAGAACCAGGAAGGCGATTCCGAGGAAGACGCGAACGCGCAGGGCGAAACCTCCGAAGCCGACATGAAGGAAGCGGAAGGCGAGGAAAGCGCGGACGCGGACACCGAGATGCGCTCCGAGCAGACCGAAGAGATGGGCGATGCGACCGAGCCCGAAGACGGCACGAAGCCGTGGCGGCCGGAGCAGCCTTTCGCGCATCAGGACGAGTGGGGCTACAAAGTTCACACCACGCAGTTCGACGAGATCATCGAAGCCGATGAGCTTTGCGACGCGGAAGAACTGGCGCGGCTGCGTGCGTTCCTCGATCAGCAGCTTTCCGCGATGCAGGGCGTGGTTTCGCGCCTCGCCAACAAGCTGCAGCGCCTGCTGATGGCGCAGCAGAACCGCACCTGGGAGTTCGATCTCGAGGAAGGCATGCTCGATACGTCGCGCCTGCCCCGCATCATCATCGACCCGATGTATCCGCTCTCGTTCAAGCGTGAGAAGGACATGACCTTCCGCGATACAGTGGTGACGCTGCTGCTCGACAATTCCGGCTCAATGCGTGGCCGTCCGATCATGGTGGCGGCGATGTGCGCCGATATTCTTGCGCGCACGCTGGAGCGTTGCGCGGTGAAGACGGAAATCCTCGGCTTCACCACCCGCGCCTGGAAAGGCGGCCAGTCCCGCGAGAAATGGATTGCCGACGGCAAGCCGCCGCATCCCGGCCGCCTGAACGATCTGCGCCATATCGTCTACAAGGCGGCAGACGAGCCGTGGCGGCGCGCGCGGCGCAATCTCGGCCTGATGATGCGTGAAGGCTTGCTCAAGGAGAACATCGACGGCGAGGCGTTGATGTGGGCGCACAACCGCATCGTCCATCGCCCCGAGCAGCGCAAGATTCTGATGGTGATCAGCGATGGTGCGCCGGTTGACGATTCCACTTTATCGGTCAACGCCGGCAACTATCTCGAGCGCCACCTCCGTCACGTGATCGAGGAGATCGAGGACAAGTCGTCGGTCGAACTCAACGCCATCGGCATCGGCCACGACGTGACGCGCTATTATCGCAAAGCCGTGACCATCGTGGACGCCGAGCAGCTCGGCGGCGCGATGACCGAACAGCTCATCAGCCTCTTCGCCGAAGAGAAAGAGCATGGCCGCAGAGGCTCACCCTCACGCCTCGCCCGTGTTCGTCACGAGCGCCACCCGCACGTGCCCGCAGCCCGATAGCCGCCCCATTTCACCGCTTCATTTGCTTTGAGACCCCAAGTTGCAGGACGATGGAGCCGGACTGAGGGGTTAGCCGCATGCTGAAATGGGTTAAGCGCATTGCTCTGATCGTCGCCGGGCTTTTCGCCTTGTTCTTCCTTTGGCTGATGCTGATGAAGCACAACATCAAGTTCTACGGACACGAAACCTTCGCAACCGCTGGCGGGCACCTGTCGATAGAGGCGACCGAAGGTCTGGCCGGGCGATATGGCGTTGTCCAGATATGGCGTGATGGGAGCGCCGTTCATGTTCTACTGCAATCCAAGCAATGGGACAGCGTTGTCGATTTTTGGGAATCGGCGCGGGCAACACAATCGGAGGATTGGCGCGTTGTCGGCACTGTCGCAGAGCCAAGCGGCTCAAGTCCGGCCCGCTTCACGATCAGCGCCGGACATAGCGTCCGCTTCAAGATCACAGCGAGTCATGGTTGCGCCACGTTCGATCTGGCGCCGTCCGATTTCGACCGTTTCGAGCGATCGAGCCGCAATATCCAGCGTTACGCGGCCAATGGCGGTGTCGTATTGCCGGTGTCTTCTATGAGTTGGGCGGATGCGTTCCACTCAACCGTCGTGACGATTGGCAGCCTTGTCGGAATTCCCGAACAGCAAGCGCAGGCCTGCGACAAATCCTAGTACCCGTTGAAGCCCGGCATCGGGCGCACGATCCCGCGCAGCGACCAGTACGGGATCAGCGAGAGCACCGCGATCGCCAGCAGAAGCTCCATGTGGAGGAGCATCTGGTGCGTCCAGGGCGCGATGCCCGCATACGCCGCCGGATAGTAGATCAGGCAGAACAGCGCGACCGCCGAAGCCATTCCGAGCAGCGGCGCAATCCACCAGCGCGGACCGCGCGCACCGTCGAACACGGTGATGGAAATAAAGCTCGCGAGGAAGAATGCACCGCTGAATGCGCCGGCCATGCGCATGTCCGGCACGAATTTGAACGGCATCACATCGCGAAGCATCGGAACCGCGTAGAGCGCGAACGCAGCCCCCAGCGCCAACGCGAGAACGACCTGCGCAAACGCGTAGGACGGTCCATAGCGGCGATTGGTGAGATGCACGGCGAGGAAGCTGAACGGCAGCATCAGATGACCGACCGTGAGCCACTGCCCGTCCACACTGCCGACAAGCGCCGTCGCCGGTGTGTCGAGATAGAGATAAACCGCCGCGAACGACAGAAGCAGCATGATCACCGGAACGATCAGCCGTCCGACCGCACGGAACGCGTCGCCGAATCTGGTCCAGACGGTTTCGTGCCGCCCGTAATAGGCCTGCTGTGCCGGCCAGGACGCGTCAGCCGCTGTCCGTAACCGATACGCCGGTCCGCTTGATGTTCCTGCCGCTACACGCCGCGTGACGTTCGCACGTCCGCCGGCGGGATCCCCGAATCCATACGCCCGCACGATTTTGCCCCACTACCCGTGCCGACCGATTGTCCCATCGACCTGACACATTTTGAAACAGTACGGCAAAAGCGGTGCAGGCGCCATGCCGATTGCATGACGTTTCAATGTAAATCGAGAATTAACTCTATACGCTGACGGCCTTAGGCGGCCTTGGCGGCCAGCTTCTTGGCGATGGCGCGCTTCAGCTTCAGGGCGCGGTCGGACAGGACATTGTCCTTGGCCTTCATCAGGAACGCATCCAGGCCGCCCTGGCGGTCGACCGTGCGCAGCGCGTTCATGCTGACCTTGAGCTTGTACGAGTTGCCGAGGGCGTCGCTCGCGAGGGACAGGGTTTGTAGGTTCGGGCGGTAGATACGCTTGGTCTTGTTGTTGGCGTGGCTGACATTGTTGCCAACCAGCAGGCCCTTCCCGGTCAATTCACAGCGGCGCGACATGGCAGTCTTCCTGGGGATTCGTTCGAAGAGGCGCTCTCATAAGGGCCCCGTCCGCCCCGGTCAAGCCGGACGGAAGCCGGACAGCAGGCTCCGGGCCGCGGCATAGGGCAAAGCGGAACCTCTGGCGACGGCCCCCTCCAGATCCCGAGCCCTTCCCGCCAGTGTCGGGTCGGACAGGATCGCCTCATTCAGGGCCGCCTGGACCTCGCTCCAGAACCAGCGCCGTCCCTGATCGGCACGCAGCGCCTCCAGCCGGTGATCGCCGGTCAATACTCTATGGATCGCCGACATCTCCTCCCAGGCGCCACCGATCCCGTTGCCTTCGAGCGACGACACCGCCAGCACGCCGGGATGCAGCCCCTTATGTTTCGGCCGCATCAGATGAAGAGCCGAATGATAGTCCGCTACCGCGCGAAGTGCGGCCGGCATCAAATCGCCATCGGCTTTGGTGACCAGAACCAGATCGGCGAGTTCCATCACGCCGCGCTTGATGCCCTGCAGATCGTCGCCGCCGCCCGGACTGGCGAGCAGCACGAACAGATCGGTCATATCGGCGACCGCGGTTTCCGATTGGCCGACGCCGACGGTCTCGACGATCACAACATCGAAGCCGGATGCTTCCGCCAGCAAAAGACATTCGCGCGTGCGCCGCGCGACACCGCCGAGCGTAGTTCCTGCGGGCGATGGGCGGATATACGCATTCGGATCGCGCGACAGCTTCTCCATCCGCGTCTTGTCGCCGAGGATGGAACCGCCGCCGCGCCGCGATGAGGGATCGATCGCGAACACGGCGACCTTCTTGCCCTGCCCCGTCAGATGCAGACCGAAGGCTTCGATGAAGGTCGATTTACCGCCTCCCGGCGCCCCGGAAATTCCCACACGCACCGAACCGCCGGTTCGCGGCAGCAGCTCCGCGAGCAATTCTTCCGATTGTTTCTGATCGTCCATCTTGGTGGACTCGATCAGCGTGATCGCGCGCGCGAGCGCACGCCGGTCGCCCTCGAGAACCGAGGCGGCAAGCGTGTTAACCGTGGACGGATGATCGGGTCGTGCCATGCGCGTCATATTTGTACCATACTGGATCGACAGCGTTCGCCACCGCGACATCTTCGGAGCCTGCCATGAAATTCCGCTCTGCCCTGCTTGCGCTTCTGGCTCTGCCGGTTGGCGGCCCCGCTTTCGCCGCCGGCGGCGAAAGCGCCGACGCGCCGGCGCAGGCCGCCTCGCATCTCAGCATGGCGCTGACGCTCTACGCCGGCGGCGTGACGCTGGGCAAAGTCGATATGGACGCGACGCTGCACACCGGCGACTACCATGTCGTCTCGAACCTTGAGACCAGCGGTATCGTCAATGCGTTCTGGCAGGCGCAGATCCAGGCGACCTCGGATGGCAAGATCAAAGCGAAATCCATCGAGCCCGCGCTTTACGATTCCTTCGACACCAACCATTCGGGAAAGCGGCAGGAAGTCTCCCTCACCTACGAGAACGGCAACCCGATCCGGATGTTCGCCGATCCGAAATTCCAGACCAAGGGCTATGACGTAAAGCCGGAGGAGCAGAAAGCGACGCTCGATCCGCTCAGCGCCGTCGTGTTCATCACCTCCGGCGTCGGTGCGAGCGCGGAAAATCCGTGCGGCGTGGTCGCGCCGGTGTTCGACGGACGCCGCCGCTACAACATCGAGCTCAGCAAGGTCAAAGACACGACGATCAAGATGGACAACGGCCTCTACAAGGGCAAAGCGACCATCTGCGAGATGAAGTACAAACAGCTCGCCGGCTTCAAGCCGAAGATCATCAAGGAGAACGCGAGCTTCCCGAAGATCAACGCCTGGATCGCGACGTTCCCAAGCTCGATCCCCGGCCGCACATACGTCGTGCCGCTCCGCGTCTGGGCCGACACCGAATACGGAACCGTCGCCGCGGTCGCGACATCGCTTAAAGTCGACGGACAATCGCCGAAGTCTTAGGCGCTGGCACTAATTCAGGTTGTCATTCCCGGCTGAGCGACACGACAGTGTCGCGAAGGGAAGGGAACCCAGCTTCTTACCGCAACACTAATCAAAACAAGTTAGGTCCCCTTCCCTCGCGCGAAGCTTCGCTTCGTGCTCGCCGGGGATGACAGCAGTGCTAAGCCGCCGCTTTGTTCCGCGTACGGATCAATTTCAGCACCTTGCGCGCGGCGTCGGGGATGTTGGTGCCGGGGCCGAAGATGGCGGCGACACCGGCGTTCTCGAGCATCGGATAGTCCTGCGCCGGGATGACGCCGCCGACCACGACGAGGATGTCGTCGGCCTTGCGCTTCTTCAGCGCGTCGATGAGCATTGGGACCAGCGTCTTGTGGCCCGCGGCCTGGCTCGACACGCCGATGACATGCACGTCGGCATCGATGGCGTCCTGTGCGACTTCGTCCGGCGTCTGGAACAGGGCGCCAATGTCGACGTCGAAGCCGAGATCGGCGAAGGCGGTGGCGATGATCTTGGCGCCGCGGTCGTGGCCGTCCTGGCCCATCTTGGCGACGAGCATGCGCGGGCGGCGGCCCTCTTCCTTCGCGAAGGTTTCGACTTCGCCCTGGATCGCGGCGAACTCGTTGTCGCCCTCATAGGCGCCGCCATAGACGCCGCTGATCGAGCGGATCTCGGCACGGTGGCGGCCGAACGCCTTTTCCATCGCGTCAGAGATTTCGCCGACGGTCGCGCGCGCACGCGCCGCTTCCACGGCGAGCGCAAGCAGATTGCCCTCGCCCGACGCGGCTCCCTTCTCGAGCGCGGCAATCGCTTCGGCAAATTTCTTCGGATCGCGCGTCGAGCGCACGGACTTCAGGCGCACGATCTGCGCATCGCGCACCGCATCATTGTCGATGTCGCGGACGTCGATCTCGCCTTCCTTGTCGAGCTGGAATTTGTTGACGCCGACGATGACGTCTTCGGCTTTGTCGACGCGGGCTTGCCTACGCGCGGCGGCTTCCTCGATGCGGAGCTTCGGGATGCCGGCTTCGACCGCCTTGGTCATGCCGCCCATCGCCTCGACCTCGTCGATGATCGCCTGTGCGTGCGTGACCAGCGCATGCGTCAAGGCTTCGACGTAGTACGAACCGCCCAAAGGATCGACGACCTTGGTCACATGCGTTTCGTTCTGGAGAATAAGCTGCGTGTTGCGCGCGATGCGGGCGGAGAATTCGGTCGGGAGCGCGATCGCTTCGTCGAACGAATTGGTGTGGAGCGACTGCGTGCCGCCGAGCACCGCGGCCAGCGCCTCATACGCTGTGCGCACGACGTTGTTGTACGGGTCCTGCTCGGTCAGCGACACGCCCGAGGTCTGGCAATGCGTGCGCAGCATGAGCGATTCCGGATTCTTCGCGCCGAACCCGGCCATGATCTTCGACCATAACAGGCGCGCAGCACGCAGCTTCGCGGCCTCCATGAAGAAATTCATGCCGATGCCGAAGAAGAACGACAGGCGCGGCGCGAACGCGTCGACATCCAGGCCCTTTGCCAGCGCCGCGCGCACATATTCGATGCCGTCGGCGAGCGTGTAGGCGAGCTCCTGCACCGCCGTCGCGCCGGCTTCGTGCATGTGATAGCCGCTGATCGAGATCGAATTGAACTTCGGCATCTTCTTCGCCGTGTATTCGATGATGTCGGCGACGATGCGCATCGATGGCGCGGGCGGATAGATATACGTGTTCCGCACCATGAACTCTTTGAGGATATCGTTCTGGATCGTGCCCGACAATTTCTCGGTAGGAACGCCCTGCTCCTCGCCCGCGACGATGAAGCTCGCCAGCACCGGAATGACCGCGCCGTTCATGGTCATCGACACGCTCATCTTGTCGAGCGGGATGCCGCTGAACAGAATCTTCATGTCCTCGACACTGTCGATCGCGACGCCCGCCTTGCCGACATCGCCCGACACGCGCGGATGATCGCTGTCGTAGCCGCGGTGGGTCGCGAGATCGAAGGCGACCGACAATCCCATCTGACCCGCGGCCAGATTCTTCCGATAGAACGCGTTGGACTCTTCTGCCGTCGAGAAGCCCGCATACTGACGAATGGTCCACGGGCGGCCCGCATACATCGTCGCGCGCACGCCGCGCAGGTAGGGCGCGAGACCGGGGAGCGAATTCGCCTCCGCGATACCTTCCAGATCGGCGGCGGTATAGAGCGGCTTCACCGTGAAGCCCTCCGGCGTCGCCCAGTTCAGGCTGTCGAGCGGCCGGTCGCGCAGCTCCTTCGCCGCAAGCTTCGCCCAATCCGCGGGATTTTTGTCCGTCATCTCGTCCTCCGGAGCCGTGCAGTATCGCAGGTGCGAAATGAGCGTCAAATTCGCGTTCGGCGAGGTAGAGGCGGCCTTCCGCCAAGGCAACGCGCGCACGACGCAGCACGGCCCCAAGCTGGGCCCGCGCTGCGCGCTCCTTTGCCGTGTAGCGCCCGTGCTTCAAGGCATTTGCGTTCCCGGGACGGCCACCACGGATCAGAGGCATTTTATTGCGTTTTCGTTTTTCGGTTTTGCGCAGCGTCGATCCGCGTGATCACGGACGCCAGCTGGGCGTTCATGTGAAACAGCTTCAGAAGGCCGTCCAGCTTATGGGGATAGAGATAGCCCTCGTCGCTATGACATCGCGATAACCAGACATCGGTCTCCCTGCGACAGGTGTGGAATTGCTCCTCGAGCGAGGCGGCCAGGCGCTCGGCGCGCGAAGAGTCGTGGTCCGTTTTAGGCCCGGCGGCGCTTTCTTGGGTCATGAGACCGAGATGGAGAGTATAGGAATATATGTCAAGTAGTAGGACCAAAATAATAGTCACAAATCCTACATTGTCCGTCTACGGAGTATTCGGTGGATAACCTCGTGAGACTCAATGATTCGATCCACCCACAAGATATAGTGACGTCAGTTTCTTGACAGACAGCCAATAGTATGAGAACAAAGGCTGATATTGATTCGGTTAGCGATTCGGACGTGATTCGTTCAGTTCCTGTTCGCACCCATTTACCAGGCTGTGTGTGACGCGGTTCTCACTGGCGGCCACACCCTCCCCCGCTACACTGGGGGTTGAGTTCCGATCCGGAACTCAATGAGGGAGAACACAAACATGAATTCCATATGGAAAGTCGGCGCCCCGGCGGGCGCTTTGGCAGTTGCCCTGGTGGGGGGAATTTTGATCGGTCAGGCGACGGCCGGCCAACCGCACATGCAAAACGCTCTCGATGCGCTGCTGCGCGCGCGGTCGGAGCTAACCATCGCCGTGCCGGACAAGGGCGGGCACAGGGTTGCGGCGATTGCGGCGGTCGATCGCGCGATCATGGAGACGCGCGCCGGAATCCGCTTCGCGCGCTGAGCCTCCTGTATCAACAAAACTGCATGGGCCACGCGTGACCGCGCGTGGCCCTACTTCTTCCGGTCGAAGATGATCTGGACCGTGCCGGGGTTGCATCCGCCGTCGTTCTTGTACTCGCCCGGATAGTCGTCGTCGTACTGGTCGTCGTCCGAACCGCCATTGTCGTACGCGCCGGACTCGTAGCCCTGGTCGCCATAACTCTGGTTTCCGTAATTCTGATTTCGGTAGCTCTGGCTTCCATAACCACTCTGAGGACCGGAATTTTGCGGGCCATAGCTCTGCTGATCGTAGTTTGAGGGGCCGTAGTTCTGCGCGCCATCGCTCTGTTGCTGGCCATAATTCGACGGCGGGCCTTCATTGCCCTCTCCCGGTGTCGTCGACACGTAACCCGACGGCGGCTGCTGGTTATTGTAGGCGCCCTGATTGCCATACGCGGTGTCGTCGTAACCGTCGGGCAAGAACTTCACCGAGCGGTTGGTGTGATTGATGAACTGGTATTCCGGCTCACAATTGTTGTTGCCGTTGCCGGCGGGTTGATAGAGCGCGCGGATGCTGTAGCGCGCATGCTCGGGATCGGGATCGTAATTGACATCGCCGCGATGGATGACATTGCGCGCCCACCAATGCGAACCGCTGTCGAGCGCGCCGCTGAACGCGACCGCGCCCATCACCACAAGGCCCATCACGAAACCCACGAACGCACGAACCATGTCCATCGCAGGCGCCCCACTTTGCCGTCGCCGCCAAGGTTAGTCCGATTCCGCGACAATGCGATGCGGGCGGCAGATCACGTTTTTCCGCCAAGCAAAAACAAGCACTTGAACGGCACCCGCAAAGACACGATGTTCGGTCCAAGATGAGTTCCAGACATTTGCAGGCCAGTGCCAGCCGCGTCACCGCGGTGCTCGGCCCTACCAACACCGGCAAGACCCACTTCGCGATCGAGCGCATGCTGGCGCACAAATCCGGCATGATCGGGCTGCCGCTGCGCCTGCTCGCGCGCGAGGTCTATGACCGCATCGTGCGCATCAAGGGCGCGAAAGTGTGCGCGCTCATCACCGGCGAAGAGAAGATCGTTCCGCCCGACGCGAAGTATTTCGTCTGCACCGTCGAGGCGATGCCGCTCGATCTGCGGCCCGCGTTTCTCGCCATCGACGAGATCCAGCTCTGCGCCGATCCCGAGCGCGGCCATGTCTTCACCGATCGCCTGCTCAATGCGCGCGGCGAGGAAGAGACCCTGTTCCTCGGCGCAGATACGATGCGCGGCGCGATCCAGAAATTCATCCCGCGCACCTATTTCATTTCGCGCGAACGCTTCTCCGATCTCGCTTACACCGGACAGAAGAAACTCACGCGATTGCCGCGGCGTTCTGCGGTGGTCGGGTTCTCGGCGGAGGATGTCTACGGCATTGCCGAACTGATCCGCCGTCAGCGCGGCGGGGCTGCGGTCGTGCTCGGTGCGCTCTCACCGCGCACGCGCAATGCGCAGGTCCAGCTCTATCAGAACGGCGATGTCGATTTCCTGGTCGCGACCGACGCGATCGGCATGGGCCTGAACATGGATGTCGATCACGTCGCGTTCGCGGCGCTCGACAAGTTCGACGGCGTCGGCATCCGCCCGCTGCGGCCCGAAGAGATCGGCCAGATCGCGGGCCGCGCCGGCCGCCACATGAACGACGGCACCTTCGGCGTGACTGCTGAAGCCGAACCACTGGACGATGAACTCGTCAGCCGCGTCGAAGGCCACCGTTACGATCCGGTGCGCGTGCTGCAATGGCGCAATTCCGCGCTCGATTTCCATTCGATCGAACGCCTGATCGGAAGCCTCGAAGAATTCCCGCCCGCGAAGGGTTTGATGAAGGCGCGCGCGTCCAGCGACCTCATCGCGCTCCGGCACCTCTCAAACATGGACGATGTGCGCGAACTCACCCGCGGGCGCGCCGGCGTGCGGCTGCTGTGGGATGTGTGTCAGCTTCCCGACTTCCGCAAACTGTCGAGCGACGAACATTCGCGCCTCGTCCACACGATCTTCGGTTTCCTGTCGAGCGATGACGGCGTCTTGCCCGACGACTGGCTGGCGCGGCAGATCGAGCGCGTGAACATGACCGAGGGCGACGTCTCCACCCTTTCCGGCCGCCTCGCGCAGATCCGCACCTGGACCTATGCCTCGCACCGCCCCAGCTGGACACGCGACAACGATCATTGGCAGGGCGTGACGCGCACAGTCGAGGACCGTCTTTCGGATGCGTTGCATGAGCAGCTCACACAACGCTTTATCGACCGCCGTACTTCCGTGCTAATGAAGCGTATGCGCGAAGACGACATTCTCGATCTGAAACTCGACGACTCCGGCGGCGTGTTCATCGGCGGCGAAGCCGTGGGCAAACTCGAAGGCTTCCGTTTCGCGCCCGATCCCCGCGCCGAGGGTGTGCACGGCAAGACCTTGCGCGCCGCGGCGCTGAAGGGTCTCGAAGGCGAATTCTTCGCGCGCGCCAACCGGCTCGTTGCGGCAGATGACAAAGCCTTTACCTTGAGCGAACACGGCCGCATCTGGTGGGACGGCGCCATCGTCGCGCAGCTCGTCGCCGGACCGTCGGCATTCGCGCCAGAAGTCACGCTGATCGCCGATGAGAACCTGAAACCCGAATTGCGCGAGAGTGTGCAGCAGCGCCTCGAAACCTGGATCGCCAAACGCATCGCCGAGCGTCTTCAGCCTTTGCTCGCCTTGCGCGCCGCTGCCGATGCGAAAGCCGGCACGCCGGGATCGCTGCCCGGCTTCGCGCGCGCCATCGCGCACCAGCTGTGTGAGAATTTCGGATCGCTCGACCGTTCTATCATCGCGATGCCGGAGAACATCGGCGGCCTGATCCACGAACTGAAGTCCTTCGGCGTGTGGGTCGGCAAGCGCACACTCTATTTGCCGAAACTGTTGCGCCCCGAGGCCGCATCGACGCTCGGCCTGTTGTGGGGCGTGCGCGAGAAGCTCGAACACATCCCCGCGCCGCCGCTGCCCGGCCTCACCTCGTTCGAGAACACCAACGCCGCGCCCTACCCGTTCCTCGAAGCCTGCGGCTTCCGCGTCGTTGCCGGACGCCCAATCCGCTTCGATATGCTTGAACGTCTCGAAGATGAGTTGGAGAAAGGCGCCGCCGCCGGCAGCACCGCCGACGCGCTTCTTCCCAAACTCGTGTCGCTGCTCGGCTGCAGCAACGACAAGCTGAAGGAAATTCTCTCGACGCTCGGCTGGACGACGATCGAAGTCGCCGACGGCGAAAACGCCACGCGCTCTGTCTGGCGCCGCGCGCCTGTGCGCCAACGCTCGCAGAAACGCGAGCGCGAACAGCGCAAAGAAAAGCCGTCACAAAAAGCCAAGCCGTCCACCGCATCGCTCAACGAACTCGCGGCCCGCTTCGCCAAGCGATGACGGACCGCATCCGCATCGACAAGTGGCTGTGGCATGCGCGGTTCTACAAGACGCGTGTGCTGGCGCAGGAAGCGGCCGCCAAGGGCCGTATTCGCCGCAACGATGTGCGTGTGGTGAAGGCGAGCGTCGAAGTGAAGATCGGCGACGTCCTCACCCTTCCTCGCGGCCGCGAGGTGGCCGTCGTCCGCGTTCTCGGCTGTGGCGTGCGGCGCGGGCCTGCAAGTGAGGCGCAGATGTTGTATGAACTGCTGGACGACGCGAGTGACTAGTGCTGCTCGGCACCCGTCTGCGATTTCTGTTTCATGTATTCGCGTGCCTGCCGGTCCAGATCCTGAATCTGTGCGAGCCACGCCTTGAATTTCGGCTGGTCGTCATCCGATGCGAACGACGTGCCCTGCTCGTCCGCGTAGACGCCGTCTTTCCCCTCCTTGATCGAACGCTGGATGACGCCCGGGAACGCGGGATGATTGGGCTTGGTGAAATACCACATCGTCATTTCGCTATCGCAGGTGAACAGGAAGAAATCGGCATATTCCGCCTGCGTGCACGCGGGATCGCTCGCGACCTTCACCCACAGATCCTTAAAGCCCGGATGGTCGTCGCCAAAGGCCGGTCCGGCGAACAGCATCAAAGCCGCCAGCATGGGCAACATCCGCTTCATGCATTCCCCCAACCGCTTTGTGCGTATTCAACATACGCTTGATCCTTAAGCGTTGTCCGCTTAATTGAACCTAGCGCTACCCCGGAGTTCCGCATGACCTATGTCGTCGTTGAAGCCTGCATCAAGTGCAAGTACCTCGATTGCGTCGAGGTTTGCCCGGTGGACTGCTTCTATGAGGGCGAGAACATGCTCGTCATCCACCCTGACGAATGCATCGACTGCGGCGTCTGCGAGCCGGAATGCCCGGCCGAGGCGATCAAGGCCGATACCGAGCCGGGGCTGGAGAAGTGGCTGGAACTGAACTCCGAATACGCCAAGAAATGGCCGAACATCACGGTCAAGGGAACCCCGCCGGCGGACGGCAAGGATTTCGAGGGCGTAGAGGGCAAATTCGAGAAGTACTTCTCGGATAAACCCGGCTCCGGCTCGTAGAATTCGGGTATTTCCGTCCGCCGCCGGTGATTTCTGTTCCAAAACCGGCTTCCGGCGCCAGAAATTGCTCCGTTTTCGGAGTAAATTGGGAATAAACCACGGTATTTCAAAGGTTTGGCGAATCAGGCCTTCCCTTTTCGCCCCTTGCGTGCTATATAAGACACGATCTCAATTGGCATGAAAGGCGCCTACCCCCACCGGACCTGATGAACGTCCGGCAGGCGCCCTGTTCACGCAACAATCTGGTACGACCGCCAGGCGCTCGCCTGCGCGCAAGATGGATATGGAAATGACCGCAGCAAAGACAGCAGCCCCCGCCGCACCCGCCAAGAAGGTTCCGGCCAATTCGAACAGCAAGAAGCACGAATTCAAGACCAATGACCATGTCGTCTACCCGACCCATGGCGTCGGCAAGATCATGCGCGTGGAAGAGCAGGAAGTCGCGGGCACCAAGCTCGAGCTCTTCGTCATCACCTTCGAGAAGGACAAGATGACCCTGCGCGTCCCGACCCTGAAGGCGAAGGCCGTCGGCATGCGCAAGCTGTCGTCGCCGGACGTCGTCAACAACGCGCTCAACACGCTGAAGGGCCGCGCGCGCATCAAGCGCACGATGTGGTCCCGCCGCGCACAGGAATACGAAGCGAAGATCAATTCGGGCGACCTCGTCTCGATCGCGGAGGTCGTGCGCGACCTGCACCGCGCCAGCGGCCAGCCGGAGCAGAGCTATTCGGAGCGCCAGCTTTATGAAGCGGCGCTGGCCCGCATGGCCCGCGAAGTCGCCGCCGTCGAACGCACCGACGAGCCGACCGCCGTCAAGCGCGTCGAAACGATGCTGATGAAGAAAGCGGCGTAAGCCTCACTTCCTCTAACGAACGCAAAAGGCCCGGAGAGAAATCTCCGGGCCTTTTTGTTTTAAAGGGGTAGCGCTAAACGGCCGACGCGTGCGCACAGTATAGGAAAATAGGCTCTCATCAGACGCCGCCGTCTAATGTTGTTATAGCTCACGCAGAGTGAAAGCGTACTCGTCGAAGAACTTGTCGCAAGTTGCTTCCGAAATGCTGGTTCGCATTGAGAGGAGTCCGCCTCGTATATCGTTATCGCTAAACATAGTGCCTATTGCGCGACTCAGCGCGGGCTGATCAATCAATGCGATCCCGCATGCGGTAGCAAAAACGCGGGTAGCAGATCTTTTGAAGTTCTTTGAAATCAGTGACAGGTTTTGCTTGTGAAACCCGAAGCCGAGAAAGATCACGTTTGCCGCGCGGTTGAAGCACGAATCAATTTCCTTTTCGATTGGCAACTGGGCCGTCTCTTCCGAATAGGTCTTGATGTCATTTGCGCGCATCACACTGTACTTGGCTAGGCTCCCAACTGCCCCCGAAGGAAGCATTCCGCCAAACGAGAACGTACCGCCAAGTTCTTTCAGCTTACCTATCGTCCCGTAGGGGTGGACGATAGCAATCTTGTTGACGAAATTAGAAGCTTCGCTTGCGCTGAATGAATAGAGGGTTTGAAGCGCGGAGAAAAGAAACAGCTCCAAGGATCGATCATAATTGAACGACACAAATGCGACGTTATCAAGAAGAAGGTCCGGCCCCGTTTGCCGAAGCATTCGCACGAACTTGAGAAGCCAGTTCGAATTTAGTTTGGAAAAATCGACTGATCCAGTCGCGGGATCGACAGCCTTACCCAAATTACTTTTCTGTTCCGCCTCGGCTATCGCCTTTACGATCGCAGCCTTTCCAAGCTGCATTATGGCTTTGTGATTCAAATTGAGATCGAGAAAATCATCAATTGAATTTCTGAGAGGTATGCCTTGTCGAATACGGGTTGCGGCCTGCAGAATGTCATAGGCCGAAGTCTGTTCTTCTAAGATGCTAGCGAACAATTCCTTGTCGTAGCTGCCTTCCATCTGACCAAACTGGTTGACGTGTGGCATCATCTGAAGAATTCGCTTGGCCAGTTCCGTACCGAGAGGAAGGCCAAATTCGTGACTGGCGCCTGCGCCTAAGATGAATACCGTTTTAGAGTTGAACATTGATGCTCCGCGTTACGGCAGACTAGCACGGTCGCATTATTGCCGCACGGGTACCCCGCCTTGCATCTCAGCGCGCAAAAGCAATATCTCGACAAGAACCGGGAGGGCTCCGAAACTTCGCGCCGGTCATATCTGTCTGCCAGATTGCTAGCCGTTTTCAACCTTGGCCATTGGGGGTCGGATTATGGCAACACCTCGATCTGCTTGTCGTTCGCGATCTCGATCTCGGGCCCGTTGAATTGCTGGATGATGCCGCGGACGCGGATGGTTTTGCCGGCGTAGTCGCGGGGGTCGATGCCGTCGGCGCGGAAATTGGCCATGTCCGGCGGTGAGATCGTCACGGTGAAATCGGTTTTCCAGTCGGTGCCGAAATCGAGATAGGCGCGGCCGTCCTTCACATCGGCGGTCAGCACCTTGCCCTGCACGATCTGGAACGTGTTGGTGTCGCCGCCGGTCAGTGCTTCCGGCGCGCGCACGCGATAGGCGGGAACGGCCCACAGGCCGAGATTGGCTGAGCGCGCCGCGCCCTCCGCCGCGTAATACTCCGCCGCGCATTCGGTGCGGTCCGGCGCGATGTCCACGCGCGCGAGGCCGCTCTTGAGCAGGTTCATCTGCAGCCACTGCTCGTCGCTGTTGAACACCTGGCCGCGCACGCGGTCGTAGCGGTCTTCTTTCGGCGGCACAGCCGTCACTTCGACGGTCTTGCCGCGCACCAGCGTGCCGATCGCGTCATAGGCCTGATCGGCAATGTACGCCGGCGCGTGATCGGGATTCGAATGCGGGATGCGGATGCCTTCCATGTGGATCGCGCGCCCGTCGCGGATCACCAGCGCGTCGTTGGAGCGCTCCACGCGCACGACATGCGCATCGACGATTTCCAGCGGCCCCGCGCAATCCGGCGCCGCGCTCGCGGAACCCGCCATCAGCATCACCGGCAGCACGATCCATCCGACCTGCTTCAACATCCCCGCCCCACCCCGATAACGTCCTGATAGTGCATGAAAATCGCCGCGCTGCCCAGACAACCGATTAGCCTTTGATGCGTTTCCATGACAGGCAATTCGCGACCAGGGTTAACCACCGCATGAATCTCGGCAATGCAGCGACCGTCACCGGCAATGCGCTTTCGACGGTCAACGTACTGATCGTCAATGAAGGTTTGAGCGTTCTCGCCGGCGTTCTGATCCTGATCGTCGGCTGGATCGTGGCCACCTGGGCGAAGCGGCTGACCGCGCGCGGCCTCGCGCATGTGCCGCTGGACCTCACGCTCAAGCCGCTGATCGCCTCGCTGATTCGCTACGTCATTCTGGCGTTCACCATCATCCTCGTGCTCGGCCAGTTCGGCGTGCAGACGACGAGCCTGATCGCGGTGCTCGGTGCGGCCGGTTTGGCGGTGGGTCTCGCGCTGCAAGGCACGCTATCGAATGTCGCAGCTGGTGTGATGCTGCTGGTGCTGCGCCCGTTTCGCGTTGGGCATTTCGTGCTCGCCGGTGGCGTCAGCGGCACGATCCGCGAGATCGGCCTGTTCACGACTCTGATGACGACGCGCGATCTCGTCTACATCTCCATCCCGAACTCCGCGGTGTGGAGCGGCGTTATCACCAACTACACGCGCGAGCCCTTGCGCCGCGTCACCTTCACCTTCCCGGTCGATATCGCCAACGACATCGACAAGGTGGAGAAGGCGATCCTCACCGCGTTATCGAACGACCCCAAAGTGATGAAGGCGCCGGAGCCATGGGTGGGCGTTTCGGAGATCGGCGAATATTCGGTGACAATGTCGGTGAATTGCTACGCGCACAGCGAGGACTACTGGCGCACGCTTCCCGCCGTGCAGAAGAACGTGAAGTCCGCGCTCGACAAGGCCAGCATCCTCTTCGCCGTCACCCGCCAGGCCGCCGCCGTGCGCAACGAACGCGAGACATCGATCAACCGGGTCATTCCTCCACCGTCAGAGCGACGGCCCGAAGCGGCGGAATGACTCTAACCTCTCCCTCTGTGGGGAGGTCGAAACATTGGAGCGCAGCGGAAATGTTTCGGGTGGGGGTCGGAATGTATGCATAGATCGCGCCCCCCACCCGGATCGCTTCGCTCTCCGACCTCCCCACAAGGGGGAGGTTATTTAGACCGATACCACTGCACGCCGTCCTTATCCGCTTCGCGCACGATGCGATCCCGGAAGCGCAGGCAATTCAGGTGCGCGATGCTTTCGCCGGTCGCCATGCCGTAGACGCCGGTGGTGATCTTGGCGCGGAACAACGCGGCGAAGACGTCGATGGCGCGTTTGGGTTCGGTGCAGAGGTCATGGAGCTTGTCCATGCCGCTCTCATGTCCCGCGATGAGTTCATCGAGACGCAGATGCGCGCCGCGGAACGGTTCGTTGTGCGCGGGCAGGACCAGCACATCGCTCGGCAACGCGCCCTTCAGCTTGTTGCAGCTGTCCAGCCAGTCCTGAAGCGCATTCGCTTCCGGCTCCGTCGGATGCACCGACACGTTGGAGGAAATACGCGGCAACAACTGGTCGCCGGATATGACGATGTTCGCTTCCGGGCAATAGAGGCACGCGTGCTCCGGCGAATGCCCGTTGCCGGACACGATGCGCCAGGTGCGGCCGCCGATCTGGATCTCATCGCCCTCGCGGATGCGGTGATAGGAGTTCGGCAGCTTGTAGACGCCGTGACCGAAGCCGCCGAAACGCGCCTTGTAATTCTCGATCAGCTCATCGCCCCAACCGGCGGCGCGATAGAAGCGCACGCCTTCCTGCGGCGCCTCCTGCCCGGTGTCGGCGACGAGATTGCGGCACATCAGATATTCGGTGCGCGTGATCCAGAGCTCGACATCGAACTTGCGCACCAGCCAGCCCGCGAGCCCGATGTGATCGGGATGCATGTGGGTGATGATGACACGTTTGACAGGTTTGCCGCCCATCGGCCCCGCGAACAGCGTCTTCCACGCATTCGCGGTTTCCTCATTGCGGATGCCGCTGTCGACGACGGTCCAGCCGTCGCCATCTTCCAGCAGCCACAGATTGATGTGGTTGAGCTGCATCGGCAGGCGCATCCGGATCCAGTGGATGCCCGGCGCGACCTCGATCGTCTCGCCCAGCTCCGGGCGCTTCTCAAAGGGGTAATCCAGATTGCGGCCCGGCCGTGCCGGCGCCAGAGACTCGTCCACGGGGGACCTTTCTGCGAATAGCGGTTGCGGTAACTATGCGAATGCGTCGCTTACGCCGTCAAGTTTCGGTGCCACATTTCCGTCGCGAACCGGCGCAATCGTGGCGGAATTGGGTTAGTCTGTGATTTGGGGCGGTTGGAGGATTCCATGCGTAGTGCTCTTGCGGCGTTGACACTGCTTGCGTTGACGGGTGCGGCCTTTGCCGCGCCAAGCGACGATCCCCAAAAGGCCCCGACCGGTTCCTATTCCATGGACACGCGGCACAGCCTTGTGGTGTTCGCGATCCCGCATCTCGGCATCACCGATTACTACGGCCGCTTCGATCATGTGACCGGCACGCTGAGCTTCAATTCCGGCGCGCCGGAAAAAAGCTCGGCGAGTGTCACCATCGACATGACCAGCGTCGATGTGCCGAGCAAGGAGCTGATCGGCGAATTGACCGGCGGCAGTGTGTTCGACTCGACGAAATATCCGACCGCGACGTTTAAATCGACATCGGTCACCCGCACCGGCCCCAACACCGGCACGATCACCGGCGATCTCACGCTGCACGGCGTGACGAAATCGGTGACGCTCGACACGACGTTCGGCGGCCTCACCACCGATCCGTTCAACGGCGACGACGATATCGGCTTTCACGCGACGACCAGCATCAAGCGCACCGATTTCGGCCTGACCGGTATGGTCTGGGAATCCGTCGTCGGCGACGACGTGAAGCTCACCATCGAAGCGATGTTCCATCACGCCAAGGGAAAATAGCATGTCCGCACGGAATACGACGTTGCGCTACGGCAGCGTGGCGATGACGTTTCACTGGGTGATCGCCCTTCTGGTGATCGCCAACATCTGCGTTGGCCTCTACATGGGCGACCTGCCGCGCAGCGACCCGATGAAATTCGAGATCTTCCAGATCCACAAATCCATCGGCCTGACGGTGCTGGTTCTGAGCATCCTGCGCGTGGTGTGGCGGTTGATGAATCCGGTGCCACCCCTGCCCGCCGGCATGAACCCGGCGCTGAAGATCGGCGCGCGCATCTCGCATTTCCTGCTCTATTTCCTGATCGTGGCGATCCCGCTGACCGGCTACATCATGGTCTCGGCCTCGCCGCTCGGAAACGGCACGTCGTATTTCGGCCTGTTCGACTGGCCGAACCTTCCGATCTGGACCGGCATGACGCGCGAGCAGCTGCATCCGATCCACGAGACGTGGGAGACGGTGCACGTCTATCTCGCGTGGTCGGCGATCGTGCTGATCCCGATCCACGTCCTCGCCGCGCTCTATCACGGCGTGATGCGGCGCGACGGCGTGCTCTCGCGCATGGTACCGGGCACGACCGTGGGACCGGCGGCATGAAGCGGTTCGTTCTTTCCGCGCTCGCGGCAGCGCTGATCTCGACACCGGCGCTCGCGGCCCATTGGAATGTCGATCCCGCCAAGAGCAAGCTCGGCTTCGGCGTGCAGTGGAGCGGCCAGCCCTTCGGCGCGACGTTCAAGAAGTGGAACGCGAATATCGATTTCGATCCGAACGACCTCGCGCATGCGCACGTGGTCGCAACCATCGATCTTTCCAGCGAGCAATCGGACTCGCCCGACAATGACGACGGCGTCCAGGGCGCACAGGGCTTTCAGGTCGCGCAGTTCCCGACCGCAAAGTTCGAAGCCACGAGCTTCACGCATGGCAGCGGCGACCAGTATGCCGCCAAGGGCTTCCTTACGATCAAAGGCGTGAAAAAGCCGATCACCCTCAACTTCCAGCTCCAGATCACGGGCGACAAAGCGCACATGAGCGGCACCGCCGATGTCATGCGCCTCGATTGGGGCGTGGGCGGCGGCCCGGAGTGGTCCGGCGACAAGCCCGTCTCCCACAAGGTCGGGATTTTCGTCGAGATCAACGCGACAAAAGCCCGATAATTCTCAATTGTTGATTTGTGGATTGAACATCTGTTCAAGATGGCCACATGACAATTGTCGTCCCCGCCAACGCGCACGGGATCACGCTTGCGGCTGGTGCGCTGCGTGAGGGGAAGCTCGTCGCCTTCCCGACCGAGACCGTCTACGGCCTCGGCGCGGACGCGACCAATGGCGAGGCCGTCGCGGCGATTTTCGCGGCCA
Organism: Rhizomicrobium sp.; assembly: GCA_035502175.1. Classification (GTDB taxonomy): domain Bacteria; phylum Pseudomonadota; class Alphaproteobacteria; order Micropepsales; family Micropepsaceae; genus Rhizomicrobium. The sequence goes on from DATJUS010000039.1 coordinate 32,247, forward strand.
AGGGGCGGCCCGCATTTAATCCCCTCATCGTGCACGTGAAGGATCACGCCGCCGCGGAAGCGCTCGTCGAATTCACGCCGGAGGCGCGCAAGCTTGCCGATGCGTTTTGGCCCGGCGCGCTCACCCTTGTTCTGCCGCGCAAAGACAATTCGCCTTTGTCGCTTCTCGTGAGTGCCGGCCTCGATACGGTCGCGATCCGCGTGCCGTCGCATCCCGTCGCACAGATGCTCGTCGCGCAGACCGGCCCCATCGCCGCGCCAAGCGCGAACACGTCCGGCCGCATCAGTCCGACAACCGCGGCGCATGTCGCGGAAGAGCTCGGCGGCAAAGTGGAAATCATTCTCGACGGCGGTTCGGCGCAGGTGGGTGTCGAGTCCACGGTGGTCGGCTTTGAAGACGGAAAGCCTGTGATGCTTCGTCCCGGGGGCATTTCCCGCGAGGATATCGAGCGTATCGCCGGACCACTCGCCGTCGTGACAGCGGCGAAAATTCAATCACCCGGCCAACTTGAAAGCCATTACGCGCCGCATGCAAAACTGCGCCTGAACGCGCGCGACACACGACCCGGTGAATCTCTGCTGGGCTTTGGAACGGAAGCTTCCCAAGCTTCATGCAATCTCAGCCCGTCGGGCGATCTGAATGAAGCGGCAGCCAATCTGTTCGCGATGCTGCGTGCCCTCGACAAGAAATCGAATGCCATCGCCGTCATGCCGATCCCGAACGAAGGCCTCGGCGAAGCGATCAATGATCGTCTCAAACGTGCTGCGGCGCCGCGGCCATGAGCGACGCGCTCTCCCGCCTGAAAGACGCCGTCGGCGCCAAAGGCTTCAGCGAAGACCCGCGCGAGATCGCGCCGCATGTCGAAGAATGGCGCGGCTCCTACAAAGGTAACACGCCGCTTCTTCTCAAACCGGCAACGACCGAAGAAGTCTCGCGCGCGCTGGCTATCTGCAACGAGACAAACACGCCCATCGTCCCGCAAGGCGGCAACACCGGCCTTGTCGGCGGACAAATTCCGTTCAACGGCGAAGTGTTGCTCTCGCTCGAGCGTCTGAACCGCATCCGGCATGTCGACAAAGCCGGCGCGAACATGATCGTCGAGGCAGGCGCGATCCTGAAGACTGTACAAGCCGCGGCAGACGATGCCGGCATGCTGTTCCCGCTGAGCCTCGCCTCAGAAGGCTCCGCGACCATCGGCGGCAACCTCTCGACCAACGCCGGTGGTGTGCATGTGCTGCGCTATGGCATGGCGCGCGAGATGGTGCTCGGCCTCGAAGTCGTGCTCGCCGACGGGCGCGTGCTCGACATGCTGCGCACGCTGCGCAAGGACAACACCGGCTACGACCTCAAACAGATATTCCTCGGTGCCGAAGGCACACTCGGCATCATCACTGCGGCGGCGTTGAAGCTGTTTCCCAAGCCGAAGGACCAGGTAACGGCGTTCGTTGGCGTCAATGATCCTGATGCAGCAGTGCGCCTCCTCGGCCGCTTGCAGGCGGCCACAGGCGGACTAATCACCGCGTTCGAACTCATACCGCGGTTCGGCCTTGAGCTGGTCATCAAACACATTCCCGACACCAAAGACATGCCCATTATTGAGCCTTGGTATGTGCTTGCGGAGGGGCCGATCACGGTTGAAATGCTCGCGTCAGGCGATGATATCTGGGCTGGCGTCATCGCGGGAAGCGAGGCGCAGCGCCTCGATTTCTGGAAACTGCGCGAGAGCATGTCGGAGGCGCAGAAGAAGGAAGGCCCCTCGCTCAAGCACGACATCGCCGTGCCGGTCGCGGCCATCCCGGACTTCATCGCCGAGGCAACCGCTGCGGTGCTGAAGGCCCTGCCCGAGGCCCGACCGGTGACATTCGGCCATCTCGGCGACGGCAATCTGCACTTCAATTTCAATGTGCCGGATGTCTCACGGCGTGCCGAGATCGCGCATATCGTTCACGACATCGTCCACGAGTTCGGCGGCTCCATCAGCGCCGAGCACGGCATCGGCGTGATGAAGCGCGACGAGTTGCTGCGCTACAAGAGCGCCGCCGAGATCGACGTGATGCGCGCGCTCAAGCACACGCTCGACCCGAAGAACATTCTCAATCCGGGGAAGGTTCTCTAGGGCGTTCCGAAGAACCCGTGCGCCGTGAAGTTCGAATCGTAGACTTCCCCCACGATCGTGCCGTCATCGGCGATACGGCTGACGAATGTGCCGGCGCCGGCCTGAAGCGCCGCATTCGGCGCGTCGAATGTCTTCAATTTTCCCTTCGACGTGCGCAGGAAGCCGTGCGCGATATTTTTGCCGTCGACATAGTAGCCCGCGATATCGTCGTTCTTGTTGACACCTGCGACGACCGTTGTCGCCGCTTTCGGCGCGTCGAACGTCGTCACCGTTCCATCGGCCGTGCGCAGGAAACCGTGACGCTTGCCGGCGCTGTCGGTGTAGAAGCCGGCGATGTCGCCGTTCCCGTTGATACTCTCCGGTTGCGTGCCCTGAAGTGTGCCCGTTCCCGCACCATCGACATCGAACGCCGTCAGCGTGCCGTCCTTGGCGCGGATATAGCCGTGCATGGCGGACGCGCTGTCGAACCAGAAGCCCGTCAACGATTTCGCAGGATTCACGCCGGTCACGAAGGTCCCGAACGTGTTCGACGTGCCGCCGTCGAACGTGGCGATCTTGCCTTTTGCAGCTCGCAGAAAGCCGTGCTGCACGCCGTCGGAGCCGGTGTATTGGCCCGCCACATCGCCCTTTGTATCGATTGCTAGGCCCTGCGTGCCTTTAGATTTCTTCGGATCGAAGCTCGCGATCGCGCCGTCTCCCGTGCGCGTGAAACCGTGATACCGCCCGTCGGTGCCCATGTAGTACCCAACCGATGTGCCGTCGCGGTTGATGTCGACGGCGTGGGTCTCCGCGCCCGTGATCGCGTTGAACACCGTGACCGTGCCGTCAGAGGCGCGAACGTAACCCGAATACCTGTTCTGCTGGTCGAGCACATTGCCCGCGACCTCGCCCTGCCGATTGACGCCGTAGCCATAAGTACCGCGGCCGCCCTGCGTTCCGGCACCGGGTGCATCGAAGCTCGTGAATGCGGCGTGCGCGGGGGAAATACCAAGAGCGAGAACAAACAGCGCAACGCGTTTCATGCAGCTTCCTTGAGTTGTGATTCCGGCGATGGCGCCGGGGTGATGAGAACATGGGGTGTCGCGGAGTTGGACATCGCGCTCAGGATGGCGGTCACGACCGTCGCAAGATAAGGCAGGCTCTGCACGACCAGCATGACCATCCAGAGCAGCGCCGCCGGATCGTCATAGCCGTGGATCATGAACACCGATATGACGCCGAGGAGACAAAGCGCGAGAAGCGTCGTCTCCTGCCACACGACGCGCAGCGCCTGACTGAGCAGCGCGGGGTCTTCGCATTTCGGCGTACGCAGGAACGGCTTGCCGGAGGTGAGCAGTCCCGAAACAACAGCCTTGGCGACGGAATGAGTCAGCGCAAGCCCCGCAACGGACGCCATCAACGCGCCCCGGAAACCGGACCGCACCTTCGGCGGATACAGAAGGAACGTCTTGAACGTCTTGGCGAAGAACAGCGCCAACGCCGCGGCGGAAAGCGCGGGCATCGGTGTGAAGACATATTCTGGCGACGCCCACATCGCCGCGGTCCAAACGAGCGCCATGAAGGTCACGAACATGCCGAGCATGTCGGAGATCCACGGCAGCCACCCCGAAATGAACTGATAGCGCTGCGCCCACGATAGCTTCGTGCGGCCGAGCAGGATCGAACCCGCGTGACGCTTCAGGATCTGCATCGCGCCATAGACCCAGCGATAACGCTGCGCCTGAAACGCTTCGAGCGTATCGGGGATCAGGCCGCGGCCCATGCTTTGCGGGATATAGGCCGCGCCATAGCCGCGCTCGAACAGCTTGAGGCCAAGCTCGGTGTCTTCGGTGATGCACCAGATGCTCCAGCCTTCGACCTCTTCCAGCGCACTCTTGCGCACGATGGTCATGGTGCCGTGCTGGATGATCGCATCGTGTTCGTTGCGCTCGATCATGCCGATATGGAAGAACCCGCGATATTCCTCATAGGCCATCGCCTTGAACACGCTTTCCTGCGCATCGCGGTAATCCTGCGGGCCCTGCACCACCGCGATCGTCGGGCTCGCGAACATCGGCAGCATGCGGCGCAACCAGTACGGCTCAACCTGATAGTCGCTGTCGATGACGGCGATATAGATCGCTTCCGGATCGGTCAGCGCCAGCGCCTCGTTCAGCGCACCGGCCTTGAAGCCCTTCACATTGTCCATATGGAAGAAGCGGAAGCGCGGGCCGAGCGTTACGCAATACGCCTCCACCGGGCGCCAAACCGCTTCGTCCTTGGTGTTGTTGTCGAGGACGATGACTTCGAAATTCTCGTAGTCGAGCTTCGCCAGATGCTCGAGCGTCTCGATCACCATCTGCGGCGGTTCGTTGTAGCACGGCACATGCACCGACACGCGCGGGCTGCTCTCAGGGATCGCGGAGAGCACGTTGCGGCGCTCCACACGCCACAGGCTCGCCGCCATCTCGATGCCTTCGGTCAGGATCACGGCGCAGGCGAGCAGCACCAGTGGCGACATCGCGATGATCATGAGCAGATCGCCGCGATCGACATAGTCGAGCGTCGTGGCATCGATCACTGCGAGCAATCCGGTCGACACCAGCGCGATCAATCCCCCCATCGCGAGATAGCCGGCCTGCCGCACGCGCGGCATCCGTCCGAGGATCAAGAGACCCAGGATCAACGTCAGCACCGCCGCGATCAGCGCATAGATGCGCCATTGCGGGAACGAACGCTGCATGCCGGTGAAGGCGAATTTCGGATTGCCGTTGGCGTCGAAGATGCCCCAATAGGCGCCGACCGGTCCTTCGGACCCGATCTTCCACGGCTGATCGTAGGCTTCGAGGATGTAGTAGTCCCAGCCTTTCTCCATCGCGAACTGCGCGAAGGTGCGGATGTGGTACGCCTCATTCGCGAGCGACGGCACGGCGCCGTGCTTGGCGCGCCCTTCCGAGGGCCAGCCGGCCTCGCCGATCAGGATGGGCTTGTCGGGAAATTCCTGCTGCACGTCCGCATAGGCGCGCGCCATGAAGTCGAGACCGTTGTCGGTGTCGACGCCTTCCCAATACGGAAAAAGGTGGACCGAGATAACATCGACATATTTTCCGATCTCGGGATAGAGCAGCCAGGTCGACCACGGTTCGCCCGTGGTGATCTTGATGCGTGCCGGAAGCGCTGCGCGCACACGCTGGATATAGGCGTTGAGCTGATCCGGCGTGACGTAGCTGAACAGCATCGTTTCGTTGCCGACGAAGACCTTGTCGATATTGCCGCGATTGGCCTTGGCCACAGCGATCGCGGTGTCGATCTCCTTTTCGTTCTCCGCCAGGTCCGGCGTGATCCAGATGCCGAGCGCGACGGTCAGGCCGTAGCGCGCCGCGATCTCCGGCACCTTGTCCATGCCGTGCGCGACCGTATAGGTGCGGATGTGGCCGGTGATCCTGGCGAGCTGCGCCATGTCGCGGTCGATCAGCTCCGGACTGACGTTCTCATTGTCTTCCTGCGTGAAGGTATGGCTCGGCTGATAGGCGAGCCCGCGCACCTGCCCGTCCCACTCCGGCGCGATGACGCTATAGTCGCGGCTCGCCCAGAACAGCGCGCTCGCGCCGACGACAAGGAAGAGCGCGATCGCGATGCGCAAGCGTCCGCCGTCGATGTTCCACGGCAGTCGGCTGCGCAATCGGTCGATCGGGCTCATCGATGGAAATCACTCGGCGCCGCTGCCCTCGTGTTCGTCATTGGGATCTTCAGGCTTCTCCTTCGGCGTCGTCACGGTGACGAGCGTCACGTCGAACACCAGGGCCTGGTTGGGCGGAATCGTGCCGCCGCCCGCGCCGCGCGCGCCGTAGGCAAGGTTCGCCGGGATAACGATGTGCCACTGATCGCCCTCGCGCATGTTGATCAGCGCTTCCGTCCAGCCCTGGATCAGCTGGTTCGGCTTGAACTGCGCCGGGAGGCTCGCCTCGGTGCCGTCGAACACGGTGCCGGTGATGAGCGCGCCCGTATAGAAGACGGTCACGACATCGGTCGGCTTGGGGCGCCTGCCGTAGCCATTGTGGACGATCTTGTACATCAGGCCGCTCGGGCGAACGATCACGCCGGGCTGCTTGGCATAGTTGGCAAGATAAGCCGCATTGGCCTCCAGGCTCAGCGGGCCTGCCGCCGCAAAGGCCACCACCGGCGCCAGGATTGCCGCCACCGCGAGGAACGCACCGAAACGCTTCATAGATTTACTCCCTGCTCTTGCCGGTCACTGTAACGCAAAAAGCCGCTTTCGCGGCGGGACCATAGCGATACTTGAGGCGAATTAACGGCGAAACAGGCGCCCGATCAACGAGCGCTTGCGCACATTCTTTCCAATGGCCAGTCCGATAGGCTCGATGGCCGCTTTCCGCGCCCGCCGGGCCGCGATTTCAGCCTTTGGCGCAGCCGCCGGCCGGGGTTCGATTGCTACATTTTGCGACGCTTGGGCATCCGCCTGCACCGGCGCAAAGCGCGGCAAGAGGAGCGCGGCAGGATCCGCCACAGGCTGCGCCGCTTCCACGGTCGGCTGGATCGTGCAGACCGGGCCGACGCACTGGATCATGTACTTCTTCGACCACGCCTCTTCCGGGCTCAGCGTGAACACTTCGCTCTCAGGCCTGCGGGCACCCGACTGGTTCCGCGCGATCTGCTGGTCCTTCACGACGCTCGCGACGCGTCCAAGGCGTTCGGCAGCATCGGCCAGCGCGCCCGCGCGCGGTTTGTCGCTCAGCGTGAACGGATTGGCCATCTCAGGCTCCATCCTGTCGGGTGAACCATTGGAACCCGGCGTCCTTGCTGATCACCGCCACGTCAATGGCGCCGCCGACCGTCTGCCTGTGCGCCATGATCTTCTTCTTAAACACGTTGAGGCTCACCAGTTCCTTCGCCGTCTCTGCCAGTTCCGGACGCGCGGCGATCTCCAGCACGCGCAGAACCGGGTTGATATAGGCCTGCTGCTGATAATCGCCGATCATGCCGCGGAATGCATCCAGATATTGCGGGACGAGTTCCCCCTGCATCCTGGCGCGAACCTGTTCGCGTTCCGCCGGGTTGGCATTGGGGAACGCACCGATCACCTGATCGACAGCGCCCTGCAGCATCGCCCGGATCGCGCCATAGACGCGGCGCTCCAACCCGTAGTCGATGCCGCGAATGAACGCGTGCGTGACTTCGCTGTCCGCGAACATGCGGATTTTGGAGCGGACTTCGGTGTCGATCCGATCGACGGAGGCTTCCGCGCGCTTCACGATGCCGCCGACAATCGACGACAGCAGATAGGTCACGACGACCGGGTAGCGGTCCTCGGTGCCGAAGCCCGCGAACACAAGACCCGTGACGTCCTCCAGGAACAGATCCTTCACGACGCAGAAGACGGCGATGTCCTTCAGTTTCTGCGTGCTGTCCGGCGAAATATCGAACGAAGCGAAACCATAGGAGACCAGGTCGCGGATGATGTCGGCGTGGTCATGCGCGACCTTGTCGCCAAAGCCGGCAGGGAAACAGGCAAGATTGGCGCGCGGACTGCCATCATCGCGGAACTGGTAATCATGCCAGATGCGCCGGATCGCCTCTTCCAGAATTGCGTTGTCGCTGATCGTCTCATCATTGGTCTCGCGCAGATATTGCGCGAGGTGGAACACGTAGCGGTACACCGACGCGAGAAGGCGCTTGTAGTCGTCCTTCTGCTTATCCGCCGGGAAGAACTCGTTCAGATTGTCGAGCATCCCGGTGAAGCTCACAGCGTAGTCGCCGAGATGCGGCGGCTCTTTTGGGCGAACCTTTTTCTGATAATGCTCGATCAGCCGATCCCACGGATGGCCCATGATATCGGCGACGCCGAAGAACATGACCCCGACAGGCTGCTTGTCCACGAGCTGATAAAGTTTGCGCTGATCGTTGCGGACGACGACCGTGCCGCCATCGATCAGGGTCACCGCGGAATCGGCCGCAAGCGCGACCGCACGCTGGTTCATCACCG
>DATJUS010000040.1:0-25678 GCA_035502175.1 Rhizomicrobium sp.
CGTACGTAATGCGCGACATCGGCGATCGCAACAATGGCGACATGGCCGCCGGCGTTGCCGGGATCGTCGTCTGGCGCGGCCCACACCGCGTCGTCGTGATCGCGTGCGTCTTCGGGGTCGATGGTGAGGAGGGCGAATTTGCGCAGATCCGTGCGTCCACGCGGATCGGCCGGGAGCGCGCCGCTCGCCTCGTCGAGAACTTCTTTGGGAAACTCCGTCGGAATGCCATGCGCATGAATCGCGATCAGGCTGACGGCCTTCGGTGCATCCATGCTGCCGAGGCGTTCGATCACGCGCGCGCGGGGATTGCCCGAAGCGCGACCGGCGACAGGTTCGCAGACGACGAGCTCGTTGTTCTTCGCGCCGGCGAGGTCGCGGGCATCGACGGTGAATTCGGTACGGCTCTTGCGATCGATCGGTGCGATGCGGGTGCCGTTCATCGTCACGACGCCAAGCACGCGATGCGCGCTGGCGCCGAGACGCTTGATGACGCGCGCTTCGTATCCGTCTTCGGCTTTCTCGAGCCGCGCGAGCACACGCTCGCCGCGGCCGAGCGCTGGGCCGCTGTCGTCGCGACCGGGAACGACGATGATCCTTGGCGGCTCTTCGTTGCTCTCCCAACGCTGCGGCTTCGCGAGCAATTCGCCGTCCATGTCCTGGCCGGTGATTTCAAGAACGGTGACTTCGGGGATCGTGCCGGGCCGTTCGTAGCCACGCTTGCGCGTGCCGCTGACCGCGCCTTCTTCGGCGAGTTCGCGCAGGATGCGCTTTAAGGTGATGCGGTCGGAGCCTTTGACGCCGAGCATGCGACCGATGTCGCGTTTGCCGGTGCCGGGTTGTGCGGCGAGCGCTTCAAGCACGCGCGCCTTGTCGAGGACTGGCGCGTTGCCGCGCGCACCCTTCTTCGGAGTGTTACTCTGCGGGTTCGGGTGTTTTCCGCTTGGTTGTTTTTTTCTTGGCAGTTTTCTTGTCCGTTTCGGATTTGGTTTGTTTTTTGGGCTTGGCTTCCGCCTTCTTGGCGGGCGCCTTCGCCGTTTTCTTTTTCTTCGGCTTGCCACCGCCCTTCGCGATGCGCGCCGCGATCAGCGCGGCCGCATCGGCAAGCGTAACCGAGTCGGCGTCACCGTCGCTCGGAATTGTGGCATTCGTTGTGCCGTCGGTGACATAGGTGCCGTAACGGCCTTTCATCACCTTGATCATTTCGCCGCTCACGGGATCGGGGCCGAGTTCTTTCAACGGCTCCGGACCGCGGCGCTTGAAGCCCTTCGCCTTACGTTCGGCGATGAGCGTGACCGCGTGGTTGAGGCCGATGTTGAACACGTCCTCGGGCGATTCCAGCGAGGCGTACTGCTTCTCGTGCTGCACATAAGGCCCGAAGCGGCCGAAATTCGCCGTGATCGGCTGGCCGGTCTCGGGATGCGTGCCGACGAGGCGCGGCAGCGACAGCAGCTTGATCGCCATTTGGAGATCGACGTTGGAGGCGTCGGTCCCTTTCGGAATGCTTCCGCGCTTCGGCTTGTCGCCGTCGCCGAGCTGCACGTAAGGCCCGAAGCGGCCGCTGCGCAGGGTGATCATCTCGCCGGTTTCGGGGAACGTTCCGAGTTCGACGGGTTCGCCGCCGCCTTCGCCGTTCTTCTGGCCGATCTGCCGCGTGAACTTGCAGTTCGGATAGTTCGAGCAGCCGACAAACGCGCCGAAGCGGCCGAGCTTCAGGTTCAAGCGACCGTCACCACAGGTCGGGCACTTGCGCGGATCGACGCCTTCTTCCGTGACCGGGAAGATGTGCGGCGACAGGATCTCGTCCAGCTCGTTGATGACGTCGGTGATCTTGAGGTTCTTGGTCTCGCCGACGGCCGCAGAGAAGTCTTTCCAGAAATCGCGTAGCAGCTGCTTCCAGTTCAATTCGCCGGCGGAGACTTCGTCCAACTTCTCTTCAAGATCGGCGGTGAAGCCATATTCGACATAGCGCTTGAAGAAGCTCGACAAGAAGGTTGTGACGAGACGACCCTTGTCTTCCGGAATGAACCGGTTGCGATCCAACCGCACGTAAGAGCGGTCGCGCAGCGTCGATAGGATGGACGCATAGGTCGAGGGGCGGCCGATGCCGAGTTCCTCGAGCTTCTTGACCAGACTTGCCTCGGAATAGCGCGGCGGCGGTTCGGTGAAGTGCTGCTCCGGCGTGACTTTCTCGACGCCGGTCGCATCGCCTTCTTTCACACGCGGCAGTTTGGAGCCGTCTTCGTCCGCGTCGTCGTCCTTGCCTTCCTGATAAAGGGTCAGGAAGCCATCGAACAACGTGACCGTGCCGGTGGCGCGGAAGCCGACCTGCTTGTCGTCAGACATCACATCGACGGTGGTGCGCTCGAGTTCGGCACTCTCCATCTGGCTCGCGACGGCGCGTTTCCAGATGAGTTCGTAGAGTTTCTGCTGATCGCTATCTAGCGAGCTGGCGATTTCATCAGGAATGCGGTCGAAGCTCGTGGGACGGATGGCTTCGTGCGCTTCCTGCGCGTTCTTCGCTTTGCTGGTGTAGATGCGCGGCGCGCTGGGGACATAGCGGTCGCCGTAGCGTTTGCCGATCATGCCGCGGGCTTCGGCAATCGCCTCCGGCACCATCGTGATGCCGTCGGTACGCATATAAGTAATGAGACCGACCGTATCGCCGCCAATACTGACGCCTTCATAAAGTGACTGTGCGATCTGCATGGTGCGCTTCGCCGCAAAGCCGAGCTTGCGCGAGGCTTCCTGCTGCAGCGACGACGTGATGAATGGCGGTGAGGGGTTGCGTTTGACCGGCTTGCTCTCGACGCTGTCGATCTTGAACTTGCGCGCGCTGATCGCAGCGACGGCGCGGTCGGCATCGGCCTGGTTCTTGAGAGAAAGTTTGTCGAGCTTCTGACCGTCGAGATGTGTGAGGCGCGCGGAGAAGTTTCCGGCGGCGGCGCTCAGATCGGCATCGATAGACCAGTATTCTTCCGCCTTGAAGGCTTCGATTTCCTGCTCGCGCTCGACGACGAGACGGAGCGCCACCGACTGAACGCGCCCAGCTGAGCGTGCGCCCGGGAGTTTGCGCCACAGAACGGGCGATAGTGTAAAGCCGACGAGATAATCGAGCGCGCGGCGCGCCAGGTAGGCATCGACCAGTTCTTCGTTGATCTCGCGCGGATGCTGGATCGCTTCCAGCAGCGCGTTCTTCGTCACCGCGTTGAAGACGACACGTTCGATCTTCTTGCCCTTGAGCGCGTGCTTGTCGTTCAGAACCTGCAGCACGTGCCAGGAGATCGCCTCGCCCTCGCGATCGGGGTCGGTTGCGAGGATGAGCTTGTCGGCTTTCTTGACGGCGTCGGCGATGTCCTTGATGCGCTTCTGCGCCCGGTCGTCGACTTCCCAGATCATGGAGAAATCGTCATCCGGCTTCACCGATCCGTCCTTGGACGGCAGGTCGCGGATGTGGCCGAAGCTGGCCATCACCTGATAGTCGGGCCCCAGATACTTGCTGATGGCTTTGATCTTGCCGGGGGATTCGACGATGAGAACGTTCATGTGAAACTAAATTACTCAGGTTGACGGAGCGCGAGCGAAGCCCTTCGTACCGAAAACGCGCCTATTTCGGGGTTGGGCGGCGGGACACTGATAGAAGCGGGCAAGCTGTGTCAACGCGCTGTCGGCAAGAAACGTATACTGTCGGTTGCATTCCTTCGCCGATTAGGACAGATATGTCACCAATGGTTGTGCCGGGTTGGGGGACACGGGACCTTATATAGTGATGACAACACGAAAATCCTCAACCGCTGCACCTCTGGAAGATCTGACGCCGGCCGAGACCGCGCGATACACCGGCGATATGCTTGAATCTCTTAGGAAAATTGCCTTCCGCCAGGGGCAGGTCCTGCTTGCCCATTTTCTGGAGCTTGCAGCCGCTGAGGCCCGGGCCCAAGCCACGGATCAAGCCCAGGCGACCCGGTTGCCGGAGTGACGGGCGAGGCGTCCGGCCAGCTCAAGCTCCAAAATTACGGTGAGGACCACCCCGGCGGGAGCTTTGCAGAGCCGGATCAGGTCATCGACCTCGATGGGTGACGGGCCGAGCGCCTCCTCGATCAGGTTCCGAATCCGGTCTGCTTCGGCTTCCAAGGCAGTACCGCCGTCGGGTGGTGGCGCCGATCCGGCACCTGGCTCGTGAAAACCGCCCCCCAACATTGGACGCAGAACTGCGATCACGTCATCGGCACTCTCGGTCAGTATCGCGCCTTCGCGGATAAGCCGGTTGGTGCCCTTCGCGCGTGGATCGAGCGGCGAACCGGGAACGGCGAAGATCTCACGGTTCTGTTCTAGTGCGTAGTTGGCGGTGATGAGCGAACCGGAACCTTCGGACGCTTCGACGACCACGATGCCGCGACCGAGCCCGGAGATAAGACGATTGCGGCGCGGAAAGTGGCGCGCCTGCGGTGCCTGCCCGATCGGCATTTCAGAGATGATCGCGCCTTGCGCCCGGATGCTCTCATAGAGAGCGGTGTTTTCCGGCGGATAGATGATATCGATACCGCCTGCAACGACAGCGCAGGTGCCGCTCTCCAGCGAGCCCTCGTGCGCCGCGGTATCGATCCCGCGTGCGAGACCGGATGCGATGGCGAAGCCTGCTGCACCCAGATCGGTTGAAAGACGCGCCGCAAGCTTGCGACCCAACGCGGACGCGTTGCGCGCGCCGACGATTCCGACCATCTCGCGCGCGAGAAGGGAGATGTGGCCAAGAACCGAGATGACCGGTGGTGGTGGATCGAGCGCGGCGAGGCCTGGCGGAAATTCCGGCTCGACGGACGCGATCAAACGCCCGCCGATGCCGTGAAGCTTCTCAATTTCCTCTTGTGCATCTGCATCCGAACACGGGCGCAACGGCTCGCCGCCGCCACGTTTGCTGAGGCGCGGAAGTTCGGCCAGCGCGGCGGTGGCCGATCCGAAGCGTGCGATCAACTGCGCGAACGTGACCGGTCCGACATTCTGCGTCCGCGCCAAGCGCAACCAGGCGCGGCGCTCGCTTTCGCTCAACGATCGCGTCGTCGGCGGCATCTAGGCGGCAGACTTCGCGCCGATGCGCGGCTCTGTGCCGTTGAGAAGGCGCGCGATGTTCGCGCGATGCATGATGAAGACCAGCACCGCAAGGACGATCGTAAGCAGCGCATTCAACGGCGTGGACAGGAAATACATATAGACCGGTGCCAACACCGCCGCGATCAGTGCTGCCAACGATGAGATGCGCCAGATCGCGGCAGCCGCGATCCAGGTCGCAAGCATCGCCAATGCCGCGGGCCAGGCGAGCGCGAGCGTCACGCCAAGGGCGACCGCTATACCCTTGCCGCCCTTGAAGCCCAGCCAGACGGGAAAGAGATGGCCGAGGAACGCGCCAAGCGCCGCGAATGCCGCGCCGGTATCGCCATAGAACCTGGCTGCGATAAGAACGGCCGCCACACCCTTGGCCGCATCGAAGAGCAGCGTCGCCGCTGCCGCCCAGTATTTTCCGGTGCGCAGCACATTGGTCGCGCCGATGCTGTGCGAGCCGATCTTGCGCACATCGCCCGCGCCGGCGATGTAGGCGAAGATCAGGCCGAACGGGATCGAGCCGAGCAGATAGCCGCCCGCCAGGCTCATCCCGCATGCCGGCCAGTTGATTGCATCGAATGCCATGTTCGCCACCCGTCCCGTTCGGGGGCAGGATAGCATCGCGGACGAGCGCGTCTATCCGCGAGCTGCGATCCGTTGCGGCGCGTAGCCCGCTTTTGCCGCCGCCGCGTCGCTGACGAAATAGCCGGTCTCTCCCTGTTTTATGCCGGTTACAACGTTCTCGATATCGGTTTCGCAATAGAAGCAGCGAAGCCTCAAATCGCCCTTCTTGACGACATAGAATTTGTTGGCGGTGTATGGCCCGTCATGTTCGTCATGGGTGATGCAGTTCTTGTTGCGGCAGACAGTCCCAAGCTCCCGGGCCTGTATGCGGGTCGGATAGTCCGACCTGTCGAAGCCGCCTTCGAATTTCCTAAGAGCGCTACGCCTGTCCAGATCGAGCAGCGCTGCGATCAGCGCCATGCGCACCGGGACGCCGTAAGCGGCCTGCCGGAAATAGGCGGCACGCGGCGTGTCGTCGAGGTCTTTGTCCAACTCGCCGACGCGCGGCAGCGGATGAAGAACGCTCGCGTGCTTGTATTTGTCCGCGCCGAGGAATTGCTTGTCGACTTTCAGATAGTCGTTCCGCTGTCCTTCCGCCCAGCGCTCCTTCTGGAAGCGGGTCATATAGAAAATGTCTATCTCGTCCTTGATTGGGATCAGCGCGAGCTGATGCGGCTGCTCCGCGGTCCGGTAGACGACATCGATGTCGTTCTTCTCTTTCCCGATCCGGTCGCGTTTCGGTGTCGGATGCGAGTGGAATTCGTTGCGAAGGCGCCAGTCGACATGCTCCGGCAGCTCCATCCCCATGCCGCCGGGCATCAACATGATGTTGGCGCGGAAGCGCGCCAGGGCGTAGACGAAGGAATGGATCGTGCGGCTGCCCTTCAGGTCGCCGGAGATCACCACGTTCAGGTTCTTTAGCGACTTCTTTTCCTGCTGAAGCGTGAAGAGGTCGCAGAGAGTCTGTGTCGGATGTTCGTGTGCGCCGTCGCCGCCGTTGATCACCGGAATACCGGCGAATTCGGCCGCGAGCTTTGCGGCACCGTCTTTCGGATGACGAATGACAAGGATGTCCGCATAGTTGGACACGACGCGCACGGTATCGGCGAGGCTTTCACCTTTCGCGGCCGAGCTTGTCGCGGGATCGGCGCTGCTGATCGTGTCGCCGCCAAGACGCAGCGCGGCGCTTTCGAAGGAAAGGCGTGTGCGCGTGCTGGGTTCATAAAATAATGTCGCCAGAACCTTTCCGGATGCCGTGCGCGCGCTGCGCGCGATGCGGTGCCTGACCGTCTTGTGGCCCAGCTCTTTGAGATAGCGGGCGGCGGCGGCGAAGATCTTCGTGATCTCGTCGTCGGACAGGTCATTGATCGAGGTGACGTGGCGGAGCGTATTGCCGGCCTTCCGCGCGATCTTTTGGGGCGCGGCTTTGACCGTTTTCTTTGCGGGTTTTCGTGGGGCCATCGAAGCGTGGCTTATAGAAGTGTCGGTTCAGGCGGGCAAGTCACGCATGACTGATATCCTCAAGAACGCGTCCGGACGGTTCGGGAAGGAAAATCAGCGCCAGCAGCGCGATCGGAATTGCGAGCAGCGACACCGCAGTGGCGGGACCGTGGGCGTGGAAATAATCGTACCAGACACCTTCAAGGCCGAGAGAAACGCCGCCCAGCAAGACCTCCGCGCAATAACAGATTCCGCCGACGGTGGCGCGATAGGCGGTGGGTACGATTTCTGCGGAAAGGCTTCTGGATAGCGAACTTGCCGTGAAAAATCCGAAGAAGGCCGTTATCCAGAGAACCGGAATGACCGCGCCCTGGATGCCGCTAAAAAATACGGCATAGGCGGCGCCGGAAAGCGTCATCATCAGGAAGATAGTGAGCTTCCGGCCAATGCGATCGCTGAGCCGGCCCATCAGGATATTGAGCCATAGCGCAAACAGGCCGCCCGGGATCATCAGCGCCGAGGTTTGCCATGGTGCGTAATGCAGCGTCTTCTGCAGATAACTTGCGGCCAGTACCGTGCCAGGTCCGATCGCAAAGCCCCATGCGCCGGCTGCGAGGATGATCAGAAGAATGCGCCCGGGATATTCGCGTGCGATTCTGCGAACCATGTCGAATCCGCCGCCGATACGCGCACCGAGTTTTTGAACCTCGTCATGGCGGATTTGAAAGCGCTTCGTTTCCGGCAAGCGGCGGCGCAGATACGCCAGGAAAAACATCGAGAACCCGCCGATGACGTACAGCGCGCGCCAATGCCCCGGCAGGACATTGACACCCGCAAAACAGAGCGCAGCGAGACCGGCTCCTGTGTAGGTCAGGCCCGCGAGCGTTCCCGCAGCCCATCCTCGGACATTCGCGGCGACTTCTTCGACGATGACGACGAAGCACAACATCTCTTCCGCATAGCCGAACACGCGCGTCAGCACTTGAAGCCAGACGAACTGGGCATACGTCTCGGAGAACGCGGTCGCGAGGGTAAACGCGGCCTGACCAAAGATCGTGATGAGAAGAAGGCGCCTGCGTCCGACGATGTCGGCGGTAAGCGCAAGCATCATCGCGAAAAGCGTTGCGATGCGGAAATAGGTTACGGTGAGGCCGATCTGGTTTTCAGGGATATGCAGGCTCGCCTGGATCTGCGGGATCGCGAAGCCATAGACGTTCTGGTCGAAGCCGGCGAACAGAGCTGCCAGGCCTACGAGCAGAAACACACGCTCCTCGCGGCGCACCATTGGCTGCCTCGGACGCACGAACGGAGGCAGCCAATAGAAGCGTGCGGGCAGTTCGTCGTTCGCCGTCGTCATCGGTCCCTCATGTGGCGCAGGCGATCGAGCGCGCCTTGCAGAATATAGGCAGCCGCCATCTTGTCGACGACTTTGGAGCGGCGTTTGCGCGACGCGTCGGCGTCGATCAATGTGCGCGTCACCGCCGCTGTCGAAAGGCGTTCGTCCTGCAAGACAACGGGGACGCCGGATCGCGCCGCCAAATTGCGGGCGAAGGCGCGCGCAGATTGTGCCGATGGTCCGTCACTGCCATCCATGTTCAGCGGCAAGCCGATGATCAGTCCGCCGACGTTCTGATCGGCAATGATCTTCTCGATCTTCACCGCATCGTTCGAGAACTTTCCGCGCGGCAATGTCTCCATCGGTGTGGCGATGGAGCGGAGCGTGTCGGAGAGCGCCAGTCCGATCGTCTTCTCACCGAGATCGAACCCGAGAAGCCGGGCGCCGGGCGCAAGGCTGGCGTGAAGGGCTTCGATATCGACGATGCTCACGCGCGTTGCCCGATCTCGATGCGATTACCGGCCGGGTCGCGGATGAAAAACCGGGTGAGGCCTTCTGCCGTACCCTCTTCCTCGATGGGAATGTCACGTGCTTGCACGGTGGCTTTGGCCGCCGCGAGGTCGCTAACCAGGAAACAGATATGCCGCCTGCTCTTGGAACTGGCGTCCGGATCGATGCCGATATGCACCTGGGTGGTCGGATCGATCTGGAACCACGCGCCGCCGCGAGCCTTCAGGTTTTCAGGTTTCTCGATTTCAGAAAGAGCAAGGACCGTTCTGTAGAAAGACAGGCATTCCTGCTCCAGCGCCCTGGGTACCGCGATCTGGATATGGTCGATGCCGACAATCCCCAGCGACAACAAAAACCTCCCGTTTCTGCACCGTTTGCTTGCCAGTCCGGTCCCCGGTTGCTAGCAAGACAATCCCTCTTACCACAACGAGCAACCCCATGTCCGTCGATAAGGACACCGTGCGACGCATCGCGAAACTGGCCCGTATCGCCCTCGACGAGGGGCGCGTGGAGCCCATGGCGCAAGAGCTGAGTGGGATCATGACCTGGGTGAAGCAACTGGACGAAGTTGACGTGGCCGGCGTGGCGCCGATGACGAGTGTGGTCGCGCAGCAGCTCAAGATGCGCGACGACGTCGTGACCGAGGGCGGCGTGGCCGACGCACTCATGACCAACGCACCCGGCGGCGAGGATCACTTCTTCGTCGTGCCAAAGGTGGTGGAGTAGTCATGGCGTCTCTGACCGATCTCACATTGGCAGACGCACGCGATGCCGTGCGCACGAAAAGGATTTCGTCCACTGAACTGACGAAGGCGTTCATCGGCGCGATCGAGGCTGCGCGTCCGCTGAACGCATTTGTGACGGAGACAGCGGAACGTGCGCTCGACATGGCGAAAGCATCGGACGCGCGTATCGCAAAAGGCAAGGGCGGCGCACTCGAGGGGTTGCCGCTCGCGATCAAGGATCTGTTCTGCACCAAAGGTGTTCGGACGACGGCGGGCAGCAACATCCTCTCGAATTTCGTGCCGCCCTACGAATCCACGGTGACGCAGAATTTGTGGAATGCCGGCGCTGTCATGCTCGGCAAAACCAACATGGACGAGTTCGCGATGGGCTCGTCGAACGAGACCAGCCATTTCGGCCCGGTGTTCAATCCCTGGCGCTCGCGCAATTCGAACGCGAACCTTGTTCCGGGTGGCTCGTCGGGCGGTTCCGCTGCGGCGGTGTCCGCAAATGTGTGTCTCGCCGCGACCGGTACGGATACAGGCGGTTCGATCCGCCAGCCCGCCGCCGTTGCCGGCGTCGTCGGGTTGAAGCCGACCTATGGCCGCTGCTCGCGCTACGGCATCGTCGCGTTTGCGTCCTCGCTGGATCAGGCCGGCCCGATGACCAGGACCGTGCGCGATGCAGCGATCCTGCTGCGCGCGATGGCGAGTGTCGATCCGAAGGATTCGACCAGCGTTGATGTTCCGGTGCCGGATTACGAAGCGGTGCTCGACTCCGGAATCAGCGGCCTGCGTGTCGGTATCCCGAAGGAATACCGCATCGACGGGATGTCGCCGGAGATCGAGGCGCTCTGGTCCAAGGGTGTCGAGTGGCTCAAGATGCAGGGCGCGGAAATCGTCGATGTGTCGTTGCCGCACACCAAATATGCACTGCCCACTTATTATATAGTCGCGCCCGCGGAGGCGTCCTCGAACCTCGCCCGCTATGACGGCGTTCGGTTCGGTCACCGCGCGGCGAATGTTCACGACATCACGGAACTCTATGAGAAAAGTCGCGCGGAAGGCTTTGGTGCGGAGACCCAGCGCCGCATATTGACTGGAACCTATGTGCTGTCGTCCGGCTATTACGACGCCTACTACATCCGGGCACAGAAGCTGCGCAGCCTGATCTCCCGCGATTTCACCGAAGCCTATAAGAAGTGCGACGTGCTGCTGACGCCCGCAACGCCGGGGCCGGCGTTCGCGGTCGGATCCAAATCCGCCGATCCTGTCGCGATGTACCTCAACGATGTTTTCACGGTGACGGTGAACCTGGCGGGCCTGCCGGCGATTGCGGTGCCTGCCGGTCTCACGGCCGATGGTTTGCCGCTCGGGCTGCAACTGATCGGCAAGGCCTTCGATGAGGCGACGGTGCTGCGCGCCGGGTGTGCGCTCGAGGTCGCGGCGAATTTCAACGCCAAGCCGGCGGAATGGTGGAGGGCGGCATGAGCGAGCGTTCCATCAAGACGATCAAGGGCAACACCGGCGAGTGGGACATCGTCATTGGCATGGAAGTCCATGCCCAGGTCGTCTCCAATTCCAAGCTGTTCTCCGGCGCATCGACCCAGTTTGGCGCCGAGCCCAACAGCCAGGTAAGTTTCATCGACGCCGGCATGCCGGGCATGCTGCCGGTGATCAACGAATTCTGTGTTGAGCAGGCGGTGCGAACCGGTCTCGGCCTCAAGGCGAAGATCAATCTGCGCAGCATCTTCGACCGCAAGAACTACTTCTTCCCTGATCTTCCAGCGGGCTATCAGATCAGCCAATACAAGGATCCGATCGTCGGCGAGGGCGAGATCATCCTCGACATGCCGAACGGCGTGACGGTCCCTGTCGGCATCGAGCGGCTCCATCTGGAACAGGACGCGGGCAAGAGCCTGCACGACCAGCATCCGGAAAACTCCTACATCGATCTCAATCGTGCCGGCACCGCCCTGATGGAGATCGTCTCCAAGCCGCACATGCGCTCGTCGGAGGAAGCGGCTGCGTTCCTGCGCAAGCTGCGCGCCATCGTGCGTTACCTCGGCACCTGCGACGGCAACATGGACGAAGGCTCCATGCGCGCCGACGTGAACGTGTCGGTGTGCCCTGCCGGCGGCTACGACAAGTTCCGCGCCGACGGCGACTTCAAGCACCTCGGCACGCGCTGCGAGATTAAAAACGTCAACTCGATGCGCTTTGTGCAGATGGCGGTGGAATTCGAAGCCCGTCGTCAGGTGGGGGTCATCGAAGGTGGCGGAACCATCAAACAGGAGACGCGCCGTTACGACAGCAAGGCGAACGAGACGCGGTCGATGCGGTCCAAGGAGGACGCGCATGACTACCGCTATTTCCCGGACCCGGATCTGCTCCCGCTGGTGCTGGAAGAGGCGTGGGTCAAGGAAATAGCGGCCACGCTCCCCGAATTGCCCGATGAAAAGAAGGCGCGGTTCGTGAAGCTGGGCCTGCCGCCCTACGATGCGTCGGTTCTGGTCGCGGAGCGCGAGGCTGCCGACTATTTCGAGGCGATGCTGGCCGACGGCGCGGAGGCCAAAGGTGCCGCGAACTGGCTGAACAACGAATATTTCGGCCGGCTCAACAAGGCGAACCTCACAATTGCGACCGGTCCGGTGTCGGCGCAGGCGAACAGCGCCATCGTGCAGATGATTTCCGCGAACACGATCTCCGGAAAGCTCGCGAAGGATCTGATGGATATCCTTTGGAGCGAAGGCGGCGATCCGCGTGCGATTGTCGAAGCGCGCGGCATGAAGCAGGTCACCGATACGAGCGCGATCGAGAAGGTTGTCGACGCGGTGATCGCCGCGAATCCGGACAAGGTCGAGGAAGTGAAAGCGAAACCGAAACTCGCAGCGTGGTTTGTCGGTCAGGTGATGAAACAGAGTGGCGGAAAAGCGAATCCGCAGGCGGTGAATGCGATCCTCAAGGTGCGACTCAATCTGCCCGATGAGGGGTGATTCGCGCATTTGCAGGAATTTTACAACCGCGCAAGCAAAAACCGGTGAAATCCGTCTGTATACAGACGATGTCATTTCGTTCAACAAAATAAAGCTTTTTTGACATACTGCAAAACGGCCCTTGTCGCGAAACACAGGGGGTTATTGCAATATTGCGTGCAACCCACTCATATTATTCGCGTTTTGGGGGATGCGATTCGCAGGACCCGAACCAACGTTAGAGGAGTTGTTCACATGCCAAAAGCAAAGAAAGCCAAGAAAGCCAAGAAGGCCCCTGCAAAGAAGGCCAAGAAGGCGAAGCGTAAGAAGAAATAAGCTGCGTTGATTTTATCAACGTAGTTTCACGGTTCTCCCCGTTTCCAACGTCAGGAGCGACCAGTGAACAAGGCGAAGGCCGCGGTTCCCTAACGGGTGTCGCGGCCAAGCCATTTTTGGCATAGTGGCCGCCGGATAATTCTGGAGACGGTCATGGCCAAGGCGAAGAAGAAGTCCAAGAAGAGCACGCCAAAGCCTAAGCCCGCTGCCAAGCCAACTAAGAAGAAGGCGGCGCCCCGCAAAGCCGCTCCGGCGCGCGCGAAGAAGTCCCGCAAAGCGATCCAGCTCTATTACTGGCCGACGCCGAATGGCTGGAAGATCAGCATGATGCTGGAGGAGTGCAGGCTCCCTTACGTCATGGTGTCGGTGAACATCGGCAAGGGAGAGCAGTTCGAGCCCGAATTCCTGCGCATCTCGCCCAACAACCGCATGCCGGCGATCATCGACCCCGACGGTCCCGGCGGAAAGCCAATTTCGGTCTTCGAGTCCGGCGCGATCCTGCAATACCTCGGACGTAAGACCGGAAAGTTCTACCCAAAAGACGAACGCAAGCGCGTGGTCGTCGATGAATGGCTCTTCTGGCAGATGGCGGGACTGGGTCCGATGACCGGCCAGGCGAACCATTTCATCAATTACGCGAAGGAAGGCAACGAATACGCCCGCAAGCGCTACACCGATGAGGTGCATCGTCTGCTCGGCGTGATGAACAAACGTCTTGCTGACAACGAATACCTCGCCGGCGATTATTCGATCGCCGACATGGCGTGCTGGGGCTGGGTCGTCGGCGCCTCGCGCATGGTCGAGATGGGGATCGAGTTCCCGCATGTGAAAGTGTGGCGCGACAAGATCGGGAAGCGTCCGGCGACCGAGAAGGGTTTCGCGCTCGGCCGCGAGCTGCGCGAGGCACAGAACGCCGATCCGAAAGCGCAGGAAGAAGCGCGCAAAATTCTTTTCGGTCAGCGCGCGCGCACCTGAACACGGTGAACGCGGGTTAACTGTTTATGAATATCAAGGCTAAAGCGCGTTAACCGCCCCTTAGCTTATCCAGTCCCACGATCCATTTGCGGAAGACGTTTCCGCGTATGAAAGAGGGAAGGGGTTTGCGATGGCGTGCATTGATGTCGATGCGCTGGCGCAATACGAGAACGATGCCAAGCAGGGGCGCGCCGATGCGCTCTACAATCTTGGTCTCGCCTATTCGACCGGACAGGGTGTGGGTGTGGATTTCATCGCCGCGCACAAATGGTTCAACCTCGCTGCGGTTCGCGGTGTGGAAGAAGCCAAGCGCTGGCGTGCACAGATCTCCGCCGAGATGAACAACTCGCAGATCGCCGAGGCGCAACGCCTGGCCCGCGAGTGGCTCAACATCTTCCGTCAGTAGGCTCTAGCGCGATTTCGGCTTCGGCTGCGGCACCGGAAGGGTCGCGGACGGCGCCGGTGGCGGTGTGTAGTCGATTGCCTTCGCCTGTGGCGTGTTCGGCGCGTACAGGTCGTTCAATATCCTCAAAGGTTGGTCGCGGCCGGCAAGGCGATTGCGATAGACCTGCGTATTCTCCAGAACCCGCATCAGATAGTTCCGCGTCTCGTTGAACGGGATCTCCTCGATCCAGTCGATCGGGTCCGTCGCCGGGCTACGCGGATCGCCGTTGTTCGTGATCCATTTCTTCGCGTTGTTCGGCCCGGCGTTATAGGCGGCCATGGACAGCGTCAGCGAGCCCCCCCAGTTGCTGATGTAGCTGCCGAACTCCGCCATGCCGAGCTGCATGTTGTAGGTCGTGTCGCTCAATAAGTCGTTCGGGCGGTATTGGACGCCGGCGAGGTCCGCATCGTGTCGCGCACCGGCGGGCATGATCTGCATCAACCCGCGCGCGCCGGGGCCACTGACCGACGCCGGATCGAATTCAGTCTCCTGACGGATCAGGCCGAGTGTCATCGCGGGATCAGGTCCGTTGCCGGGGCCGTGATAGAGCGGCACCGGGATCACCGGATGGGTGAACTGCAAATAGAGCAGGCCGTTGTAGCTCGCCTGCTTGGCGGCGCGCAGGGCAACCTCCCTGAAACCCAGATCGACCATCGCCTGCAACAGCGTGCCGACATGCTTCGCGTCGGGGTGAAGCTCTTCGTAGTGAAGCGCGAAAGTGCGCAGCTGGCTGACCTGGCCGAGATCGGCCAGAACCTTCATCGCATGGGTGACGTCATCGGATTCGAAGTCTGCCTTCGCGGTGACCGTATCGAGCGGCGATTCCACGATATGGAGCGTGGGCGTGGCATCGATCTTTGCGAGACCGAGCTGGCCGTAGAACGTCGTCGGCGCCTTGGAAGCCAGCTTGTACTGTTCCCATGCGTTGGCGAGATTGCCCTCCGCCTCATAGCTGCGGCCCTCCCAGTAATGCGCGCGGGCCAGACTGATCGGGCGCGAAACCCCGGCTTCCAGCTTCTGGAAATGCAGTTTCGCGGTCTTGGGCTCTTTCAGGAAACGCAGCGCCACCCAGCCCGCCATGAACTCACATTCGGAGAACTCGTCGCCGAGGTTGAGGTTGGTGTTGTTGAGAAGCTGATACGCCGTGCGGTAGTTGCTGTCCTTCAGCGCCTCGCGGACGATGATGTTGGTCTCTGCCCAGACTTTTGCGGGATGCTGCCTTGCGAGATCGGCGCCGGTCAGCGCGCGCAGCAGCAGCGCTTCTGCGCGGTTGTTGTCGTTGGCACGACGGGCGGTACGCGCGCGATCGAAAAGGAGATTGGGATCCGAACTCAGATCGCCGGGAAGGTTCGCCGCCATGCTCTCGCCAGCCGACGGACTGGAGCGCAGCATCAGGCGCGCCTGCGCGACCTGCTGGGCCTGATCCGTCACGCGGGAGAGTTCGCGCCGCGCGCCGCCGGTATCGTCGCGCCAGAGGAGATTGTTGAGGCGCTGCTTGTCGGCATCAGGCGTCAAGTACGCGCCATCTTTCTGGACGATCGCGAGTTCGTCCTGAGGCTCGAAACTCCAGTTGATCCACGCGCTGCGGATCGTCTCGCGGCCTTCGGCCGTGCGGCCGGCAGCGATCATCGCTTCGCCGAGCTTCACCTTGCCGATGCCGCTGGCGGGGGCGCGCGCACCGAACCAGGCGATGACCTGTGCCGGTGTCAGATTGAAGTCGAGCACCTTTTCCGCCCGGGCATAGAGCGTCTCCCGCGCCGGCCAGTCGGGGTTGGCCTTCAGGAAATCGTTGATCTCATCGAAGGTCGCGCCGCTGTTCTTGTCGAGCAGATAGCGCCAGGTGACGAGTTTCTTCGCGGCGCTGTCACGGCCCTGCGCGGCGAGGCCGCGTGCGGCGACCCAATCGCCGCGGTCGGCGGCATCGAACGCACGGGAGAACACATCGCGGTCCGCGGGGCTCAGGATATGGATGAGGGCGGAGTGCCGTTCCGCGCTGATGGAGATGCCGTTGTCCGCGCCTTCGTAGTCCTGGATTGGCTGCATCATCACGACGTTGCCGTTCTGGACGAGGCCGTTCGGCAGCGTGGTGGTCTGGGCATAGACTGCCGCAGCTGCGGAAACGAGGGCGACACCAACGGCGATGGCAGGAACGATTTTCATGGCGCGACAATCTTCAGCGGCGCCTCCAAACGAAGCGCGGGATTCAAGCTTAATGATGGCTCGGGATGCCCGCCACCGCGGAACGTTACCCGGCGCGCGCTTTTCGCCGCGGCCGTGGCAGAAGCTCCCCACCGCAGTTCGGGCAGCGCCCGCTCATCGCGTCGGTGCAGGACGCGCAGAAGGTGCATTCGTAGCTGCAGATTCGGGCCTGATCGGTCTCGTGGGCCAGCGGCGTTTCGCAGCGCTCGCATTTCGACCGCATTTCGAGGGCCATACTTGCTCCTTCCGCTGCCACGCCTGTAGTTTGCGGCACTATTTCCCTGGAACCGTGTCATGTCATCCGTCCGCGAACGCATAAGAGGGTCTATTCCCGCGCTTATCACCCCGATGAAAGACGGGAAGGTGGACGAAGCCGCGTTCCGGAAACTCGTGAACTGGCAGATCGAGCAGGGGAGCCACGGGCTGGTTCCCTGTGGCACGACCGGCGAGTCGCCGACGCTGAGCCATGACGAGCACATGCGCGTGGTTGAGATCTGTGTCGAGGAAGCGCGCGGCCGCGTGCCGGTGATCGCAGGCGCCGGGTCGAACGCCACGGCAGAGGCGATCTCTCTGACGCAACACGCCAAGAAGGTCG
This sequence comes from Rhizomicrobium sp., assembly GCA_035502175.1. Classification (GTDB taxonomy): domain Bacteria; phylum Pseudomonadota; class Alphaproteobacteria; order Micropepsales; family Micropepsaceae; genus Rhizomicrobium. Next base: position 17,192 of record DATJUS010000040.1, read on the forward strand.
GAGCCGACGCGGTGCTGTCGGTGACCGGCTACTACAACAAGCCGTCGCAGGAAGGCATGTATCGCCACTATGCGGCGATTGCCGACGCGGTCGATATTCCGATCCTGGTCTACAACATTCCCGGTCGCGCAATTGTGGAGATGTCCGTCGAATTGATGGGCCGTCTCGCCAAGCTCAAGAACATTGTCGGCGTGAAGGACGCGACGGCGAACCTTGCGCGTCCGCTGCGCGAGCGCGCGGCGTGCGGGCTCGATTGGCGGCTGATCTCGGGCGAGGACGCCACAACACTTGGCTACATGGTGCAGGGCGGTCATGGCTGCATCTCCGTCACCGCAAACGTCGCGCCGAAGCTGTGCGCCGATTTTCAGAATGCGTGCCTGCAAGGCGCGTGGGACACGGCGCTGACGCTTCAGGAAAAGTTGATGCCGCTTCACGACGCGATGTTCGTCGAGCCGAGCCCGGCGCCGGTGAAATATGCGGGTTCTCTGCTCGGCATCTGCACGGAGGAAGTGCGCTTGCCATTGGTCGCCGCGACCGACGCCGCGAAAGCCAAGGTGCGCGAAGCGATGGCGAGCGCCGGTCTGAAGCACTGACGTGGCAAAGAAATCCGATCCCGAGAACAAGGTTGTCGCCGACAACCGCAAGGCACGCTTCTCCTATTCCATCGATGACACGCTGGAGGCGGGGATCATGCTGTACGGCTCCGAGGTGAAGTCGCTGCGCGACGGGCGCTCGACGATCGCGGAGTCCTATGCCTATGCGAAGGACGGCGAGCTGTTCCTCGTCAATTCCTATATCCCCGAATACACGCAGGCGAGCCGCTTCAATCATGAGCCGCGCCGCCAGCGCAAACTCCTTGTGCACAAGCGCGAGGCCAACAAGCTCGCCGCCGCGATCCAGCGCGAGGGCATGACGCTCGTGCCGCTGCGCCTGTATTTCAATCCCAAAGGCATCGCCAAGATCGAGCTCGGCATCGCCAAGGGCAAAAAGCTCCACGACAAGCGCGAAACCGAAAAGAAACGCGACTGGCAGCGCGACAAGGCGCGGTTGATGCGCAACAAGGGCTGATCTATCCTCAATCGCCGGTAGGGGGATTTCGGATGAGAGCGGTTTTGATTGCGGCGCTGTGCGTGCCGTTCGTGACGGGCTGCTCCGGCATGCTGGCTGACCAGGTGACGAAAGAGGCGCAGCAGAAATGCGCCTCGCAAGGCAAGCAGTTCGTGCAGGACGATGTGAAGAAGCAGGACAATCCGATCTATTCGTCGGCCGAAGTCTCCGGTCACTGCGCCGGTCCCGGCGATCCGGGTTACGTCGCACCCAAGTAGCTTCGCTCCCGCAGCTCCTCCTTCGCGCATGCGATCAGTCGCTTCATCGTTCGTCGCGTTGCTGTGACCTGCTTGCGCAAAACGCGCACCTCCTTCGTGTGCGTGCCGGTCTTGAACGCGTTGCGATTGCCGGCCGGCGCTCCGATGGTTGGTTGCCATACCTCGTCCGGCCGCAATATCTTGATCGTTGAATTCACGTTTGCGGTACTCCCCCCTCCCGCGCCCCTTCGACCTTCTTGACGAAAGTTTGTTTCGTTTCACTGGCGATGCCGCGAAGCTGACCGACGACGCGCGCTGCTGTCGCGCTCGATGACAGGAGCGAGGAGATGCGGTCCATGAACGGGAAGCAGACATCGGTCGCGGTGTCGCTGCGCGCGATGTAGTTGGCGATGTTGCCGATCAGTGCCGCACAGGTTGCGATCTGTTGTTCAAGGAGATCGGCGGCGTTGCCCTTCGGGATTTCGAGCGCTTGCGGCGCAATCCCGGGCGCCGCCGCGAAGCCTGCAGATGAATCGTTTTCCAGTGCCGAAAGAGCCTCTTCGATGGCGGACTTCTGGTCCAAGATGTAAGACAACACCTGATCGTCTTCCCGATCTTCCGTGGCAATTTGCGCCTCGCGAACGGCCGCCAGCGCCGTGTCCCGGTCCCGACCCCACATCTTCTTGAGGACGATGGGGAGTTCCTCCGGCGGGACCATCGCCTTCAGTTCCAATTCTGTCTTGTTTTCAAAGGCCTTACGCCATTCTGCGGGGTTCATATACATTTCAGTTCCTCTAGCAACACAGGAACAAAATGGGAACAAAATACTAGGTTTCAAGGGGTGTGGAGGAAAAATTCCTATATGCACCGCTAGAATTTGCGGAAAGGCCACGCCGGTCATTTCCCTCAAATTTTAGCTATCCCCTTCAACCGGCATGAACTCCACCTGCGGTAGTTACCCTTGCGAATACCGCTGCGAGGGGCAAATGGTTCGGAAAATCGCTGCTGTGGGACTGGTCGCGATGGTGCTTTCCGGTTGCGCGACGGAATACAGCATCTCGCCGGCGCCGGGCGCGGGTCAGCAGATACGGTATGAGCAAGGCGCCCCGACCATTTTTTCGGAAAAGCGCTCCGCTGCAATTCAGGTCACGCCGCTCAGAGTCACGGACGACATGCGGCTGGCTTTTGGTGTTGCGGCTTTCAACAAATCCTCCGTTCCATCGAATTTCGGCGTTGAGAACATCTCTGTCGAACAGGCGGACGGGACACAGGACAAAGTGTTCACGAGCGGCGAACTGATCCACGAAGCCAAAGTCGATGCGGAATGGAAGACCTTCGCTGCCGCGCTGGCCGGCGGCCTCGCATCGGCATCGTCCTATTCCACCACGCGAGGCACGGCGTACACGCCCGTGGGAGCCGTTTCGTGGTCTTCGACGTCCTACGATCCGGTTCAGGCCGCCGAAATTCGCGCGGAGACCCGGGACAACATCGCCGGCATTCGCGCCTCGCTGGACCGCACCGTCGGCAATATCCACCATCAGGCGCTGCAGACGACCACGGTGAACGCGGGCGACTCCTACGGCGGCATCGTCGTCGCGGCGAAGCTTTCATCCGGACAATACCCGCAGAACATCGCGCTGCATGTGAACTGGAATGGCGAAGATCACGATTTCCGCTTCGTCGTCGCGGAGGGGCCGCCGACGGTGACGCGCAATACGGAGAGTGCCGCCGGTGATGTCGCTCCGGCCACAAGCGCACCGGCCACCGTTGCGGCGATGCCGACGTCGCAGGCGAGGCTGCAATATGGCTACACGGACAATTCAGGCGGCTCTGCCGATGCGGGCTCAGCGTCCGCTGCGGCGCCGGCGATGAGTTTCGAGCAGTGGCAGAAGACCAACAAGAAGGGCGCGCACTAGAAATCAGAGCGCGTGAAGCGCCGCGATCCTGGCCTGCTTCACCACCGCATCGAACATTGCTTCGGTCAGCACGCCTGTGTTCGTGTTGTAGCGGGAGCAGTGATAGCTGGAGATCAGCGTCAGCGGTTTCAGGTCGTAGGCGACGCCGTGCTTGAACGGATGCGCGGACTTCTTCGCGCCGAGCGTGTCGCACACACTGTCGTGCGCGATCTTGCCCAGCGCCAATATCACGCGAAGCTGCGGGAGCGCGGCGATCTGCGCGGCGAGGAACTGGCGGCAGGTCTTGATTTCCGCAGGCAGCGGCTTGTTCTCCGGCGGCACGCAGCGCACGGCATTGGTGATCGCGCAATCGACCAGTTCAAGTCCGTCGTCGGCGCGTTCGGCATAAACGCCGCGCGCGAGGCCATGCTTCAGGAGCGTCGCGTAGAGAAGATCGCCGGCCCAGTCGCCGGTGAACGGGCGCCCTGTTTTGTTCGCGCCATGTAAACCTGGCGCGAGACCGACAATGAGAAGGCGGACGTTATGGCCGATGAAGCTCGGCACCGGATCGTCGAAATAGTCCGGATGCGCGAGCCGGTTGGCCGCGCGGAAACTCGCCAGACGCGGGCAGAGGGGACAATCTTTCGGAGGTTCTGTGCTGCTCACGCCGTCTGGGCGTAGGCCGGCGCCTGCGAGGCCCGCGGGCCACCTTCGCGCTGGATCATCGGCTTGAGTTCATCGAGCTCGATGAAATTGTCGGCTTGGCGGCGCAGATCGTCGGAGACCATCGGCGGCTGGGTGCGGATGGTGGAGACGACGCTGACGCGGCGGCCCTTGCGCTGGGCCGCTTCGACCAGGCGGCGGAAATCGCCATCGCCGGAGAAGATGACGATGTGATCGACCTGATCGGCCATTTCCATCACATCGATGGCGAGTTCGATGTCCATGTTTCCTTTCACGCGGCGGCGGCCCTGCGCGTCGGTGAATTCCTTGAGCGGTTTTGTTACAACTGCGAACCCGTTGTAATCGAGCCAGTCGACCAGCGGGCGCAGCGGCGAAAATTCCTGATCCTCGGCGACGGCAGTGTAATAAAATGCGCGCACCAGGATGCCTTTGCGCGCGAAAAGTTCCAGCAGGCGCTTATAGTCGATGTCGAACTGAAGGCCCTTCGCCGCGCCATAGAGGTTGGCGCCGTCGATGAAAATGGCGAGCTTTTCCTGCGGATAGAAGAGCATAATGACCTCCAGAACAAATAACGGCCGAACGGGCAAACGTTCCCCGGCGCCCACACTCTGTTCTAGTCATTGGCGACCGGGGTTCAAGACACAATTGAGTCATTTTCGTCATGAGACGGTGTAAATGGTCTTGATCGCGCTTGGTGCCAATCTTCCTTCGCAAATCGGTCCGCCACACGGAACATTGCGCGCGGTTCTGGAGCGACTGCCGCAGCACGGTATCGAAGTCCTGCGTGTGTCCGCGTTCTATGAATCCGAAGCGTGGCCCGATCCGAGCGATCCGCCTTTCGTCAACGCGGTCGCGCTGGTTAAGACGGAACTTCCTCCATCGGTGTTGATGGCAACGCTGCACGAGATCGAGGAAGCGTTCGGAAGAAAACGATCGACGCCGAACGCGCCGCGCACGATCGATCTCGATCTCATCGATTACGACGGTCGCGTGGAAGAGGGGCCGCCGCGTCTTCCCCATCCGCGGATGGAGAGTCGCGCGTTCGTGCTCGTGCCGCTCTGCGATATCGCGCGGGAGTGGCGCCATCCGGTTTCACACAAGACCGTCGCGGAATTGATCGCAGCACTCCCGCCCGACACCGGTGCTATTGGGCAGCTGCGCGTTTTCGACAGAGCACCCTAGCGTTTCCGAAAATCGCAATTTTTTGATGAGCAATTCTTCGAGGGCGATGCCAATTTCTTGGCAAGCGCACGGGGAACGCGCGCGACTGGGATTGTCACGGGTCAATGAGCGAACTGGAATCCATCGCGGATTCCGGCAGCGCTGCAGCTTTGCGCATCGCAGCCGATGCCGGAGATAACGCCGCCGCGCGAACGCTCGGCACGCGCCTGCTCGTCGGGCGCGACGCGCCGTTCGCGCCCGAAGAAGGCGTCCGCTACGTCAGGCTCGCCGCGGAGAACGGCGACGCCGAGGCGCTCACGATCATGGCGACGTTGTCGGGCGGCGGCGTATGGGGTGTGCCGCACAGCTGGCCGAACGCACTCGACTATCTGCTCGCCGCGTCCGAAGCCGGATCGGCGAGCGCGCGCACGCAGCTCTGCCTGATCGCCGGCGACGCTGCGGCTGTTGCATTGGCGCGAGCCAGTCCTTCGCCGGATATCTGGAAACGGCTGCGTCAGAGCGTGAACCTCGAAGCCTGGGTCCGCTCAGAACCGGCGATACAGGTGTGCGGTTCGCCGAAGATCTGGACGGCCGAGAAATTCGTGAGCCGCAGCTTTGCGCGTTCCTGCTGAGCTGCGCGCATGGCAAGTACAAGGTCGCTGAGATGCGCGATGGCGTCACCGGCACGTCGCGCGTGCTGGAGAGCCGGACATGCAGCGACTTCGTGTTCGATATCGTCGCAGGCGGCGTGGTCATGCTGCTGCTCCGCATCAAGATCGCGGGCATCGCCGAAATTCCCGTGCCGCACATGGAGCCACCGCAGATATTCCACTACGCGCTCGGGCAGGAGATCCGGGCGCATTACGACTTCCTGCGCGATGGCGAAAAGCCCTATGGCCGCGACGGCACCTATGCGGGCGACCGTCTCGCGACCTTCCTGCTGTATCTGAACGACGACTACGACGGCGGCGATCTGGAGTTTCCGAAAGCCAGTTTCCGCTATAGGGGCAGGACCGGAGACGGAATCTTTTTCGGCAGCCAGCGCGGCGGCAAACCCGATCCCATGAGCCTGCATGCCGCGTTGCCGATCCGGCGCGGCGAGAAATTCATCCTGTCGCAGTGGATCCACGACCGCCCTTTCGCAGCCTGATCGTCAGGCGCGCTTCCAGCAGGCAAGAAGCGTCCACACGCCGAGCAGGACCGTCGTGACGTTGATGAACACCTCGAACTTCATCGCGTCGTTGGCCGCTGCCATCGCATACATGCCGTTCTCGATATCGAACGTGATGTCCATCGCCGCGAGATAGAGAAGGGCGGAGCCCGCGAGCAGCCCGGCACGCGCGCCCCACGGCTTGCCGCTCCACAATCCTATGCCCGCCGCGAACATGCACAGTGCCATCCATCCATCCGCGACGGGAAAGCTCGACTCGAACGCGGTGTACCAGCGGTCGTGCAGCACCATCACATCGCCGCCGGTGAAATAGCTCCACCAGTAGAACGCCGTGACGAGTGCGCCGACGACGAGAAGTGCGGAAAGGATTCTAGCTGCCATGGCCTGTCATTCTCTCATCATCTCACATAAATTGCGGAAACGGCTTCTGGGGTGGCAAAAATGCGGAAAGCTGGCAGCGCCGCCGGCGCAGCGATATTCATGCTGGGCGCCGGTATTCTCAATAGCGCTTCGATCCGGGCAGAAGACCACCCGTTTGTAAGGCCCGACGCCGCTCCCGTTCAGTCTGCGCCCGAAGGGGCCTGCGATTTTCAGTATCCGTCAAAAATTCCCGTGCGTTGCTGGACGGGGCAGAAGTTTATCGCGCTGCCCGCGCCAACGGAGCTGCGAGTGTACGGTTATCAGACCTTCGATGGTGGCTCTGGCGAATACGGTCATCCAACTTACGAAGAACTGGCCGGCAAAGTGCTGACGGCCGTCTCCGTGCGTTGGCACGACGATAGATTCCAACTCCTCAGCGGCTGGGTGGTGACGTTCAAGTCGGACGACACGGGGCGGACCTACACGGTCAAGCCTGTCCTGCTTCCAAATGAGAACCGGGATGAAGCATCTGTCCGGGAGATCGCGCTCCTTCGCGATCTGGAAGAGGCGAGGAAGCAGTATGTGGGGCAGAAGTATTGGATTCTCATCAGCAAGCTGCCGAGGGTCGGAACCGATGTCACCGGCGATGATTATGTCCGTTATCGCCGAATTTCCGTCGTCACGATTTCCGACGTACTTGCCGGAGAAGATTCGTCGCGGCCCGTGCGATTGGTCTTAAAGAATGATGCCGGCGAAGAAGGATATATGGACATTGCCGGGTCGCCGACGAACATGAGCAGTTCGTTGTATGCAACGATGGCAAAGCATCTGATCGACAGAGAGTTGTCGAGCATCGATCCGCATCTCCTGCACAAATGGCCCGCACGCATCTGGAGTGCGATCGAACAGAGCACCGTCTTGATCGGGATGACCACGGAGCAAGCGGAAATGAGTTGGGATGGTCCGAGCACGGTGAACCGCACAATTGTGAGCGGCCGTGTCCATGAGCAATGGGTGTATAGTCAGGGCAGGTATTTGTATTTCGAAAACGGCGTTTTGACAGCGATTCAGGATTGAGTTTCGTCTGCGGCGGTGCCGCACCATTCGGTGCGATCGATGTTAGAAGCTACCGGCCGCACGCGATGTGCGGCCGGCAGTCTGCTTCTTATGCCTTCCTGAACTTCAGCATGTACTGATCGGTATGGCCCTGAATGGGCTTGTCGAAGATGGTCAGCGTGTGATCGTCGGCGGCGTTGGCGAGCGCGTCGTTTTCGCCCACGAACTTGAAACCGGCGGCTTCGACTTCGCGGATCACCTGCGCCTTTTCGATGCGGTGCAGTTTGGCGATCTGTGCCTCCGTGGTGCCGGCGTTCGCCTGATGGTCGACGATGAAATAGATGCCGCCATGCTTCAGGGAATCGAAGACGTGCTTGTTGAACGCCGCCATGTCGACGGTGCCGTATTCGGCGATATGCAGGTCGTGATAGTTCTGCGTGATCCAGAACAGGTCGATCTTCTCCGGGATATCGAACGCGCCGAACGGCGTCGCGGTCAGATGGACGTTCTCGCGACCTTTCTCGTCGAGAACCTTCTTGGTCGCCGCAACGGAGCTCTGCCAGCGCGTCGTTTCCAGCGCGTAGACTGCGCCTTTCGGTCCTACAACATCGCTCAGCATGCGCGTGTAGTAACCACGGCCCGGAAACAGCTCACCGACTTTGTCGCCGGGCTTCACGCCGGAGAACGCCAACGTCTCGGCAGGCTTGCGATGCGCATCCGCGTCGCGGTCGGCCTGCGGACGGGATGTATCGGCCACGGCTTTGGCGACGTCGGCGGACGGAGAGGCGAATGCGATTGCGGAAAGCGACAGCGCGGCGGCAGCGGTGGCCGCAATCAGAAACGATTTCATGGGCGG